>JAISCQ010000196.1 GCA_031265445.1 Bacteroidales bacterium
GCATGTCCTGCCATACGAGCATCCCGATGCGGTCGCAATGGGTATACCAGCGCGCCGGTTCCACCTTGATGTGTTTACGGAGCATGTTATATCCGAGGGCTTTGGCTTTCATGATGTCGCCGGCGAGGGCTTCATCATCCGGCGCGGTATACAGGCCGTCGGGAAACCATCCCTGGTCTAACAGTCCAAGGTGAAACAGGTCTTTGTTATTCAGTTGCAGGCGCATGATCCCGTTACGGTCGCGCTTGGCCGAAATTTTACGCATGGCGCCATAACTTTTTACCCGGTCGGCCAGGCGTCCCCGGCTGTAAAGGCTGATTTCCAGGTCATAGAGGAACGGTGTGTCGGGCGACCACAATTTTGCCGCCGCAACGGGGATGTCGAGCGTTTCGGCAACGACTCCCTTGGTTACGGACAGCAGTTTGCCGCTGTCGGATACTTTCACTTCCACATAGTCGCCGGGCGTCGTGTTTTCGGTATTCACTTTTACCGAAAGTATTTCCCTGTCGATATCGGGAAGTATCTGAAGCGAAGATATATGCTGCTCCTCCACAGGTTCGAGCCAGACGGTCTGCCAGATACCCGACACGGCGGTGTAGACTATGTTGGCCGGCTGGCTGACCTGTTTTCCGCGCGGCTGGTAATACCGGTCGGTAGGATCCCATACTTTCACCACCAGCGTTTGTTCTCCTTTTTTCAGGAACGGGGTGATGTTGAAACGGAACGGAGTATAGCCGCCCGTATGAGCGCCTATTTTGATGTCGTTGAGATATACCTCTGTTTTCCAGTCTACCGCGCCGAAATGCAGGATAATGTTTTTATTTTTCCATGACGCCGGTACGCTGAACGTACGTTGATACCACAGTTCTTCGTTGCTGCCGAGGGGCTTTTGTACACCCGACAGGCTCGATTCTACGGCAAAGGGAACGAGTATCCGTCCGTCAAAAGATTCCGGACGGGGTTTCCCGACCGGTGCGATCGCGCAGTTCCACAGTCCGTTCAGGTTTTTCCATTCGGAACGTTCCATGATGGGACGCGGGTATTCGGGCAGTACGTTTTGCGGGTCTATCTTTTCCGCCCATTCGGTTTTGATCCTGTCGCCTGCCGGTTTCCACTGCGCTTTCACGGCGAGCGTGAACGTCAGAAGCAGGAATATGCAGCGGGCGGTGCGCGATATTCCGGTTTTTATCGAACGCTTCGATAATTCGTCTAAAAACGTTAACGAAGGGGCGATGTATGCTCTTTTTACCTTCATCCGTACCGTATTCGGTTGGGGGTTTATGAATAAGTATGTTTTCATTCGTGCAGGTTCAGTATATGTCTTCAAATTTCAGTGTCCAGAGGTATTCGCACGGACGATTTTCCCCGTTTTGCAAATCATCGGGAACAGTGATTTTTACGCCTTTTTCCGATGCCGTCCATGTCAGCGGCTGATGATAACCCAGCAGCCTGACGTCGCTTCCCGGGCGCAGCCGTACGGATTCGAGCGATATTTCACCCACGGACAAATCAGGGATAAAAGCATAAATGCATCTTCCGTCTTTGCTTTGCGTGAAACGCACATTGCCTTCTTTCCATACGGCGCGGGCGCGCGTATGATAAATACCTTCGCCGTTGACGGCGAGCCAGCGTCCGGTTTCTTCCAGTTGCTCTATTGCCTTGGGATGAAACTGTCCGTCGCCGTCAGGCCCGATGCCTACCATAAAACTGCCGCCCTTGGCAACAGCATCGGCAAGGTTGGCGATGATCCACGAAGCGCCTTTGTATTTGGAACCGTCCTTATCGTATGAAAATGATGAAGCCAGCGGATAGATCACCATCCAGGGCATATTGGTATTTTCCTTGCTGCCCGGGACAAATCCTTCGGGAGTGTAATAGTCGCCGTAGTTACCGATTCCGCGGCAGCGAATCAGGATATCAGGCTGTAATTGCCGGATCATTTTGATGGTCGCTTTTGTTTCCGGCCAGACGTCGGCGCCCAGCCACTGGTCGAGGCAGAGCATGTCTATTTTCCCGTAATTCGTGAGCAGTTCCCTCAGTTGTTCGCGGTGGCGCGCTACCAAACGATTCGTTTCTTCCGGCGTGCGTTCGGGCGTCATTATTTTGGTGGAGTCGAAATGGATGTCGTTGCCGTACATGACGGTATTGGTCTTGACGCTCAGCGTGGTCAGCGGATGACCGTTGTACGGCCTGAAATCGGCATCGTACCAGTCGGGATGCGAAAAGTAAAGGTCTGTTTTGATGCCGTTTTTCTGCGCAGCATCGGTAAGTTCCCTGACCACATCCCGTTTGAAAGGCGTTTCCATGATGCTGTACGCCACGTCGCAATCTTCAATGGGATTGTCCCTGTCGAGGTAGTTGGCGCGCCTTTTGACGCGCGTTTTCGTGTCGAACATGGAGAAGCCTTCGTGATGCTTGGTGGTAAAAGCAAATGCCTGCAATCCGGAACGTTTAAAAAAGCTCATCCATTCATCAGCGTCAAAGGCGGCGGGATGGAACGTTTTGTAGAGCTGGTTGTATTCCTGCTTCTTTTCGTCGGGCAGGTTAAGGAAGCCCCACGATTCGCCGTTCATTTGCCGGATGGAATATATTCCCCAGTGTATGCGAACCGAGAACTTGGTATCGCGGAACGCTTCGTGCGCCGCTTCCGAAGCATGGAGATAATCCGGATCGGGTTCCCGTTCGACAAAAGGAGTTACTACCTTTAAATGGTAATCCGTTTCCGGCAAACAGATGTTGCGGTTCCGGTCGTGCACGACGGCTTCGGTCTGTTTTTTCGCTTCGTGGAACACAAACGGCGCTTTGCCTGTGAAATCGCTCGACGTAACGGTAGGACAGACGTATTTTTCGATATATTCGACCATCAGCGCCAGTCCGCCCAAATGCGTCGTATAGGGATAGCGCCGGGGGTTGTACATCAAATCCGTCATATCGCGCATCAGTACAACGTTCATTCCCATTTTTTTCATGGCGCGGAGTCCGAAAGAGCGGCCGATGACGCACATATTGGTATGTACGCCCATCAGGATGACGTTTTTGATTTTTTTATTTTTGAAATAAGCGCCTATTTCAGCCCCGGAATCGCTGATCAAATCCCCGCCGGCAATGGTGAGCAGATCGGTTTGCCGGCTCCACACCCTGTGGGGCTGACATTCCGCATTCTCGCATCCTTCGTCGGACTGATCGATCGGCCATGCGGCGTTTTCTTCCGAAGGAAGTCTGTCTCCGTTTGCCAGTTTGGCTGTCTTTTTGTCTTTATATTGACTGATTTCTTTTCTGCCGGGATTATCTGTATAATGATCCATACAGTCGCTGGGCGCGTGGATGATTTTGATTCCCTGACGGCGTGCTGTCGCCAGCAGTTCGTTCATCGCCGGAGCCATTTCGGCAACACGCGCAGTGGCGCCGTCGCACCAGTGCCTGTCCCACATATCGCATATAATGATCGCCGTTTCATGCGGGTTCCAGTTTTCAATACGATTGCCGGTGATAAAACCGCCTTCACCCGATTCGGAAGGGATTCTGCTCTGCATGGAGATCCGCATGGACGGTACGGTTTTTTCCTGCGCCGTGACCATATTCTCCGGAGAGATACAGGCAACAGCAACGAATAACATCAATTTCAACAACTTTTCCATATTATTTATCATTATTTATATTATTTATCATTATTTACCGTTGAACAGGGTACGACAAAAATCCCTGCAAAACCGGAACAAAATTAATCAAAAAATAAACCGTAAAAACAATATTTAGCCTTAAAAACGGCTCATCCTTCCTGATCGCATCTCAAAGAATGAACCGTCGACAAAAACATTTTTTCAAGAACAATTATCTGATACGAAATTTCCCATTTGGAGAAGGCAAATCCTCGCCCGGAGTGAAGACGTCTCCGCTTTTGGTGAAGACATCTCCGCCCGGAGTGAAGAATTTCCCGCTTTTAGCGACAAAATATCAGTACCGAATCCGACGCCGGATTTGTCTGATTGATTTTGCCGCTTTACGGGATTTTTGCCAAACTTATTTCACATTGTACCCTTTATCCTTATCAAATTCCAGAAAGCTCTCAAAAGAATAGGGCACATCTCCTACTTCGTGAATCCTTTTATAGATCAGCCACCGCGACTGCGCATTATAATAAACCCCCTCGCTTCCAAGGCTTACCATGACCGAATGGTCTTCGGGACGCCATATACCTTTGGGTTCATAAAAACCGCCTTCGTAGGCTCCCACCTCTTCGTAACCCGGCAGCCCGATAAAATCCTTCCAGGGAACCTGAGTCAGGTCGCTGGTAACGGAAACGTTCCAGCACTGATCGTTTCGCTGATGATCCCGCAGCCCCTCAACGCCTCCCATATAACCGGGAGTGGAAACATATTCGTCGGCCAGTGACGCAAATGCGTGACCGGTAAATTCATGCGCCATCCAATACGTGCTCACGCCTTCGTCGGTAGAGTATATGCCTATCCCGCCGCCTACCGCGCTGCCGAAATATGCATAACCGCCGATCATCCCATGACCTACAAAAATCCAGCAAGTGGTGGCGGGCAAACCACCCGGTATCGCTTCCCGCGAAACCCGTTTCGCCGCATCAAAATCAGGCCCTACTCCCGAATTAAAAGCGGTTTTCGATCCCCTCACACACACCGACTCTTCCGATTCGACCACAACCGCATAAACATCGAACATATTCACAAGATCCTTGACAAGAGGGTTTGTTTTCAGAAAACAGTCCGCCAGTTCCCGGCTTACTCTGTCAAATATGCCGTCTCCCTTTTTATTGTCTACCCTGTCAAAGCCGTCTCCGATGATGACCACGGGAACTCCGCTGCCTACGGTATGTTCACTCAGCAGGATATACTCCTTATGATTCCAATAGTTGCCGGCACAGCCCTGAACAACCGGTATTTCTCTTGTATCGCCGCCCGTAGAAAACGTCAGGGCGCCGGTGCGATCTGAGGTTCCGGTATTTTCCGACGCGGAAACTTTGATCACCTGGGAGCCTATGCCGGTAGTTTGATCAACCTGTATCCAGTCGTTGCCGGCAACCGTCCACTGTGTGGACGAAATCACCCGTAATGAGCGGTAATTGCCTTTGTCCGACAAGTCAACCTGTTCGGAACCGAAGGAAAACCGGTTGGCTCCCTTGAGCTGCCTGACCGAACATGTAGCGCTGCGGGTTGCGGTTTTGAACACAATCTCTCCGTCCCGTATCCCCGAAGTAGTATTCATGCCGGCCGCAACGGTTATTGCAACGCTTCGTCCTCCGCCTCCTCTCGCAGGAGTTACCGTCAACCAGTCCGACGCTGATTCTAAAGTCCAGTCCGCATCGGATGAAACCGTAAATTTCACCTGATCGCCATTATCCAAATCTTTCAGCTCCACTTCTTTTGAGGTGAGCGACAAATTTACCGTTTTCGATTGGGAGACGCTCACGCTTTGCTTGATGCTGCCGGCGATTACTACCGCTTCGCCGGTGCGCGCGTCGCCGTCGTTGTTCTGGTCCACCGTTACGGTAACAACCGATTTACCGCTCCCGGTTTCGGGAGATACATGCAGCCAGCCCTGGTAACTCTGCACTTTCCAGTCGACATTGCTGTTGATCTCAAATGTCACAATTGCAGAGGTGTCGCCTTCAATGACAATCGCTTCCCTGTTGAGCTTCAGGGAAGGCTGCACGGTATCCTTGTCCTCACAGGCGGTAAAAACACAGAAATTCACTATTCCGGTGAACATAACCAGCGCTAATTTCGCTGCGATCCTTGACTTCATTTTCATTTTCTTCTTCTTGTTATTACTATTAATTATTATTATTATTATTATACTGCGCACGGCGTAATTTTGTGCGATGATTTTTGTAGAGACGTGGCATGCCACGTCTCTACTATATCACAATTTTAGCCCGCGCATGGTATAATTTAATTACTATTATTATTAATTATTTACTTTAATGCGTTTAATATTTAGCCCAAAACCGGTTCATTCTCTTTGAGATTGAGAACATCTCTCAGAAAAATGAACCGGAAAATCTTTACTCGAAAAAGGCAATTCCCCCTCCTTTGGAGAAGGAAAAGCCTCGCTCGGAGTGAAAACAGTCATTGAAACTGAATACGACTTGCCTTTTTTGTATCAAACCTATTTCGATTTCGTATTGTACGGCTTATCGAATTCCAGAAAGCTCTCAAAAGTATAGGGTATACCTGCTACTTTGTGAATTCTTTCATAGATAAGCCACCGCGACTGCGCGTTATAATAAATCTCCCCGTTTCCCGGAAGTCCTACCATGATCGAATGTTCTTCGGGACGCCATATATCTTTGGGTTCATAAAAACCGCCTTCGTAGAAGCCTACCTCTTCGTAACCCGGCCGCCCGATAAACCTCCCCCAGGGAGCCTGCTCCGGGTCTGTGGTAACAGAACAGTTCATGCACTGATAACTGTTCTGATACCCTATCAGTGTCGGAATGCCTCCCATATAACCGGCGTTTACATACTCGTCGGCCAGAGACGCAAATGCGTGACCGGTATATTCATGAGCCATCCAATACGTGCTCACGCCTTCGTCGGTAGAGTATACGCCTATTCCGCCGCCGTCCCGGTCGCCGAAATATGCATAACCGCCGATCATCCCATGACCTACAAAAATCCATGAAGTGGTGGCCGGCAAACCCGGTATCGCTTCCTTCGAAAACCGTTTCGCGGCATCGAAATCAACTCCTGTCGGCGCGTTAAAAACAGTCTTCGTTCCCCGCAATACGCCCGTCTCCGGCGATTCTGCCACAACCGCATAAACATCGAACATATCCGCAAGATCCTTGACAATAGGATTTGTTTTCAGAAAACAGTCCGCCAGTTCCCGGCTTACTCTGTCAAATATGCCGTCTACTTTTTTATTGTCCACCCTGTCAAAGCCGTCTCCGATGATGACCAGGGGTACTCCGTTGCCCACGGTATGTTCACTCAGCCGGATATATTCCTTATTGTTCCAATAATTGCCGGCATAGCCCTGAACAACCGGTATTTCTCTTGTACTGCCGCCCACAGAAAACGTCAGGGCGCCTGTGCGATCTGAGGTTCCGGTATTTTCCGACAAGGCGGAAACTTTGATCACCTGGGAGCCTATGCCGGTAGCCGGATCAACCTGTATCCAGTCGTTGCCGGTAACCGTCCACGGCGTGGACGAAATAACCCGTAAAAAGCGGTAATTGCCTTTGTCCGACAAATCAACCTGTGCGGAACCGAAGGAAAAGCGGTCTGCTCCCTTGAGCTGCCTGACCGAACACGTAGCGGTGCGGGTTGCGGTTTTGACCACAATCTCTCCGTTTCGTATCCCCGAAGTAGTATTCATGCCGGCCGTAGCAGTTACTACAACGGTTCTTCCGCCACTCCCTTTCGAAGGAGTCACCGTCAACCAGTCCGCCGTCGATGCTAAGGTCCATTCTACATCGGATGAAACCGTAAGCGTCACTTGGTCGCCATTATCCAAGTCATTCAGTTCCACTTCTTTTTTGGAAAGCGCCAAATTGATCGTTTTCGATTGGGAAACGCTCACGCTTTGCTTGATACTTCCGGCGATCACTACCGCTTCGCCGGTGCGCGCATCGCCGGCGTTGTTCTCGTCCACCGTTACGGTAACAACCGATTTACCGCTCCCGGTTTCGGGAGATACATGCAGCCAGCCCTGATAACTCTGCACTTTCCAGTCGACATTGCTGTTGATCTCAAATGTCACAACTGCAGAGGTGTCGCCCTCAATGACAATCGTTTCCCTGTTTAACTTCAGGGAAGGCTGCACGGAATCTTTTTCCTTACAGGCGGTAAAAACACAAAAATTCACTACTCCGGTGAACATGACCAGCGCTAACTTCGCTGCGATTTTTGACTTCATTTTCATTTTCTTCTGATTATTGATTGATGTATTAAATTGATATATATAAAGTTATTGACAACTCTGTTTTTGGTTTCGGATTTGCGGGACGTCTTCGTTCCACATCCTGTGGCGCCACCGTACCACGACCCGTGATAGCATGGGACCATGAGGTATGGTACTTCGCAGGTTCTATCCTGCTTCGTATTGGAGACGCGATGCATCCATTCTGTTTAGAGACGCGATGCATCGTATTAGAGACGCGATGCATCGCGTCTCTACAGACCATCATGCCTGAAATATTTTTCACGTGAATGATCAACTTGATGCTGAATCTATGGGATGATCCCCTGGTGTAACAAGCCGAAATAAACCAAACCGAAAAGACCGGCATTCCATCCCTGTAAGCGGAATCCCAAATTTTCGCCGGTCAGGCTGTTGATATGCTCGTTGGGCGACCAATCACCCGAAGCTACCAAATCGGCATTTGCTACTCTTTTGATCAAATCGACGGCTTCTTTTTCTTTTCCGATACGGATCCGCGCCCAGCAATCCATGAAACTCAGCCAGGGCCACACCGCACCGTTGTGGTACGTTGCCGGAGGATAACCGAATTCTGCCGGATAATACGGATAGGTTTCGCAAATCCCGTAAGGCGTCAGGCTCATTTCGTTTAACGCCGCGATCACGCTTCCGGCTTTTTCACGGGGAACGACATCAAACAAAATACCGATCGTCTGGTCTTGCAGGAGCTTTTCATTGACCTCTCCGTTTTTCCATATCTGGCAATAATACCGGCCATTCCAAAGACCGCCTTTTTCCACCGGCCGATTGATGAAGTCGAATCCCTTTTCGAATGCCGCTTCATATTTCCGGCGGCTTTCGTCATCATCGCATTCCTTACTCAGGAATACCATCTGCCGAAGCGCCGCCAGATAGATCAGGCCCGAAAAAGGCGAATACTTGCGCTCTTCCACTCCTCTTACATCCTTCCAGTCGCCCCAGAAAGAAACCTGCACCGGCAATCCGTTCCCGTCAGTATCGCGCGAGACGAGCCAGTCCGTCGCTTTTTTCAGGGAGGGCCAGTAAGCAGACAGATCGCTTCTGTTGTGATATAACTGATAGAAACGGGCAATCCGTAAAATGAAAAAGGCATTGATATCGATATCGTCTTCCCGCTCAATCAGGGGAAGAATGGTGGTTGGTATCTTACCGGACGGCTGCTGGGCGGCGATGCTTTCTTCGATCATCTTCTTTTCCGCATCCCGGAACAGCACCAAATGCAGCCAGGACGTCCAGTAACTGTCGCGCTGGTTTAACTCGCAGTATCCCATGGTCAGTATTTCGTTATTTTTGGTGCATTTGGTCAGGGATATCCCCGGAATCATGTACCAGCGCAGACAGGTATCCAGTTCCCGATCGCCGGTTTCCGGAACGGCACGGTCGAACAGTCGGGTTTTTGCTTTCAGCGCCGGCCAGGTACGGTACGCATAGGCCGTGATCTCCTCCACGTTCCGAAAGCGGTTTGCCGCGATCCAGTCCGGATCATAAAACGCCAGGAGAACGCGTATCTTTTTCTGTTGGCGCGGCTCCAAAACAACCGGTATGGCCAGCTCCCCGTTTTCCCATACGGCGTCGGCGTCGCTTGTCAGCTGGAACACATCGTTCCCGACGCCCCGGTAATTCCCGACGCCGCATGCCTGCGCTCCGTTCGCCGGGGACAGATCCGGCTTCAGCCTGATCCTGAAATCTTCCCGCTTGCCGGCGCCGGCGCAGTCTATCTCAAGAAGCAGGACAGGCAGCGAAGACGTTTCCATGTCGTTCACCCCTAACGGGCAAAAAGCCTCTGTGGAGATACGGGCGGATATCGCCGGCGACTTCCGGTACGAACCTTTCACAAAAGGGAAAACCCGGCTGATTTGTTTTTCTTTAAATTCGGAAAACAAATGTCGCCGGTTTTCTTTTTCGATATAGAAGGTCACGGCGCCCTGATCATCCAGCCATTTGCCTAACTGACCTGGATTCCGGAGTATCTTCCCGAAGAAATCGCCGTTTGCCGAAGCATTGACCGTCAAAGCAAAATTGGCAAGCGGATAACCGTCCGTGCGTTGTTCCGTATTTCCGGACAGGACGCCGCCCGCGCCCGTACACAATAGTAAAAAGATGATGATTCTGTTCATTTTGATGAAAGGTTTTAAGGGTTACCGCAGTTTGATGATTTTCGTGACTTCCGTTTTCCCGTCCATATTCACGACACCGATATACAATCCGCTTGGGAAATCGCCGGTATTGATCCGGTTTTCACCCGGCAGGCAGGATACCGATATGACTTTCCGTCCGTCGATGGCGTAGAGGGAGAAGGATATCCGGCGATAGCCTTCCGGCGCGTCTATGATAACGTAATCATTTGCCGGATTCGGATAGATTCGCGCCGAGTTGGTCGCCGTCTGCGACGGATGGATTTGCGACGGATCTTCTGTTCCCGTCGGGAGGCCGCCCGTTTGACTTACCGCTTTGTTGTAGCTGCTGTAGAAATTACTTGCGGCAATCGACGGGCGGTTGAAGAGGTAAACCGAATCGGCGCCGTCGGGATAACGCCCTACGGACACATCGCCGCCGTGGCCTGCATAATAAAGCGAATCGCTCCATTGCAGATTGCTTGCCGTCAGTAAAACCACTCCGCCTTCGGAGGCCAGCTTGAAGGTCGCGTGCAGCTGGCTTTCCGCAGCCAAATCGTCGCACCAGACAATTTTATAGCCATACGCAGGAATTTGCGTCAGGTCGGGACGCCCTGCAGGAAATTGATATTTGGTCGGTCTGGCTTTGCTGTCGCTGAGATACATCCCGGCAATATCAACCGTCGAACGGGTCGTATTGTAGAGTTCTATCCAATCGTCCCGCTTGAAATACTCGTTCACATAAATGGAGTTGTCCGCGCTGACTTCATTGATCCGCACCGGAACAGATTTTCCCGGGTCTTCGATGAAAACGGCGCGTAAATTGAAACTTCCCGACGACGGGAGCTGTATTTCCGGAGCATTGGAATACGCCTGCGCGTCGCTAACATCCATACAGGAAAGCTGGGCGTCCAGATAAATGTCGGACGACTCCGGCCTGTCCTGATGCACTTCAATGGCGATGACGTTATTGCCTTGCCGGAACAGCGAAGAAGGAAGCGAGATGCTTGTTTGATCGGGATTGCTGTATGCGTACTGCGTCGCGTAAGTCTGGTAGGTTACGGTTCCGCCGGGCATCTGGTAGCGGGCTGCTTCCGTGCCGTTGATATAAATGACCGCTCCATCGTCGATGGCAAGGTCCAACCTGAAATCGTCTCCGCTTGCAGGGGCTTTATCCAGCTGAAAGCTCCGGCGGAAATAAGCGGCGGGGTTCTTGCTGTTGGGGTTGCTCCCATAACTCACGGTGGTATTAAAGTCGTGGTTGCCGTATCCTAACGGGGCCTGTCCGCTTTTCCACGATGCGTGATCATTCGAGGCATGCCATCCGGTACCGTCGAGCGAGCCCTCGTCGTAATAAGACCAGGACGACGCTGCATACGGCAATATAACCGTCCGGCCGGAAGTGAGCGTTTCCCATTTTGAAAATTTATACCCGGAAGGCGCCGTCGCCTTCACGGTTACAGGAGAGAAGACCCTTCCTTCAAACTTTCCCAAAGGAACGGGCTGTCCGTTGACCCGAATCGTTGCGGCGGGATGGTTTGACGACAGGGAAAGGTTTTGAGGGGCGCCTAAACCCATAAAGCTGCGCAGGTGGCTGATCGCGTACGCAGGGCGTTGCTGCGCAAAAGTCCTCATCCTGTTTATGTTCGCGTCAAACGCATAGTTTCCCCATCGCTGTGAGTGGTATGTGGTTACTTCGGTACGCACTTTGCCGGCGATGCTGTCCAGTATATGCTCGACGCGGGCAGGGGCGAAAATAGAGCCAGCCAGCAGGCAAAACCGCTCGCTGAACTGCTTTTTGAAATCGGGATATTTGAACAGGTTTTGAATGAGGATCCCCATTTCAGAGTCTCCCCCGCCCCACTCGTTGAAAGTGTCGGTAAAACTGTTTTCGCCGGCGGAACCGAACAGGCCGAATGTCAAATCCAAATCATAGATCACAAAACGGAACTTCCCATCTTTGGTTTTGCGAAAGCCCTTGATGTTATTTTGCGGCCAGTCCCAATTATTAATGTAGAATTGAGCGGCCAGATAATCGATACACGCATCGATATCGAGAAGCGCTTTCAGCTTTTCGTAATTGGCGGCGGCAGGCGCTCCGTCGGCCAGGGACTGAAGCTGCCTGAACGCGGCGTCCGTCCCGTTGAGCTGGGAATAGCCTATCCCGTTGGGCGCTATTTCAAACAGGTCGATTTCGGTATCGTCATATCCGTAGTTTTCATCGGCATACTGCTTGTTATTGCGTTCGCGCATATTGATGACGCCATAGTATTCGCCGTTGATATAATGAATAACGGGCTGGTATGCCTGACATTCCACGTCCATCGTCGTACGGATCATGATCGACTGTATAAAAGCGTCTCCCATCATCGTCTGGTAGGAAGAGCCGTCGGTTCCGGAGTTTCTCAGAAGAACATGCTTCAGCCGGATATTCGGTTTCGATGGAAAGAAAGGGTAATTGAAGCGGTTTTTACCTTCATATTTCTTTTCGGCGCTGAGGTCGATCGATTTTTCGATATGGTTGCGCGACGCGCCGCCGTTGATGGAGATATCACATTCCTGCTCAAACAGCTTTTCGCCGTCCGGAGAGAAGTATTCGATATTTGCCGGGCGCGCCCAGTCGCGATTCCAGTTTTTGGGGTATGGCATGTTGACGCCGGGTTTCCCGTTTGTTCCCTCGACATATATGCCGATTGTGTTGTCGTTAAGATATTTCGGGTTGGTCGTAATCGAAACGACCGGCAAGTTATATTCCCTGTTTTCGATGAAATAGCTGTGCGTGACGGTCGGACCTGGAATACGTCCCGCGGCGAACAGTCGCGTCCTCAATACGGTGGTTTGCGTGATGGAAAATGTTCCGGTCGAACTTGCGGGACTGTCTTCCGCCGGCTCGCTGCCGTCCGTCGTATAACGCAGGGTCATTCCCGCAGGGATGTTCGCCCTCACGGTTTTGCTCCCGGAATATATTCCGCCCGGAGCGTCAAACACCGGTTCCGGACACCGGACATCGGTAAATACCGAGCCGCTGTTCGTTTTGCCCGGTGACGGCGTAGCGCAGTGTTGCCATGCGCCGCCTCCGTCGACGGTGCGGGCATAGGACGCTCCTTTGATCTGTCCGGGAAAGGATACGGTCGAAACAGAGTTGCCGCTGTTGTCCGATAACGAGAGGGAGCCTCCTTCGCAGTCGAGCTTGAAATTGGTTTGAAGGCCGTTCAGGTCTTCGTCATTGCGTTCGCACCAGACGACGATGTAGCCGTTTGCCGGAACCGTGAATGAGCTGTGGTTGGGCATTCGAAACTTGCGGGGATTGTCAGCGTCGTCGCTTAGATACCATCCACTGACGGAAACCGCTTGCGCGCCGTTATTGTACAACTCGATCCATCCGCTAAAATTCCACGTAGGGCTTATGTACGAGGTATTGGAAGGCATGATCTCGTTGATTGTCACAGCCGCTTTGATCCGGCTTGTACTGCATAAAAAAACGCCTATGCTTAATGCGATGAAAAATTTTCTGAACAACATGATACTGATTACTTGATTATTTTTATTTGGATGTAATGGATTCATTTCGAAAGAGGCCCCG
The DNA here is from genome assembly GCA_031265445.1 of Bacteroidales bacterium. Classification (GTDB taxonomy): domain Bacteria; phylum Bacteroidota; class Bacteroidia; order Bacteroidales; family UBA4181; genus JAIRLS01. The sequence goes on from JAISCQ010000196.1 coordinate 13,627, forward strand.
AACATGCTTCCCCGACGGGGGAAAGTCCCGGCGAGACCTCGCGCATACTGGCCGGTTGGCGGCAGGGTATAGCGGATAACGGTCGACTGATGGAACGGGTTGGGGATGTTTTGTTGCAGGGAAGTGCCGCTGTATGCCGCGTCCTGCAATCCGGGCGACGGTTCTACGGCGTTTTTGCTTCGCAACGCGCCCGACTCGGATCCTTCCCCCAACAGGCCGGAAAGCCGTTCGGTCAATTCATCGATCTGTGCCTGCATCTGATCGTTCTGAGCTTGCATCTGCACCTGCAGCCGGTCGTTTTGCTCGCTAAGTTCCTGCACGGCTTTCACCAAAGGAACGACAAACTCCGCATACCGCAATCCGTAGATGCCGGTTTCGTCCACATCCACGCTGAAATCGTAATTGGCGCTTTTGGCCGCCTCTTCCACGTCCTGTGCTATAAAGCCGGTCTGTCCCACTTTTTCTTTAGTTTCCCTTCCTTTTTTCTCGATGTCGATCAATTCCTGAGGTAACGCCTCCTCGCCGGGCCTTTTCTTTCGGTCGATTTTCAACAGGCCGTCTATGACGTCCAAATCGAGGTGATAGGTAACCGGTTGCAGGCGGTTAGTTTCGTGTCAACGATATCATGTCGGTTTAACCCTAATACCGGTTTAGACCCTGACAGGTCGCTGCAACAACGACCTGTCAGGCTGCGAAGCTGCTGACAGGGTCATTTGAAGCGGTTGCTGCAATAACGACCAGGGTCATTTGAAATTTGAAGACACTAAACTATGATATGTTCATTTTTATTGAATGATATTCGATGTTTGATGTCATACAGCCGCTGTCAGGGTCAAAGACCGCCGACCGGGCTGCCGCGAAACTCCCCGACAGTGGTCGACAGACCCTGTTCGTAGAGGGCCGACCATGAATTCTCCCGCTACTGCCAAGGGTCAAGACCGCTACCACTATCAGGGAGGGATGACCGTAAATCTTTCGCTACTGTCGGGGTTAACTGTGTTAACCCTGTCAGCAGCTTCGCAGCCTGACAGGTTCAGCCTTACACCGACCTGTCAGGGTCGTTAGACCTGACAGGGTCTAAACCCTTAAACTGCTGTCAAGACTTTCTTTATTTTAGGATAACGATTAAATCCCGCCGTGAAAAAATATCACGGCAGGAAATAATAATCGCTAATTTCTCAATATCTTTTACTCTTCAATGGCTACTATATTTGCAAATTTTACTAATTCACCCCAGGACGAATTCTTGTAAGCATCCACTGATCCTGCCGGTACCCTTAATATACAGAATGGTTCGTCGGGATCCGGCACATCGTCTGCTCCGAATCTAAAATGACCGCTTCCGTTGAGCGTCGGCGGCGCTGGGTTAAGACAGGTGACAGTCGTCAAGTTGTAGCAATCCGCAAAGGCCGCCTCACCGAGAGATTGAACCGAACTGGGAATGGTCACAGAGGTCAACGCGGAGACCCATCCTAAAAACCCATAGCCCAAAGTTTCTACATTGAGAATGGTCATGGAAACTATGCCGCCGCTGCGGGTTAAAAACCCATCGCCCAGAGATGTTACCGACTCGGGGAGAGTAACGGAAGTCAAGTTTTGGAAACTGGAAAAAACCCAGTCGCTGAGAGCAGTTACCCCATTCTCTACGATTACGGCTTTTATACCGCTATAGTCCCCTTCCGGCCACTCATCATCAGGGTTATAGCCAAAGAAATACTTCCACTCATTGTCTCCCATAGCTCCGTTACCGCTGATCGTGAGGAAGTAGTTACCTTCTTCACCGGAAAGCACCCATGTACACTCTCCGGTAGTACCGGAGAGGACTGCTGGGCCTAGTACAGTCGTTTTGACCGTGTATTCTTTTGTCGTTGTCTCGTCTCCTGCCGTAACCGTGTAAGTCACGCCCTGCTCCGTAAAGAAATTCTGCGCGGCATCCGAAGCCGGATTCACCGTTGCTCCCGCCGACAGGGTGATCGTAGGCGTGAGGTTGGTTATCGGCGTCCCATTCGGAAAAAATTTGATAATGTTCGTGCCGTTAATGGTCCAGGCCTCGCCGTTCACGGTGAACGACAGGATTTCAGCTCCAGTGCCGACACTCGGCTCGACCGTCGCTTTGGCGGTGTACGTTTTTTTCGTTGTGCCGTCCTGTGCCGTCACTGTGTAGGTCACGCCGTTAGCCGCAGAGAAATCCTGCGCGGCGCCGGAGGCCGGATTCACCGTTGCGTTCGCCGAGAGGGTGATCGTGGGCGCAAGGGCGGTTACGTTCGTTCCCGCCGGATAGGTATGGGTAATGTTCGTACCGTTGATGGTCCAGTTCGCTTCGCCTACGGCAAACGCTGTGATGTCGCAGTCTTTGCTGGCGTTGGGAGGCGCTACGGTAGCCTTGGCGGTGTACTGCTTTTTCGTTGAGCCGTCCTCTGCCGTCACCCAGTAGGTCACGCCTGCCGCCGCAGAGAAATCCTGCGCGGCGCCGGAGGCCGGACTCACCGTTGCTCCCGGCGACACCGTAATGGTCGGCGCGAGGGCGGTTACGTCCGCTCCGTTCGGATAGGTATGGGTAATGCTCGTACCGTCGATGGTCCAGCTTTCCCCGCTTACGGTGAACGTCACCAGGTCGCATGCATTACTTTTAGGATCATCGTCCTTGCATGACGTAAAACAGAACATGATGCCGCCCAGCAGGGCCATCAATGCATTTCTAAAGCTAAAGCCTTTTCGTAATAAATTGGTCATTTTAATTCAAAATTTAAGGTTAAAATTTAATTGATTGATAATTGGTTTAATTTAATTTTTGATTTTTGATTTGATTTATAATTATTTTGATTTATATATAAATAATACTTACTTACTCTTACTCCTTGCTTACTCCTTAGGACTCGTCTAAATATAAACATATCGTATGAATATTGAAACATATTGATTTACATATAGCTAAAATTTAATTTGATATGTTTATTCTTAGACGGCTCCTTACTTCGTTTGACCCTGTCAGGTCATTCTATTTCTACCGCCACTGTCAGGGTCAAGACCGCTGACAGGCTTCCGCGAAACTCCGCTGACAGAGACTCAGCCTTGCCAACGGAGGAGAAGCATAAATTGAATCTTTCGCCGCTGTCAGGGTCAAGACCACCGACAGCAAAAACTCCCTGACAGCGGTCAATAGACCCTGCCAGGGAGGAAAAGCATAAAATTATTTATATCCGGTTTCTTGTTCCAGGAGGGGGTTGGCCCCCACTGCTTCCTGAGGTATCGGAAAGCGGTTATAGTGCTCTTTACCAGGACCGTCCGGTTCGTGATCGAACCAGCGTCCCATGGTAAATTCACCCCAGCGTACCAGGTCGGTACGGCGGCGGTTTTCGCCGATGAACTCGATCAGCCATTCGTCGAGCATCCTGTATTTATCCAGGTTGGCTGCCGTCACCGGGTTCGGATCGTTCTCGCCTTCGAAATAACGTTTCCGCACATTGTTAATCAGCTGGGCGGCTCCCGCTAAATCCGTATTCTGTTGAAGCTTGCATTCGGCGAGCATATAGTGGATTTCCGTCAGGCGAAGAACGGGCATGTCGGGGTTGTACCACAGGGATTTGTCCGTGGAGGTAGGTATGGGCGAAAATTTCATCAGGCGGACGCCGGAGTTTTCTTCCGCGTATGAAATACCTTCCTTGAATTCGTCTGTTCCGTGACGCGTCATATAGGCAATCTGATCCACCAGTTCGATCGGTTGATAGATAGGTTCCCTATTCTCAGTTTCCCCGATTTTATACTTATCATCTTTATACTCACGCTCCGGGTCGCAGTTTTCCTGCACGCCGAAAAGGAACATTCCGTGGTACTTGCCGTCTCCTTCGTACTTATATTGCTGTTTACGCAGATCGGTGTCTTCAAATTTCGCGAAAGGGCTGCCCAGCTTGGACGCTTTCGGGCTTGCGTTCGGTCTCCCCTCGATATACGACCGTCCGTCTCCGTCGAGCGAAGGCCTCATGCACCACCCGTTAAAAGCTTCCATTTCAAGGTTGCCCAGGGTTTTCTTGGCATTATAGTGCAAACCATGGGCGTAATTTCCGCCATCCACCTTGCGCATGACATTGTCGCTGGGTACCGTCCATATAATTTCACCGCAGGTTTCATTGCCCCACCCGAAAATTTTCCGGAAATCATCCGCTAACGCATAGGTTCCATACTTGCCGGCTATAAAATCCTCGCAGATTTGAGCGCACTCCGCGTACCTCTTTTCCCCGATATAGGCTTCTGCGTTGAAATAAAGACGGGCCAGCAGGGCGGCTGCACATCCCTGGTCTACGCTCCCGTTTTGGTAAGCATTCAAATCTGTCTTCAGGGGCAGTTTGGATATGTTCTCCTGCGTCAATAATGAGTCAATAAAATTGAATACTTCTTTAGCGGAAGCACGCGCTTTTACCGGTTCTTTATTGGAGCGGTAAATCGGCATGCCGCCGAAAAAATCCAGCCCCCTCAGGTAAAACGAAGCCACCAGGACATCGATCTGCATCATCATGGACGTACGCGTACCCGCCGGATCACCGGGAAACATGGTTTCCCAATCCACGTACAGGAGCAAATCTTTTTTGGCGTCCCAAGCCCGGGCGACCCCCGTTCCGACGCCATTCCACCCGCCCTCTACAGGATAGGTGGTCGGGGTGAAATCATGAAACTGGGAACGCAGCCAGATGCCGCCATCCAGCCAGTCGGTGGCGCGCACGGGAAAACAGATTTCATCGGTGGGCATTTCCTGAAGGAGCGACCAGCTGCTTCCATTAAAGCGCGGTCCTTCGTTAGCCGACCAGTGGAGGTAAACGCTGGCCAGCCGCTGGTATACCCGTTCCGGAGAGTCGTAGAACGTGGCGGGCGCTACCTCCGAATAATACTCGGGGTCGATACCGCATCCGCCGAATACCAGCGCGGCAAGAACGGATTGAAGTATAAAGATCTTGTAAAATTTCATCTCTGTCATGAATTAAAAGTTTAACTGGAGTCCTAACGTATAGGTTCTTGTTTGCGGATAAATCTGGTCTTCAATCCCGTGCTCCCATCCGGTAATGTCTACTTCGGGATTATGGCCGGAATATTTGGTAAAGGTATACAGATTGTTCACCGTAAGATAAAAACGTATGTTGTCTACCACCTTTAAATACTCTTTGGTAGGCAGGGTGTAATTCAGATTGACGTTTTGTATTTTCAGGTACGTCCCGTCTTCTAAGAAATAGCTGCTGACGGGCGCATGCGAGGCCACTCTGATGTCGCCGTTTTTGGTAAATGCGCTCCTCAGCTTGTTGGCCTGACCCGTGCCGCCCACAGGCGGGGCAAAGCCGTTGTACATCTCCACAGTATTGAGGATGTCATAATTGATCCAGCTGGTGAGCGTCATATAGAGCTGCCATCTCTTGTAACTCAGGTTGTGCGACCATCCGCAGATCAGCGTCGGGGTGTAATTGCCTATGTAGGCCTTGTCATCCTCCTTGACTCCTCCTGTTCTCACTGGTTCGCCGTCAACGCCCACCATCAGAAAATCCTTCTTCCCGTCGGCATTTGTTTCAAAACCGGCATGCCGGTGTATGAAAAATGAACCCACCGTACTTCCTTCCTGGAGCCAGTGCACATATCCTTCGGGATAAATGCCACTATCATCTCTAATCTCGCTGGCGCTTACAATTTCGCCTACCTTGGTCGTATTATGGCTCATAATGATCGATGTTTCGTAGTTCCAGTCGGTGGTCCTGACAATCCGTCCCCCGATTTCAATCTCATAGCCGCGGTTTTCGAGCGTACCGATGTTCTGATACATGGTCGTGGCTACGTTGGGCGGTTGCGGCACCGTCACGTTATAAATCAGTCCTTCGATATTGCGGCGGTAAAAGTCGATTTTACCAAAAAAGCGGTTATCCAACAGCGAGTACTCCAAACCGATATTCCACTCGTGTTTTTCTTCCCATCCCAGATCGGGGTTGATGTTTTTACCACTCCCGTATGCCGGCTCCCACTTGCCCGAGGGCATGATCCAGCGCTGGTCGGCTGCATACATGACCGCCGCGTAACTGGCGTCAAATCCTTCGTTTCCGGTTTCCCCGTATCCTGCGCGCAGCTTGAGTTCATTCACCCACGGCAGGCTTTTCATAAACTGTTCTTCGGAAAGACGCCAGCCTCCCGACAAGGACCAGAAGATACCGTACTGTTTATTGGCGGCAAACTTGGAAGAGCCTTCACGGCGAATCGAAGTCATGACCATGTATTTTTCCTGCCAGCTGTAGTTCAGGCGGGCAAGCTGCGCCACCAGCTTCTCGGTAATTTTTCTATTCGATTCCATTTCCGCGTCGCCTTCTTTCAGCCAGGTGCCGGTACCGATGTCCCAGATATTCGTGTCAACGGAAAAATCCCTGTTGACCATTTTAAACCTGTACGAATTCTTTTCGAAATAACTGTAGCCTCCCATTACATTAATGCTATGGTCGCCAAATGAACGGACATACGATACATAAGCGTCGCTGTTGAGTAAATCCGTATTCTCGGTTTGGAATGTACCGGTACCTTTTCTTCCGGCTCTCAATTCTGCGGTAGTAAACCGCGGCTCATACTTGCGCATTTCACCCAGGCGATTTTCATAGCCGATCACTGCGTGAAGCGATAAGCCCTTGACCGGAAGAATGTTGAGTTTCAGTTCGACATCGGGACGAAACCACTTTTCCAACAGATCATCCGTCGTCAGCGCTCTGTCGCCTATCGTATTCGATGCATCCGACCCGGTGGTCCAGATGTTATATCCGGTCTCGCTGTTCGGATCATAAGGCGAACGGGTAGGATTCATGGCCAGAATCGTGTTGATTTCCGGCCTTGACAGATGACGGAACGCCTGACGATAATCAACGTGCGTATTCAATTCGAGCCAGCCGTCAATCAGCTTGAAATTGCCATTGATACGGCCGCCGTAATCGGTACGTTCGTCGCCTCTCAGGATCCCCCGATCGTTATTGTACATCCCGGTGACGTATATCCGCGCAGACTCGCTCCCGCCTTGAAGGGTAATCAAATGCCTGTTCGATATCGGGCTGTCCGTAAGCGCTTCCTCCCACCAGTCTACATCCGCACCATAGTCGACCGACCTCGTGAAATATCTCCGGTATTCCTTTCTATCCAGCATTTCAGGCTTTCCGAAGGTTTGCTTGTAAGATGTTTCGGCGGTATAACTGATCCTCATTTTTCCTTCCTGCGCTTTTTTGGTGGTGATCAAGATCACGCCGCCCGTAGCGCGCGTGCCGTAAATCGCCCCTGCCGAAGCGTCTTTCAAAATATCGATGGATTGAATGTCTTCCTGTACCACCGAACGGATATCTCCACCCGGCATGCCGTCGATGACAATCAAAGGCGCTTTGGAAGTGTTGACCGAAGCCATTCCGCGCAACTGAAACTCATTGGTTGCATTGGGACTGTCGCTGCCCGACATGACCAGGCCGCTCACCTTACCCTTCATGGTATTGGCGATCGTTGCGCCCCCTATGCCCGCAATGAGGTCTTTCGAGGTAAGGGAGGTGATTGAGCTGGTGATTTGTTTCTTTTCGAGCGTTCCGTAACCGATCACGACCACCTCGTCCAGCGTCCGGGTATCTTCCGCCATCGTTACGTCAATGCGGCGGCGGCCGTTTACGGGTATTTCCTGTGTTGTCATTCCTACGAATGAAAATACCAGCGTAGCGTCCTCCGGCGCCTGGATGGTGTACTCGCCCGCTGTGTTGGTAGCCGTTCCGGTAAGGGTTCCCTTCAGGAACACGTTAACGCCGCCTATCGGGCCTTCGCTGTCGACCACCGTACCCGAAACGCTGACAGTTTGCGCCCATACGCCGGCAGGAAATAATCCAAGCAAACTCAGCAGGCATATCACCGGGAAAATATTGATTTTGACTTTTTTTATTAAAAACATAAAATGATAGGTTTGTTTGATGTTTCTTACAAATAATTGACATTATGTACTGCCGATGTCGGTTTGACCCTGACAGGGTCATTTTGAAGTTTGACAAGACACGACGTCATTGAACTGACAATTATCCTTACTTTTTTATAATAATCAGGCAGGTTCCTGTTAGATCCCCTGCCTGATTTTCAAGCAAATCGAAAAGATTTTCTCGAAACGATCCGATCTCTCCGATTCGGCAGCATCAACGCCTCCGAATTAGTCGGGGACGTCGGGCGTAAAGGTTATTGTTAACTCGAACGGTTCGCTTATCGGGAACGAGCCATTGTCCACTTGGTTTTTTGTGCCGCAGGTCTCATCCGTTACTGTGTTTTCAAGCGTATGCGTGGTCCAGTAGTCGCCGGGCTTGTCCAGGTGGAAAGTGAAGTCCTGCGGCGTATCCCTCGGACATAAGGCATGGATATCTCCGTTTTCATTTTTGCCATCCGAGCCTGCATATCCTACGTGAGCGTAATAAGCGTCACTAATCGACGCGTCCGTAGCTACCGTTGGTGATGGTGAAAAATTCGGATTTTCCAGACCTCCTCCCAGATATTCAAAATAACCCGGTTCCTTGTCACACAGGAAGGTGTGAATGTGGCTGTCGTCAAACTGTACCCTGAGCGTCCCGGGCTTGATCACTTTAAGTTTGTAATACAAAGCCGGAGTTGCATGTTGATCCCAGAAGTAGTGGACTCCCACTGCCTCTTCGGAAAAAACACTTTTTACGTGAATCGTAAAAGCGGCTCGCAGTTTATCCTGCGTGATCTGAAACGTTTTTTTGACATCCGAGTCGTCAATCTTAACAGTAACATTTGCGGTACGTTCATCTTCCGCTTCATGACCCTCTACTATCATGGTAAATTCGCCGTTACCCGAACCACGTATCGGGTCGAAACGAAGCCACGGCTGATCGGCTTCCACCGCCCAATAGCCCTCAGTCGTCACAGTAACCTTCCTGGATCCTCCGGAAAACTGGAACAGTTCCGTCGACTCCTGCGCCACGTCCAGAGTATAGGCCGGTCCAGAATTGTCGTCTCCGCCGCACGAGTTAAAGGCGAAACCAACAGCCAGCGCCAATAGCGCTACATAAACTTTTCTAAAATAATTCATTTTCTTTTGTTTTTAATGATGAATAATTGATGAATAATTGATAATTAAAATTTAAAATTGATATATCTGTAATGGTCATTACATTCACACTTCGGTTTTGGTTTGGTTATGGTTTTTTGGTACATTTACCACGGTCAGGTGATCGTGAATTTTGGTTTATCTTTTGCTGACAAAAGCATTCGCAGCCCTGCCGACAATCTTGAACCGACAGGGCGGAATACTTAGCTTACACTATTGTTTTTTACATGCATTTCCTTTAGGTGGCCACAGTCTCTGCCAGAAACTGTCGTAATCGTAATGAGCGTTGGGGTCCTTTAGCTGTCCCGTCTCAGAACAGTACTGGCTCCAGTAGAATTTCCTGTCATCGGCACCCAACATCCGGCAATCCTGACGCGTGCGGTTCCTGTCGAATTCCTTGAATGCCTCAAGACTGCGTTCCGGCGGTATCGATACGATCTCCCTCTCCTTCGTCACAGGGTCTTTCACCCGATCAATGATTTTGTACCCGGCGCGTTCGAGAATCTTATTGTATATCTGCATCCTCGATCCGAGATCGAAGCAGAGATAATGCTCGCGCATGGTAGTTACCGGAGACGGGCCATAAAGGCCATTACAGAACATTCCTCCCCATGTGGTAGCATAAACATCAATGTTATCATTTCCGTACCAAGGCGCTCCATCGTATTCGCCGCTATATCCGGGCGCTCCTATGAACTCTTTCCATACTACCTGATCAGGATCGTTTCTCCAGTCGATAAACCAGTTGTATCCATGCGGATGCTCCTTGGCAATCGACCATGTAATCCCTCCGTCCCCATCCCATCCCGTCGCCGGCATGGTTCCGTCGCCTAAAGTCGGCAAACCACAGTCCGCCCGGTACATGTCGGGCAGATCGGACAGCACGTGCCCCACGAATTCGTGTATGGCCCAATATCCATAACCGTCTTCCCATATTCCCCCGCGCGCCATCGGGTTGGTGGCATTACCCGCATAGGGGCCGTTGGCAAGGAAGGCTATGCGGAGAATCTGATTCTGTGCTGTAACCTGTTGGTCTGTAACTCCCTGTGTACCGTTGACGGCCCTTCTGGCAGCCTCCTCGCACGCGCTCTGGTTTTCATCGGCGCCATAAGCCCCGAACTTCGTCCGGTTTCGCGGATAATCGGGATAAAGGACGCCGCGTTCCGGCGATTCGTTCATCATGAGGTAAACGTCGAGATAGTCCCACATATCGACCACAACTTCCGTATGCATGATCTCGTACACCAGTTTTCCGCCCATGGTTTCCCACCAGCCGCCTTTTTTCAGGTCTTCACGGTCGTAACCGTCGCCCATTACCACGATGGGAACCCCCAATCCTATGGTATGCCGGTTGACCACAAGAAGATCCTCGTCCTCCCAATAGTTGCCGACCCAGCCTTGAATAATCGGCACTTCCAGCCTCCGGTTTCCGTCGGCGGTAAAGATGATTTTTCCCTTACGCTCGGCTCCGGTGTTGTTTTCAGATTTCGAATACACCTTTATCAGGAGGGAACCCTCTCCGGTGGTCCGGTCCGTCTCGAAGTCGCCTTCTACCGTCGCCGTCCATGGTACGGAAGAGGTGAAACGGAAGAAGCGGTAGTGGTCAGTGCCGTCACTGCCTTTGTCCGAAAGGAAAATCGTATCGGAACTGCCGAAGAAGCGATCATTGGCTTTCTTCTGCTTAACCGTACAAACAACTTCGCGCGTGTCCGTTTTAAGGACGAGTTCGCCGACACGTTCTCCCTGAGTAGGATTCATCTGTGTCGAAACGGTGAGTAGGACGGGCTTACTGGAAGCCAATCCTCTTGTCGGAGCCACCGTCAACCAGTCCGGCTTTGATTCTAACTTCCAGTCTACATCGGATGTGACCATGACTACGGCGGTGGCCGCCGGCATGATCGCGTCTTCCAGTTCTACTTCCATCGTGGAAAGCGTCAGTTTTACTGTTTTCGATTGAGAAACAGTAATCTTTTCTTTCAGGTTACCGGCGCGCACTTCTATGATGCCTTCCCGCGCTTTGCCATCGTTATTTACAGGCACCGTTATCGTTACCGTAACGGTGGAGCCTCCGTCTCCGCTCTCGGGAGATACCTGTAACCAGGTTTGGTTGGGGAGAATCTCCCATGCAACGTTGCTACTGACATCGAAAGTGGCAGTTGCAGCAAGATCGGACTCAAAGGCAATTGCAGCCCGATTCAGTTTCAGACTCGGCTCTATCTCGTCCTCCTTACATGACGCCAGACATAAGCCCGCTACCATGATAAAAATGATGAATTTTAATTTTGCCATAAAATACTTAATTTAATTGTTTAATTATTTGGTCTAATTGTTTAATTATTTGGTTTGTCACTTTGGTTTCGTTTGTGTCAAAGATTTCCTAAAACGATTTAGTAAAATTATCCAAGGCCGGCGCCAAACGACCGTATTTTACAATCGGATGATATATACCTACATATAACGTCTGCTCTCGTTATACGTATCGGTAATACACAAAAATGCCATACCCACATATTGTGGATATGACATTTTTTATATGGGAATGAGGCTCTCTCTCTCTCTCTCTCTCTCTCTCTCTCTCTCTCTCTCTCTCTCTGCAAAAATCGTGCCGTTCGTTGATTCACAGAACATTACATGCAAGTGATTTTTCGAAGATTGCCCGAAGATTGCCACAAATTTTCCCAGTAAATCCGCCCTGCTTTTCAGCAGCAAGCCGGCGGCAATCATTCCTCCTTCCTGGGAAGAAAACAGATAACAATCGTCGTATTTACAATTTTGGGAAAAAGAGATCATTTATATAATTTTTATTAACTGTCAATTGATTACCCCAAAAACCTTTCGATTGTTTGTAGAATACCCTCCATTATATTTATGGAGTATCCTCTATCAACCCATCCGAATCCTAATTCTTGAGGATTTACCAAGTTTCATTCTGTCATCAAGATGCTCAACACATTCGGTTCTATTTTTCGTATCAATCGATTTGCTAAATCGTTTTAGCAAATTTACTACACACTCAATAACAAAAACAAATCACGATGCAAAGATAGATAAAAAAAATCGAATTCCAAAAAAAAATCGAAAAAAAATGATTTTTTTTTGAACTTTTTTTCGGAACGATGTTTTGTAAATATGTCAACATTTTCATAACAAGATACATACGTGAAATCCGTGGAGCAGATTTGTCAACGAATCATATTGATTTGACGGCTCATTTTTTGAAGCGTTCCGGAAAAAGATTACTTTTGCGAGGTAACCATTAAAAAACAGGAAGTCATGGAACAGCGGCAAACAGGTGAACGGGTACTGATCTCTTTTGATTACGCTTTAAAGCGCTTATTGCGCAACAAAGCCAACTATGGTGTTCTGGAAGGTTTTTTGAGCGAACTGCTTTCGAAAAACGTTTCGGTAAAGAGTATCGGGGAAAGCGAAAGCAATAAGGAAAGTCCGGAAGACCGGCACAACCGGGTAGATATTCTGGTGGAAGACGAATCCGGCGAGATATTGCTGATCGAATTGCAGTTTACACAGCAGATAGATTTTTTGCAGCGGATGCTTTACGGAGCAAGCAAGGCGATCACCGAGCGCATGGTTCGGGGAGATGATTACCTGAAAGTACGGAAAGTCTATTCGATCAACATCGTCTATTTCGACCTTGGACAGGGCGACGATTATGTATATCACGGCAAGACGCATTTCATGGGCCTTCACAAAAACGACGAACTCCGTCTCTCCGGCGCCCAGCGCGAAGCTTTCGGAAAGGAAACGGCCGGCGAGGTCTATCCCGAATATTATATTTTGAAAATTAACAGCTTTGACGACGTCGCAAAGGATACGCTCGACGAATGGGTCTATTTTTTCAAGCATAACATCATCAGGGATGAATTTAAAGCCAAAGGGATGGACAGGGCGCGCGAGGCGCTTGTTCGAGACAATCTCACTCCGGAAGAACAGAAATACTACGACTATCTTTTGCGTATTCGCAGTGATAATTTGAGTTACTTTGCTTCGGCAAAAGCTGTAGGCAGAGAAGAAGGCCGAGCGGAACGCGAAAAACTTGCGGCAGAACTCGAAAAAGAACGCAACGAGCGGGAAAAAGAACGGGCCGCTCTTCTTGCCGAAATTGCGCGATTAAAGCAAAATGGAGCGTAAGTGGCCGGTGGATGGATAATGATGTGGACACACCGGCACGATGTTCCAATGAAATTCGGTTGATGCAATAAATAATCATTTCTAATGAACTTGTTTTTACGAAAAACAGGTTGTAATAAAATGATATACTGTTGCTTTCGATGATTTTTTTGCATAAAGTTCAAATGAAATTCGGTTGATATAATATAATATGTGTTTCTAATGAACTTGTACTGGATAAAAAGTGTATTTTTGCAGATCCAAATTAGATTAGATAAAAGGTGTTGTTTTTTGTTCGCAATCACAAAAGTAGCATCAATGAAGTGGTTCATGTGTAAACAAATAATAACGGGTTCATGACAAAGGAAAAATTAATAGCATTGCTCTGTGACCCAGATCAAACGGGTCAGGCGGTCGACGAGTTGAATCGTCTGATTGAAGAAAATCCGTATTTCCATACCGGACATCAGCTCTACCTGAAGGGACTACAGCAGACCGACAAGGACAAAATGGCGCTCCAGGTGGGGAAAACCGCATTAAACGTGCGTGACCGTGTAGTGTTGTACAATTATCTCAACCATCCCGAGCCATTCCGTCGGCGATCACTGCCAAACGATAAGCCGGCCGATGTTTCGGCGCCATTTATACCGGACAGTTCTTTTGTTTTGCCCGAAGTCGATATACACAACATCCAACCCGACCAGCCGTCTTCGCCGGAGATACATTCGTTAACCGGGGATGAAGGATGGCACAGCACGGAGGAAGACAACATCCTCGAAAAAAAGAACATGAGCGACGACCAGTTGATGGACGTGATTCGTCGTCGGTTGGAGCAGATTGTACCTCAAGCGGAAGAAAACAGTCAGTCCAGCGCGCTTTCCGATGATCCCCGCGTACCCGTCGATACTGCGGCTAACGTAACAACAGGTGATGCCGCCAGCACAGCCGAGCCGGTTGCAGAGGCAGGCGATACTGTTAATACCGGGTTGACCGTCGGGGAAAATGCAAATGTAATAACCCGGGATGAGTATTCCGAAGACCTGATGGGAATCAAGCCCGGCACAGCCGATGTGACCGAAACACCTCCACAAGATACGGTTTCGCCGGAAGAGACGCAGGGTGATGTTGCAGTAGTTGAGGAAAAGAATGCATCAACATCCGGCGACCTGATTGATTCTTTCCTGAAATCCAATCCCAAAATCATTCCAAGCGATAGCAGCTACGAACCGGACCTGTCGGAAGGCCTGCGGGAAAACCCGGATATTGCCACCGAAACCCTGGCCGACATATATGCCGTGCAAGGACATAAGGACAAGGCCATTGAAATTTATGAACATTTAATTTTGAAATATCCGAAAAAACATATTTACTTTGCAGCCCAAATTGATCGATTAAAAGAATAATATAAAATTTCATGTATACGTTAATATCCATACTCATAGTTGCTGTTTGCGTGTTTTTAACGCTGATTGTGCTGGTACAAAATTCCAAAGGCGGTGGTTTGGCTGCTAATTTTTCAGCTTCCAACCAGATCATGGGCGTACGCAAAACAGCCGATTTCCTCGAAAAAGCAACATGGACGCTGGCCGGTTCGCTTGTGGTACTGTGCATGCTTGCCGCATTCATTCTCCCTTCGTCCGAGGCAACCGAAGGCAAATCCATCGTGGATTCGAAAATTGAAGATCTCGCAGATCCTGCTACCGTGCCGTCGTTCCCGATAACGGTACCGACAACGCCTCCTGCAGAAGATCCCTCCGAGTAGAGTTTTGACTGTTAAATACTTTTAAATATTTGAAAAGCGCCGGCACGCTTGTCGGCGCTTTTTGTGACCATCTCATTGATGCGCATGCTTGATGCTTGATTCGCGCATACGTTGAGCCGATTTCGTGTGTCCCATTGTCCTCGAATAAAACATCCGTTATTGTCTTATGAACGATTTTCCGATAGGACAGCCAGGCGTCTTTTCAAGAGGCGGATTTCCTCCTGCATGCTTTCCATCTGCGACAGTAAATGGCGGATGGCATCGATACCTGCCACGTTGATGGATAAATCGTAGTGCCAGCGGATATATCGTTCCAGGTCGGGCAACTGTGCCGGTTCAAGACACAGTACCCCTTCCACCGACTGCACATCGATCAACCCTTCATCCGCCAACATTTCTACAAACGCAGCCTCAATATCGCATTTGTTGCAATACTCGCTCATAATGATTAATTCGGTTTGCATGACCTTGGTATTAAAGTTTGGATAATTGAGTGAACAACTCTTTTTGTTGGTCAGTCAGGCCGGTGGGAATCAAAACGTTGAATGTCACCATCAAGTCGCCGAACTGACCTTCTTTTTTATATACAGGAAAACCTTTTCCTTTGAGCCTGACCCTGGTACCGTTTTGTGTTTCGGGTTTCACCGTTACTTTTACCTTCCCGCCAAGGGTATCCACCGTCTGCGCCCCGCCGAGCACGGCCGTGTACAGGCTGAGAGGCTCCGTAACATACAGGTCGTCGCCCAGCCGCTTGAAGACCATATCTTCGGCAATTCGGAAAGTGATGTACATGTCGCCGGCATGTCCGCCATTAGCGCCAAGTCCGCCCTGCCCGGCAAGCTTGATCGTTTGTCCGTCGGCAATACCTGCCGGTACGGTGATCCGTATTTTCCTGCCGTTCACATCCAGCGTCTGCTTGTGCGTTTGCGCAGCATCGCGCAGGGCAAGGTGTAATTCGGCATGGATGTCCTGCCCCCGGAACCCGTTGCTGCGACTGCCTCTTCTGTCGCCGCCCGGTCCGCCGAAAAGCGATTCGAAGAAATCCGAAAACTCCCCGGAGCCGCCTCTAAAGTTCGAAAAGTCGGCCGATGACCAAAAATCGCCGCCCGCGCCTCCTGTTCCACCATTCGGCGACTGCTGTTGCCGCCGCGCCTCTTCGTACTGGTCGGCATGCTGCCAGTGTTCGCCGTACTGGTCGTACTTTTTACGTTTTTCAGGATTGCTCAACACTTCGTTGGCTTCGTTGATCGCCTGGAATTTCTTATGTGCCTCGGGATCGTTGGGGTTCATGTCCGGGTGATGCTTCCGGGCCAACTTCCGGTATGCTTTCTTGATGTCGGTCTCAGATGCATTTTTGTCGACGCCAAGTATCTGGTAATAATCAATAAAGGCCATATCTGGATGGATTCAATGGTTTGCGGGCAAGCGTTTGCGCCATTGCAGGCCGTCACATACCCGATGATGCACAAATATAGATCATATAAACGTGATAAGAAAATAAAAGGCGAGTGTTTCTTTGCATCATTGCGGCACTTAGCAAACTGATTGCAGTTACGGCTTTGTATGTCAGGGATATGATGATGAACGATCAACCGGCATTTACCAACGCCGATTCTTCCTGTAGACTGGAAGTTCCTGTTTTTCCCAAATTTCCAAAAATCATTTTCTGAAACTCCAGCCTTAATGCAGTCGAGACTTTTGAATCATCAGTTTGCATCAGTTCCTTAGCCAGCGCGTTCAACTTAGCTTGCTCACCATTGGCTTCGTACAGCCTCATGAGAAGGAAGCGCGGATAAATGTTACTTGGCATCGCATCTATAACTTTTTTGAACGACGCTTCCGCCTTATCGTATTCCTTCACCTGCTGATACAGCAATCCCAATTCGAGGTTTGTCAGCGAGGTTTGCCCATGCAACATGCCGGCCTTGAGAAATTTGATCTTACGTCTTATTTTTCCTTGCGGACTCATAAATTTTAATTTTATGATAAATATGATATTTCTGACACTGCAAAATTATATAAAAACAACAAAAATACAATTCGATGCTATATGTATATAATACCGAATTTTGTTAAAATGTTCATTTGCACTTCACAAACGTTGTATCAGTTGTGGTTTCGATCCTGTCAGCAGTTTCGCAGCCTGACACACTGATTCAGCATCAAATGGAACTTATCCTGCACATATTTTAACGCTGCTTTTTGTTGACTTACACAAATATTATGAATATTTACGAAAAAACCATAACCAATTCGCAAAAAAAACGTATTATATCATAACCAATAAAGGAGCCGAAGATGAAAACTTATTTCGCATCTCCCGAACGCAACAGCGGGGAGATTATCCAAAAGGAACATTTAATAGTAGACAAAGTTGCTTACGCTCGCCAAATCATGGATGCGATGCCATGTTTGAGCGTTATACTCGACAAAGCCCGGCAAATTATTTATGCCAATGATGCGTTGATCTCATTGCTGGGTATTGATGGGATGGATAAGGCGCTCGGTCTTCGTCCCGGCGAGTTGGTATCGTGCATCCATTCGTGCACGATGCCGGGGGGATGCGGTACAGCGGAAGCATGCAGACATTGCGGCGCTGTAAACACGATCGTTAAATGTATGCAGACACATGAAAAGGAGTCGAGCGAATGTCGGATTACATCAGCGATAGGCCTGGAACAGTTAGTTTCGTTTGAGTTTAAGATTACCTGTACCCCGTTTGATCTTGCTGATGACAGGTTCGTGATCATGACCCTGACGGATATCAGTGGAGAAAAACGGCGGAAGTTGCTGGAGACGACTTTTCTGCACGACCTGTCAAATCAGACCAACAACCTGAACGGTTTGACCTATATGATACAGAAAGCCGATGCAACAGGCCGGTTGGGCCAGCTAACCAACATCCTGAGCACTGTAAGCAGTACCATCAATGACGAGATAATTTCATACAAGCAGTTGATTTCAGCCGAAAATAATGCGCTCCCGGTGAACAACTCCGAGGTGAAAGCCGGCGATATTATCGAAATGGTGGTACAGTCGGTTTTATTTAACGAGGTATCTGTGGCCAAGGATATTATACAGGATTTCCCGAAAACGAACGTAACTCTGGATACGGATGCAACTCTGCTGCAACGGGTTTTGCTCAATATGTTGAAAAATGCCCTCGAAGCATCGGCCCCAGGCGAGACGGTACGGATAGGCTACGCGTTGCAGGACGATCAAACGGTTACTTTTTACGTGAACAACAACAGTGTGATGCCCGATCATGTGAAATCCCAAGTCTTCCAGCGTTCGTTCTCCACCAAGGGCGAAGGGCGCGGCATAGGAACTTACAGTATGAAACTCCTGGGCGAACGTTACTTGAAAGGTCATGTGGGTTTCGAGAGCATCCCCGGAAAAGGAACACGATTTTATCTCATCTTAAAACACTTGTAACATCCGTTTCAACCTCGTCAGTACTCTTGATCCGATACCGGTAATTTTCAACTATTTACAATGACGTGGCTTTCGGGAGAAGGCAAGCCATTGATGAACCCCGTACAAGCGCGTTTGGCAGTGTATGAATTGCAATTTGCAAACGCATCATAACCAGTGAAATACGAAATAGTTTTATTTTTTTTCGTAAATTCTCAAAAAAATTTTCAAAACTTATTGTGAATAAAAAAAAACTACATACCTTTGCGGACTCGTTTTTGAAAGCTTTTCATCGACGAAATGAGCAGCGCCGATGTAGCTCAGTTGGCCAGAGCAGCTGATTTGTAATCAGCTGGTCGGGGGTTCGAATCCCTCCATCGGCTCAAAAACATTTTTGATTTTTGATGGATCACATGATAATCACCAGTGAATCGAAAATCAAAAATAGAAGTTCTTTACTTGTTGTACCGGTTTTTGAAATCAATAGCAATTTTTGACAGATCATTTTTGATGCCTTGTTGTAATCGGCATCAAAAATCAAAAATAATCTCGGGGAGATTCCAGAGCGGCCAAATGGGGCAGACTGTAAATCTGTTGTCTTACGACTTCGGAGGTTCGAATCCTCCTCTCCCCACAACGATTTCGAAAACGCATTACAAGCGGGAGTAGCTCAGTTGGTAGAGCATGACCCTTCCAAGGTCAGGGTCGCGGGTTCGAGCCTCGTCTCCCGCTCTGTTTCACTGCCGATGTAGCTCAGAGGTAGAGCACTTCCTTGGTAAGGAAGGGGTCATGGGTTCAATTCCCATCATTGGCTCTTAGGCAGAGAAGTGTTGTATTGTAGTAATTTTTTTTAGAATACAAATATCATCTTAAAAACCTATTTTTAATTTATTATAATCATGGCAAAAGAAAAATTTGACAGGTCCAAACCGCATGTAAATATTGGAACCATTGGTCACGTTGACCACGGTAAGACTACGCTTACCGCCGCAATCACTACTGTATTAGCTTCAAAAGGGCTATCCGAAATACGCTCTTTCGACTCAATCGACAATGCCCCCGAAGAAAAAGAAAGGGGGATCACCATCAATACAGCGCACGTTGAATACCAGACCGCATCGCGCCACTATGCGCACGTTGACTGTCCGGGTCACGCCGACTATGTGAAGAACATGGTTACCGGCGCCGCTCAGATGGACGGTGCTATCATCGTGGTTGCCGCAACCGACGGCCCGATGCCTCAAACCCGCGAGCACATTCTGTTGGCTCGCCAGGTAAACGTTCCGAAAATCGTTGTTTTCATGAACAAAGTTGACCTGGTTGACGATGAAGAAATGCTTGATCTGGTTGAAATGGAAATGCGCGAATTGTTGAGTTTCTACGAATATGACGGCGACAATGTACCCGTAATTCGTGGTTCCGCTCTTGGAGGTTTGAATGCTGAACCCCAATGGGTTGAAAAAATCATGGAACTGATGGATGCTGTCGACACCTACATTCCTATTCCTCCGCGCGAAAACGAAAAACCGTTCCTGATGCCTGTTGAAGACGTATTCTCGATTACCGGTCGTGGTACTGTTGCCACGGGTCGTATCGAAACCGGCATTGTGAACACCGGCGAGGAAGTGGAAATCGTTGGTTTGGGCGCCGAAAAACTGAAATCGGTTGTAACGGGTGTTGAAATGTTCCGTAAGATCCTCGACCGCGGTGAAGCCGGTGACAACGTCGGTCTGTTGCTCCGAGGCATCGACAAGAAGGAAATCAAGCGCGGTCAGGTTATTGCCAAACCGGGTTCAATCACTCCGCATACCAAATTCAAAGCTGAAGTTTACGTGTTGAAGAAAGAAGAAGGTGGTCGCCACACTCCTTTCCACAACAAATACCGTCCGCAATTCTACCTCCGCACCCTTGACGTAACGGGTGAAATCACCCTGCTCGAAGGTCGCGAAATGGTAATGCCCGGCGATAACGTAACCATCACCGTTGAACTGATCTATCCCGTAGCGATCAACCAGGGTCTTCGTTTCGCTATCCGCGAAGGCGGCCGTACGGTTGGCGCAGGACAGGTTATCGAAATCATTGAATAAATCATATTCAATAATTCCGGAATTCAAACATTCAAGGTTGCGCATCACGCAGGAAAATGCATCACGCAACCTTGAATTGTCTTCCACAAACACCAAAGATCTGCCGAGATGTTGCAGAAAGGATTTTTGAAACCACTGGAAAAAGGAAACACCCGGACGGTAAAAACAAGCCGGACGTTTCTCTTTGCAGGAGTAATCATCATGTTATCCGCACTGGTTTACATGATGATGAACATGCAGCGGGCCGACCGGATACTGAGTGTATGGCAACCTGTGATGATTGCCGGGATTTGTTCGGTATTTATCAGCCTGTGGATGAATTTCTTTTTGCAAAACAAAAACAGGCGTCGATAAATTCAATCGGTTGAATCTTGAATAAAATTGATTAGGAGTGTAGTTCAAGGGCAGAATAGCGGTCTCCAAAACCGTTGATGGGAGTTCGAATCTCTCCACTCCTGCTAAAGTCGTCAGAAAAATGAGTAATAAAGTAACCAATTACCTGCAAGACACCTACAATGAACTTGTACACAAGGTAAGCTGGCCATCATGGGCCGACCTCCAAAGCAGTTCGATTGTAGTAATGATAGCATCCCTGATTATCGCCCTTGTCGTGTTCGCCATGGACTTCAGTTTTCAACACTTGTTCCAATTCCTTTACGAGATTTTCTAATTTTTTGTCAGACAGAACAAAATGAGCGAATCAGCAAAAAAATGGTATGTTCTACGTACCGTAGGAGGTAAGGAAAAGAGAGCCAAGGAATACATCGAAAGCGAAGTAGCCGCAATGGGCTGGAATAACCATGTGTCGCAGGTGCTCATCCCCACCGAAAAGGTATATCAAATCAAGAGCGGGAGGAAAGTAAGCAAAGAGCGTACGTTCTTTCCCGGTTACATCATGATCGAAGCCGAACTGCAGGGCGAAATGATACACATGCTGCGCAACGTACCGGGTGTATCGGGCTTTTTAGAAGACGAACGGGTAGTAGACGGCATACGCAAGAAGGTTCCCGTTCCCCTGCGCCAGTCCGAAGTAAACCGGATACTGGGCAAGGTGGACGAATTGGCTGCCAGCGACGAAGAACTCGAAGTTGCATTTTACGTAGGCGAAGTAGTGAAGGTTATTGACGGGCCTTTCAACAGTTTCTCCGGAATCATTGAAGAGGTGAACAATGACCAAAAGAAACTCAAAGTCATGGTGAAGATCTTTGGTCGTCAAACACCCCTCGAACTGAACTTTACGCAGGTCGAGAAAATTTAGAATGTTACGTACCTTAAACAGGACAAGCGAATAAGCTTCCAAATGATTTGTTTGTTCCATTAATCATCTTAAGTAATAATTATAAACAAAAAATGGCAAAAGAAGTTGCTGCATTAATCAAATTGCAGATTAAGGGCGGAGCTGCCAATCCATCACCTCCGGTAGGGCCTGCATTGGGGTCGAAAGGCGTGAATATCATGGATTTTTGCAAACAGTTTAACGCTCGTACGCAAACGATGGCGGGCAAAGTGATCCCTGTAGTGATTACGGTTTATGCCGACAAATCATTCGATTTCATCACCAAGACGCCTCCCGTAGCCGTTCAACTCGTAGAAGCCTCAAAAGTAAAATCAGGTTCCGCCGAACCCAACCGTAAAAAAGTAGGTTCGGTGACATGGGACGTGGTTGAAACTATTGCCAAGGACAAAATGCAGGATTTGAATGCATTTACCCTTGAAAAGGCGATGAGTATGGTTGCCGGAACCGCGAGAAGCATGGGAATCACCGTAACAGGCGAATCCCCGTTCACCAAATAATTAAAGTTGACAGAAAAAATGGCAAGACTTACAAAAAACAGGAAGTCGGTTTTAGAAAAGATTGACCCTGCCAAGGCATACCAACTGTCCGAAGCTGCCGCATTATTGAAAGACATCACCACAACGAAGTTCGACTCGTCGGTGAACATTGACGTCCGCCTGGGCGTTGACCCCCGCAAATCGAACCAGATGGTACGTGGCGTCGTATCGTTGCCCCACGGCACCGGTAAGGAAGTCCGCGTATTGGTCCTCTGTACCCCCGACAAGGAAGCCGAAGCTCAAGAAGCCGGAGCTGACCACGTGGGCCTGGACGAATATGTCGAAAAAATCAAAGGCGGCTGGACAGATGTTGATGTCATCATCACCATGCCTTCCGTAATGGGAAAAATCGGCGCACTGGGACGTATCCTCGGCCCCCGCGGCCTGATGCCTAACCCCAAGAGCGGCACCGTAACCATGGAAATAGGCAAGGCTGTGACCGAAGTAAAACAGGGCAAGATCGATTTCAAGGTCGACAAGTTTGGTATCGTACATACATCGATTGGTAAAGTATCCTTTACACCCGACAAGATTATTGACAATGCAAAGGAATTCCTCAGCACGGTCAACAAACTGAAACCGTCGGCTGCCAAGGGCACTTATGTGAAGAGTATTTACCTCTCTACCACTATGAGCCCCGGTTTGAAAGTGGACACCAAATCAGTAGAAGAGTAAACTGTTAAACCAAAACCATACGAAAAGTAATCATGCGTAAAGAAGAAAAAGGACAGATTATTGATAGCCTGGTAGAAGAGATTAACAGTTATCCTCACATCTACATTACAGACACATCAGGCCTGAATGCAGCTAATACCAGCGCGTTACGCCGTCTGTGCTTCGAAAAAGGCATCAAATTGGTAGTTGCCAAAAACACCCTTTTGAAGAAAGCCCTCGAACGTACCGGCGGCAATTACGAGGACCTCTACGGGTCGTTAAAGACCCCCACTGCTGTGATGTTCTCAACCGAGGCCAGCACACCCGCCAAGCTCATCAAGGAATTCCGCAAGAAAAATAACCTCGAACGCCCTGCTCTCAAAGCCGCTTACGTGGAAGAGCTGGTATACGAAGGCGCGGAAATGCTCGATGTACTGGTAGCTATCAAGTCAAAGAACGAACTCATCGGCGACGTTATTGCATTGCTGCAATCGCCGGCTAAGAACGTTATTTCGGCGCTTCAATCCGGTAAGCATCTCCTGGCCGGTTTGGTGAAAACATTATCGGAGAAAGAATAACAAAGTAAATTCAAATTGATTAAATCATAACAAAAATGGCAGACATTAAAGCGTTAGCAGAACAATTAGTAAACTTGACCGTTAAAGAAGTAAACGAGTTAGCGCAAGTGCTTAAAGACGAGTATGGTATCGAACCCGCAGCCGCAGCAGTTGCTGTAGCAGCTCCTGTAGCCGATGCTCCCGCAGTAGTCGAAAAATCAACTTTCGACGTGGTTTTGAAAGCGCCCGGCGGTGCTAAACTGCAAATCGTGAAACTGGTGAAAGAACTCACCGGCCTCGGTTTGAAGGAAGCCAAAGAATTGGTGGACGCTGCTCCGAAACCGGTCAAGGAAGGTTGCTCGAAAGAAGAAGCCGAATCTCTCAAAGCTCAATTAGAAGAAGCTGGAGCGGAAGTTGAACTTAAATAAACCAACATACCGCTAAGGTATTTTTCAGGTTTAGGAAGCCATTCGGACCATCCAGCTTCCTAAGCCTTTTGTTGTTATTTCACTTGTGAAATTGTTCTTTGAATTTTTGTTGTACTAAACCGTTATCAAAATCAATCAATCTCAATCAGATTGATTTGCAGGATTTAAGGCCAACGGCCTTGAAGCATGAGCGTAGAGCAAAGCCCTGCGAAGCAATGGATCGTGCATCGCAAAGCCCTTGAGGGGCTTTGTCCTTAGCGATTAGTATCATTTCAAAAATATCTTCATCAAGTAGTTACAGTTCAATTTTAATCATCCCACCAATGTCAGTCCTCAAAACCGAAAGGATAAATTTTTCTTCCGTACAACAGCCGTTTGATTACCCGGATTTCCTGGAAATCCAATTGAAGGCGTTCTACGATTTTTTCCAAATCGACACTACGCCCGAAAACCGGAAAGGAGAAGGCTTGTTCAAAGTCTTCCAGGAGAACTTTCCGATTACCGACACGCGAAACAACTTTGTGCTTGAGTTTATCGACTATTTCGTCGATCCGCCGCGCTACACCATCGATGAATGTATCGAACGCGGGTTGACCTATAGCGTACCCCTCAAAGCCAAATTGAAATTATATTGCACCGACCCCGAACACGAGGATTTCGATACCGTGATACAGGACGTTTACTTGGGAACCGTTCCTTACATGACTCCCAAAGGTTCGTTCGTGATCAACGGCGCCGAACGCGTGGTGGTATCGCAGTTGCATCGTTCGCCCGGCGTATTCTTCGGGCAAAGCGTACACGCCAACGGTACAAAACTCTATTCCGCACGTATTATCCCCTTCAAGGGTTCGTGGATTGAGTTTGCCACCGACATTAATAATGTGATGTACGCTTACATCGACCGCAAGAAGAAGCTGCCCGTGACGACGCTTCTCCGCGCCATCGGCTACGAGAACGATAAGGACATCCTTTCGATTTTCGACCTGGCCGACGAGTTAAAGGTATCAAAAGCAGTGCTTTCCAAGTCTGTAGGCCGTAAGCTGGCTGCCCGCGTGTTGAAGACCTGGGTGGAAGACTTTGTGGACGAAGATACCGGCGAAGTGGTTTCCATCGAACGTAACGAAGTGATCATCGAACGCGAGACCATCCTCGAAAAGGAACATGTGGATATGATCGTGGAATCGGGTACCGAAACCGTCCTCCTGCATAAGGAAGGACAAAATGTTACCGATTTTGCCATCATTTACAACACATTGCAAAAAGACCCGTGTAACTCCGAAAAAGAAGCCGTATTGCACATCTACCGGCAGTTACGCAGTTCCGAGCCGCCTGATGAAGCAACTGCACGCGACGTCATCGACAAACTGTTTTTCTCCGACAAGCGTTATGACCTCGGCGACGTGGGACGTTACCGTATCAATAAAAAGCTGAATCTCGAAATCTCCGCCGAAACCAAGGTGTTGACGCGCGAAGATATTATCGAGATCATCAAATACCTCATCCAGTTGATCAACTCGAAGGCCGACGTGGATGACATCGACCACTTGAGCAACCGCCGCGTACGTACCGTAGGCGAGCAACTGGCCGGACAGTTCAGCGTAGGGCTTGCCCGTATGGCACGCACCATCCGCGAACGCATGAACGTGCGCGACAACGAAGTGTTTACCCCAATCGACCTGATCAACTCGAAGACCTTATCTTCGGTGATCAACTCGTTCTTCGGCACCAACCAGTTGTCGCAATTCATGGATCAAACCAATCCGTTGGCCGAAATGACGCACAAACGCCGTATGTCGGCGCTCGGCCCCGGCGGTTTGACCCGAGAACGTGCAGGTTTTGAAGTACGCGACGTTCACTTTACCCACTACGGACGCCTTTGCCCGATTGAAACACCCGAAGGCCCCAACATCGGTTTAATCTCGTCGTTGTGCGTCTTCGCAAAAATCAATAACCTCGGTTTCATCGAAACGCCCTACCGGAAGGTAGAAAACAGCAATGTGGAGCTTAACGATGAAGGCATTGTTTACCTGAGCGCCGAGGAAGAAGAAGGTAAAACCATCGCGCAGGCAAATGCAAAAATGGACAAGAACGGACATTTCGCAGAGCCGCGCGTGAAATCGCGTCTTGACGGCGACTTCCCTGTGCCCGATGCCGCCGAAGTGAACATGATGGACGTTGCGCCCAACCAAATTGCTTCGATTGCCGCCTCGCTCATCCCGTTCCTCGAGCACGACGACGCTAACCGCGCCCTCATGGGATCAAACATGATGCGTCAGGCTGTGCCGCTCCTGAAACCGCAAGCCCCGATTGTGGGTACCGGTATCGAATACCAGGTGGCCAAAGACTCGCGCCTGCTGATTGTTGCCGAAAAAGACGGTACCGTAGAATTTGTGGATGCACGCAAAATCGTGATCCGCTACGACCTTACCGAAGACGAAAAATTCATGAGTTTCGACGACGATGTGAGGACTTACGAATTGTCGAAATTCAGCAAGACCAACCAGAATACCTGCATGAACATGCGACCGATTGTGATGAAAGGCGACCGCGTGGTGAAGGACCAGATACTTACCGAAGGCTATTCGACCGATAACGGCGAACTGGCATTGGGTAAGAACCTGAAAGTGGCCTTCATGCCATGGAAAGGTTATAACTTTGAAGATGCGATTGTGATCAGCGAAAAGGTGGTGCGCGACGACGTGTTCACCTCGCTGCATATCGATGAATACCTTCTGGAAGTGCGCGACACGAAACGCGGTTTGGAAGAGTTGACCTCCGACATCCCCAACGTGAGCGAAGAAGCTACCAGGAACCTGGACGAAAACGGCTTGATCATGATCGGTGCGCACGTGGAACCGGGCGATATCCTGATTGGTAAGATCACCCCGAAAGGCGAGTCCGATCCTTCGCCGGAAGAAAAACTCCTCCGTGCGATATTCGGCGACAAGGCCGGCGATGTGAAGGATGCTTCGCTCAAAGCGCCTCCGTCATTGTTCGGCGTAGTGGTCGACAAGAAGCTCTTCTCACGTAGCGTGAAAGACAAGAAGGCGAAAATCAGCGAAAAATCAGTCCTTCAAAAGATCGAAGACGAATTTGCCAAGAAAGACACGGAGTTGAAAGGCCGTTTGGTCGACAAACTCATGGTGATGCTCAACGGCAAGACCTCGCAAGGCGTGAAGGATTACTATAACGTGGAAATGATTGCAAAAGGTTCGAAATTCACCGCCAAACAGTTGGCAGAGATCGATTATACGAACATCAATCCCGGAAAGTGGACTTCGGACAAGAACCGCAATGAACAGATCAAAGAGTTGTTGCACAACTACATGGCCAAGTACAAAGAGATCGAAGCCGTGTATAAGCGCAAGAAATATAATGTGAGCATCGGCGACGAACTTCCTGCCGGTATCATCCAATTGGCTAAAGTATACATCGCCAAGAAACGTAAGGTGAAAGTGGGCGATAAAATGGCAGGCCGCCACGGTAACAAGGGTATCGTTTCGAAGATCGCCCGCGTGGAAGACATGCCGTTCCTCGAAGACGGAACGCCGGTAGACATCGTATTGAACCCCCTTGGCGTGCCTTCGCGTATGAACCTTGGGCAGATTTACGAAACTGTTCTCGGCTGGGCCGGACAAAAACTCGGCGTGAAATTTGCCACCCCGATCTTCGACGGCGCCGAAGTGGCCGACATCAATACCTGGACGGACAAAGCAGGCGTACCGCGCTATGGCCGCAGCTATCTATACGACGGCGGCACAGGCGAACGCTTCGATCAACCCGCAACCGTAGGCGTGATCTATATGCTGAAACTCGGCCACATGGTCGACGACAAGATGCACGCGCGTTCTATCGGGCCATACTCGCTCATCACACAGCAACCCCTTGGCGGGAAAGCCCAGTTCGGGGGTCAGCGTTTCGGGGAAATGGAAGTTTGGGCGCTCGAAGCATTCGGCGCTGCCAATCTCCTCCAGGAGATCATCACCGTCAAGTCCGACGACGTGGTGGGGCGTGCCAAGACCTACGAAGCCATTGTCAAAGGCGAGCCGATGCCGACGCCGGGCGTACCCGAGTCATTCAATGTGCTCCTCCATGAAATACGCGGTTTGGGATTGAGTATCAATCTCGTATAATGCTTAATGATACATGGTTAATGATGCCTGTAAAATTCATTAACCGTTAATCATTGATCATTAATCATTGACCATTAATCATTATTGAAGATGTCATTTAGAAAAGATAACAAAGCAAAAAGTACTTTCAAAAAGATCACGATAGGTTTGGCCTCTCCGGAAGAAATCCTCGAACGTTCGAGCGGCGAGGTGCTGAAACCCGAAACCATCAATTACCGTACTTACAAGCCCGAACGCGACGGTTTGTTCTGCGAACGGATCTTCGGCCCTATCAAGGACTATGAATGTCACTGCGGCAAATATAAACGTATCCGCTACAAGGGGATCGTGTGCGACCGTTGCGGCGTGGAAGTCACCGAAAAGAAAGTACGCCGCGAACGCATGGGGCATATCCAGCTCACCGTGCCGGTGGCTCATATATGGTATTTCCGGTCGCTACCCAATAAGATCGGGTATTTGCTCGGATTGCCCTCAAAGAAATTGGACGCTATCATCTATTACGAACGTTACGTGGTGATACAGCCCGGTATTAAGGCTTCCGAAGGCGTTAAAGCAATGGATTTCCTTACGGAAGAAGAGTATCTCGAGATCACGGAAAGCTTGCCGAAGGAAAACCAGATGTTAGACGACAGCGATCCCAACAAATTCATCGCCGACATGGGCGCCGACGCGCTTTGGAAGATTTTGTGCCGCTTAGATCTCGACGAACTGTCGTACGAATTGCGTCACAAGGCCAGCATCGAAACATCACAGCAACGTAAGGCCGACGCCTTAAAGCGTTTGCAGGTGGTGGAAGCTTTCCGCGAATCGGTTCAGGTAAACCGTCCCGAATGGATGATCCTGAAAGTGATTCCCGTGATACCGCCCGAACTGCGCCCGCTGGTTCCGCTGGATGGCGGACGTTTCGCGACTTCCGATCTCAACGACCTTTACCGCCGCGTGATTATCCGTAACAACCGCCTCAAGAGGCTGATGGAAATCAAGGCGCCCGAAGTGATTCTTCGTAACGAAAAACGCATGTTGCAAGAAGCCGTCGATTCGTTGTTCGACAACTCGCGCAAGGCAAACGCAGTGAAAACCGACGCCAACCGTCCGCTGAAATCATTGAGCGACAGTTTGAAAGGGAAGCAGGGCCGTTTCCGCCAGAACCTGCTCGGTAAACGTGTCGACTACTCGGCGCGTTCGGTCATCGTGGTAGGTCCCGAGTTGCAATTGCACGAATGCGGTTTGCCAAAGAATATGGCCGCAGAATTATATAAACCGTTCGTGATCAGGAAGCTGATTGAACGGGGTATTGTTAAAACCGTGAAATCGGCCAAGAAAATTGTTGACCGCAAGGATCCCGTGGTTTGGGATATCCTCGAAAACGTACTGAAAGGCCATCCTGTGCTGCTGAATCGCGCCCCGACACTGCACCGTCTCGGCATCCAGGCTTTCCAGCCAAAGCTGATTGAAGGCAAGGCTATCCAGTTGCACCCGCTGGTATGTACCGCGTTCAACGCCGACTTCGACGGCGACCAGATGGCTGTTCACGTACCGCTCGGCAATGCGGCCATCCTCGAAGCGCAACTCCTGATGCTTGCTTCGCACAATATTTTGAATCCCGCCAATGGCGCGCCTATCACCGTTCCGTCGCAGGACATGGTGCTTGGGCTTTACTATATGACCAAGGAGCGCAAGAGCACGCCCAACCACAAGGTGAAAGGCGAAGGGCTGGTTTTCTACTCGCCCCAGGAAGTGACCATTGCGTATAATGAAAAACGCGCCGACCTTCACGCCAGGGTGAAAGTCCGTACGAAAACCGTCGAAAACGGCCAGCAGGTAACCAGGATCATCGATACCACCGTGGGACGCATCCTTTTCAACGAGGTCGTTCCTATAGAAGTAGGCTTCCTTAACGAGGTATTGACCAAGAAATCGTTACGCGACATCATCGGTAATGTGTTGAAGATGACAGGAACAGCGCGTACCGCACAATTCCTGGACGACATCAAGAACCTGGGTTATCAGATGGCGTTTCAGGGCGGATTGTCCTTCAACCTGGCCGATGTGATCGTTCCGAAAGAAAAAACCGACCTGGTGAACGAAGGTTACGAACAGGT
Source organism: Bacteroidales bacterium (assembly GCA_031265445.1). Lineage (GTDB taxonomy): Bacteria > Bacteroidota > Bacteroidia > Bacteroidales > UBA4181 > JAIRLS01. Next base: position 43,813 of record JAISCQ010000196.1, read on the forward strand.
GGAAGACGTGATGAATAACTACAATATGGGGTTCATCACCAATAACGAACGTTACAACCAGATTGTAGACATCTGGACGCATACCAATGCCAAGCTGACCAAGATTGTGATGGATCAGTTGACCGCAGACAACCAGGGTTTCAACTCCGTATACATGATGCTGGACTCCGGCGCCCGCGGCTCGAAGGAACAGATACGCCAGCTTTCCGGTATGCGCGGTTTGATGGCCAAGCCGAAAAAATCAGGTTCGGGTGGTCCCGAAATTATCGAGAACCCGATCCTGGCGAACTTCAAGGAAGGACTGTCGGTATTGGAATACTTCATCTCGACGCACGGCGCGCGTAAAGGTTTGGCCGATACGGCGCTGAAAACAGCGGATGCAGGGTACCTCACCCGCCGTCTGGTTGACGTGTCGCAGGACGTGATCATTACAGAGTCCGATTGCGGTACGCTTCGCGGTCTTCTGGCAACAGCCAACAAGAACAACGACGAAGTGGTGCAATCGCTCTACGAAAAGATATTGGGACGTACCACAGTACACGATATTTTCCACCCGCTCACAGGCGAACTGATCATCGCTTCGGGCGAGGAGATCACCGAGGAAATAGCGCAAGTGATTGAAGAATCGCCGATTGAGCAGGTCGAAATCCGTTCGATGTTGACTTGCGAGTCGAAGAAGGGCGTGTGTGCGAAATGCTACGGACGCAGCCTGGCAACAGGCCGCATGGTTCAGTTGGGCGAAGCGTGCGGCGTCATTGCCGCACAGTCCATCGGCGAGCCGGGTACACAGTTGACGCTCCGTACGTTCCACGTCGGGGGCGCTGTGGCAGGGGTCAGCAGCGAGGCTAACTCGATCATCGCCCGTTACGACGGCGTTGTACAGATCGACGAGTTGCGCACCATCGACCGCGTCAATAAAGACGGCGAGCATGAATCGATCGTCATCGGTCGTGCAGCCGAACTTCATATCATCGACAGAAATACAGGCATCACGCTCACCACGCAAAACGTTCCCTATGGTTCGCAACTGTTCATCAAGAATGGAGAAGAAGTGGAAAAAGGCAAGCTCATTTGCCGCTGGGATCAGTTCAGCGCCGTGATCATCTCCGAAGTAACGGGTAAGATCTCGTTCGAAAACCTTCAGGAAGGCGTTACCTTCCGCGAAGAAACCGACGACCAAACCGGGTTCAGCGAAAAGGTGGTCATCGAGTCGAGGGACAAGCAGAAAAACCCTGCTATTCGCATCATAGACAGCGACAAGACGGTAATCTCATCGTACAACCTGCCCGTGGGAGCTCACATCCAGGTGAAGGACAAGGAACAGGTAGCGGCCGGCGACGTGCTGGTGAAAATACCTCGCGCCGTAGCCAAATCATCGGGCGACATCACCGGAGGGGGCGGTTTGCCGCGCGTTACCGAATTGTTCGAAGCGCGTAACCCGTCGAATCCTGCCGTAGTTTCCGAAATCGACGGCGAAATATCGTTCGGCAAGGTAAAACGCGGTAACCGCGAAATCCTTGTGACCTCGAAGAGCGGCGAACTGAAGAAATATATGGTTCCGCTCAGCAAGCAGATTCTCGTTCAGGAAAACGACTATGTGAAAGCCGGCGCACCGCTTTCGGACGGCGCCATCACACCGTCGGACATCCTCGCCATCAAAGGCCCCACCAAGGTACAGGAATATATCGTGAACGAAATCCAGGAAGTATACCGCATGCAGGGTGTGAAAATCAACGACAAGCACTTTGAAGTGATTGTCCGCCAGATGATGCGCAAGGTCGAAGTAGTCGATCCGGGCGATACCCGTTTCCTTGAGGGTCAAATTGTAGACAAATGGGAGTTCATGAATGCAAACGACTCCATCTATGGCAAAAAGGTAGTCGTAGACGCAGGCAATTCGTCGCTGCATCCGGGTCAGATCATCACGGTGCGCAAGCTCCGCGACGAAAACTCAGTGCTGAAACGCCGCGACGCCAAGATCATCGAAGCCCGCGACGTAGTACCCGCCACATCGTATCAGATACTTCAGGGCATTACCCGAGCTGCACTGCAAACGCAAAGCTTCTTCTCGGCGGCCTCCTTCCAGGAAACCACCAAGGTGCTTAACGAAGCAGCCATCTACGGAAAGACCGACTATCTGGACGGCCTCAAGGAAAACGTGCTCGTGGGACACCAGATACCTGCCGGTACCGGTATCCGCAACTACACGAAGATCGTGGTCGGTGCGATGGAAGATTACGACAAGCTGAAATCTGCAAAAGTGTATAGCCTGGACGAAGATTAGTTCATGTCGAAATCGCCGGAAAATTTGTTGCAGATAAGGTTCGGTAAATCGCCGAATGGCACGAGAGGGACTGACGTCGCATAATATATGCGCGCGTGAGTGAGGCTTAGCAAATTATTATACTGCCGCAATATCGTATCATCCGATGTTGCGGCTTTTTTTGTGTCCTTAAGATGATCAAAAGATTCATTCCATGTCGAAAATCGAAAATCGTTACACGATCATCTTTTCGATTGGAATTACAAGAATACCCTGTGCGCCCAACGCTTTCAGCTTTCCGATAATTTCCCAGAAACGGTCTTCGTCGATCACCGAGTGCAGCGAACTCCATCCTTCCTGTGCCAACGGTAGTATCGACGGGCTTTTTATCCCCGGAAGCACCTGTATAATCTCCCCTATTTTATGGTTTGGAGCATTCAGCAGGATATATTTCTTCCCGTAAGCCGCCTGTACTGCGTTGATGCGGAAAATCACCTCGTCGAGGATGGCCTTTTTTTCGCCGTCTATGTTGGGATGGCCGATCAGCAGCGCTTCGGACTTCATCACCACTTCCACTTCCTTTAAACGGTTGCTTACCAGCGTGCTTCCCGAACTGACAATATCGAAAATGGCGTCGGCCAAACCAATGCCCGGAGCAATTTCCACCGAGCCGGATATAACGTGCGTTTCGGCTTTGACATTTTTCGAGACCAGAAATTCTTGAAGGATCACAGGATAAGAGGTAGCGATCGTCTTGCCGTTGAACCATTCCAACCCGTTGTATTTCTCGTCCTTGGGCATGGCCAGCGAAAGCCGGCACTTGCTGAATCCCAATCGCTTGATGATGTCCACCTTTTTCTTGCGCTCGGCATACTCGTTCTCGCCCACCACGCCCACGTCGGCAACTCCGTCGGCTACAGCCTGCGGGATGTCGTCGTCGCGCAGGAAAAGTATTTCAACCGGGAAACCCCTGGCGGGAACCAATAATGTGCGTTTGCCCGAATCGAGCCGGATTCCGGATTCGGCGAGCAATGCTACCGTTTCTTCATATAAGCGGCCTTTGGATTGAACTGCTATTCTTAACATGGATGGATGATCGAATATGATTCACGAGGACGCTTCGCTAAGTTGATGATGGACATGAAACGTCTATTTCGCAATGACAACGTAATAATTCTTTTTCCCTTTCTGCACCAGCATATACTTGCCGTTAATGAGCCTGGCGGCGGTAACATTGGCGTTCGGGCCGGCAACCTTTTCCTTATTGATGCTCAATCCGCCACCTTCCACCATGCGGCGCGCTTCGCCTTTTGAAGGGAAAATAGCGGTTTGGACGCTCAGGAAGTCAAGCAGCGGGATACCGGCCTCGAACGCCGACCGCTCCAGTTCATATTGCGGTACGCCTTCGAATACGCCCATGAACGTATCTTCGTCCAGGGCGGCCAGCGATTCGGCTGTACCTTGTCCGAACAGCATCTGCGACGCTTCTTCGGCGGCCTGTACGTCGGCTGCCGAGTGCACCATCGCGGTCACTTCCTTCGCCAGCGTTTTTTGCAGGACGCGCAGGTGCGGTTCGTTGCGCTGCTGCTCCGTAAGCTGTTCTATTTCTTCACGGGTCAGGCTGGTGAATATCCTGATGTATTTTTCAGCATCCGCATCGCTTACGTTCAGCCAGAACTGGTAGAATTTGTACGGCGATGTGCGTTTCGGGTCAAGCCACACGTTGCCCGACTCGGTTTTGCCGAATTTGCCGCCATCGGCCTTGGTAATCAACGGCCACGTCAGTGCAAACGCTTCTCCGCCGCAGACACGGCGTATCAGTTCGCTGCCCGTGGTGATGTTGCCCCACTGGTCGGAACCGCCCATCTGCAACTTGCAGTTTTTGTTCCGGTAGAGGTACAGGAAATCGTAACCCTGCACCAACTGGTAGGTAAACTCGGTGAACGACATGCCTTCGCCTTCGCCCGACAAGCGTTTCTTCACGGAATCCTTGCTCATCATGTAATTGACGGTGATGTGCTTCCCGATGTCGCGGATAAAATCGAGAAATGTGAACTCTTTCATCCAGTCGTAGTTGTTCACCATTTCGGCGGCATTGCGCTCTTTCGACTCGAAATCCAGAATTTTGGACAACTGTTTTTTGATCCCTTCCTGGTTGCGGCGCAATTCTTCCTCGTTGAGCAGGTTCCGTTCCTGCGACTTCATCGACGGGTCGCCGATCATGCCGGTAGCGCCGCCCACCAGCGCCAACGGCTTGTGTCCGCTGCGCTGAAGATGGCGCAAGGTCATTACGCTCACCAGATGGCCGATGTGCAGCGAATCAGCGGTCGGGTCTATGCCCACGTACGCCGTTATCATTTCCTTTTGCAATAACTCTTCGGTGCCCGGCATCACATCGTGGATCATGCCGCGCCATTGCATTTCTTCTACAAAATTCATTCTATTGTGTTATGATTCAAAGATGCAACAAATCCTTTGAAGCTACCAACTTCTCATGATCCGGCAAGCATCCTGTCCTTTCCGGTTTTCCTCCGAAGGGGAATCGGAGAAGATGCGACGCGCCGCATCTTCCTGCCCCTTACGGTTTACACTTTACGATTTTACCCTTTCGGAGTACTCGCGGGTACGGGTGTCGACCTTGATTTTTTCGCCCTGTTCGATGAACAGGGGCACGCCAATGACGGCGCCTGTTTCGAGGGTGGCCTGTTTCAACGATGAAGTGGAAGCGGTATCGCCGCGCATTCCAGGCTCCGTATAGGTTATTTCCAGTTCTACAAAAGGAGGTAACTCGCAGGATAACACGCGTTCTTCGTCGGCCAGGAACATCATTTCCACGTATTGCCCGTCTTTCATCAAATCCGGATTATCCACCAGGTCGGCTTGAAGATCGATCTGGTCGAAGGTCTCGTTATGCATGAAATGATAGCCGAGATCGTCCCTGTACAGGAACTGATACGGACGACGCTCCACGCGAATTTCGGTTACTTTCTCGCCGGCATTGAAGGTATTATCCAGGATACGGCCATTTTCGAGGTTACGGAGTTTGGTCTTTACAAATGCACCGCCCTTGCCGGGTTTCACATGCTGAAACCATACGATGGCGCAGGGTTTGTCATTGTATTGGATACACATCCCGTTTCTAAAGTCTGCTGTAGAAGCCATTTACTATCTTTATGTTTAGTGACAAATAAAATTTAAAATCGGTGCAAAAGTAAATAAATGAGCGCAAACGACAAAACGGGAACATCATTTCATCCCGGAATTTGAATGATCCGTTTAGATCATTCAAAATTCAAAATTGTTAACCAAATTATATCAAAGCGTTTATTTGATATGATACCGGATGCCGATACCCAGGCTGATCTGTCCGAGTCCTTCGCCTTCACCGGCATCGTATGTCTGGGTTGTTTTCACGCCATTGTCATTGTACTGGAGCTCGGTGATCTCTCCGGATGTTAACTGCATATTGATCCCTATGCTCCATTGCGGGGCGATTCTGTATTCGAGGCCGGCGCCCGTTTGCATGCCAAGGGACGCGCCGCTATACTTGAAGTATTCATCCGCAAAGGTTGTGTTTTCCCTGTAGCCGATATATCCCATCCCTACATTCGCATCAAATATCCAGGATTTTTGCCGGCCAAAAGACAGCCTGAAGACAAACGCCGGGCCGATATGGGTGATCCGGTCTTTGGTGGCCAGGGTTCCCGATTTTCCGGTATTTATCTTGTAGGCCTGGTCGCTGTGTGAAGCCAGGTACTGGTAAAAAGTCATCCGGATACCGAACCTGTCGTTGAAAAAGAAGTCGAAGGAGGCATTCCAGACGAAAGCGGACTTCAGGTGTTCTACATACGCTTTCATGTCGTCTGTCAACTGATCGCTTGTTGGCGCCGTACGCCAGCCGTAACCGGCATCCAGCTTCAGCGTCGCCCGAGGCAGTTGCCTGCCCGGTTTGTAAGCCGCCCAATGAACAATTTCGGCAGGTTGAGGCCGGATAAAGACGGCCGAATCTGATGTTTGGGCTTGAACAGCAGCGCTTGCCCATGACAGGCACAGGAATACCCATGTACCCGCCCGAAAATGAGACCCGTAGAATTTGGTTTTCATAGCTTTTAATATTTTATTTAAAGAAAAAGATACTTGCAAAAGGATAAATGGGAACCGCCGTTCATTGTCTTGAGACAATTGCCTCTATTTTGAATCAATAACATCTCGCTTCCCATCAAGACAGTCCTGACCATCAAATTTTCAACAAAGATACAAAAAAATTTGCAGTGACCTGACAGGGTCAATAACATCCTTACGAAAACATGTTGTCTTTATCCACTCCGAATTTCTCTTCCGAATGCACAACCCCCGAAGGTTCCACATGTACCACAATGTCGTACACGTTGTCGACCGATCGTTTGATGCTTTCCTCCACTGCCTGGGCTATTTCGTGCGCTTCGTAGAGGGTGAGGCTGCCGTCGGCCTCAATATCCAGGGCGATCATGTACATGTTGCCGAGCTGGCGCGACCGTACCCGGTGCGGATGGCTTGCTCCGGGAACCTGCTCCACCGCATCGATGATCCTTTTATAAATGGACGTATCCTTCACGCCGTCCATCAGTACCACATTGGCTTCGATAAAGATGTCGACGGACGATTTGATGATGTACAGGCTGATCAGCAAACCCGTGACGGAGTCGAGTATGGGCAGGCGGAACACAAATGTGAAAACAAGCCCCAGCAGCACGCCGCCGGAAATGATCACATCGTTGCGGAGATTCCTGGCATTGGCCATCAGCATGGAGCTGCCCGCTATTTTTCCTTGCCGGAACTGGTAATATGCCAGGAGTAGCTTTCCCGCCATCGAAAATATCGTCACATAAATGGCAACCGTTGCCGGCATTTCGCGCGGAACGGCAAAAAGAATGTTCCTGCCGGTGGCAATGAGCATCTGTACGCCCGCAAAGAAGATGACAAACGAAAGTATCTTAGTAGCTACATGATCCGCTTTTTCGTAGCCATAGACATATTTCGGGTTTGGACGCCGGCCGATGATGCGGGCTGTGAACAGGGTTACCAGCGAAATAACCACGTCCGTAGCCGAGTCGATGCCGTCGCCCAGCACAGCCATGCTTCCCGCGATAAGCCCTACCGAGATTTTCGATACCGACAGGATTCCGTTACCGAAAACACTGACCAGCGACGCCCTGACTAATATTTTTTCTTTTTCGTCCATGACACCGCAAATGTACAATTTGTGTACCTGATTACCCTCCTTTTATGTGAAAATATCGAAAAAAATATTTCTATATCGAAAAAAATATTTATCATTGCTTCAATTTAGTTGTTGTTGAAAAAAACGAGTGTTGAATCCTAAATGAGAATGGTATGGTAACGATCATGAATAAGAGTAATTCGCTGTTTAATACGTATTTGTCAGAAACGCGGGACGAACATATCCAGAAAGACAGTTTCCGGTTCAGGAGGAACATGGAACGTATGGGTTCCATCATTGCATACGAAATCAGCAAACAGATGGAATTCAGTGTACACGAAGTACCAACTCCTTTTGGCATTGCCGAGGAACATATCATTGCGCAGCCTCCTGTGATCATATCGGTGTTGCGTGCAGGGGTTCCGGTACACCAGGGCGTTCTCAACTTTTTCGACAGCGCCTCGGGCGGTTTTATCTCGATGCACCGCGACCACGACAAGGATGGTAATTTTCAGGTAAGCCTCGAATATATTTCGTGCCCGTCCATCAACAACAGGGAAGTGATTCTTTGCGACGCCATGATTGCATCGGGAGCGTCCATGTCATTAGCCTACCAGTCGCTGCTCCGTCAGGGCGCTCCGAAGCATGTGTACCTCATCGCATTAATCGCCAGCAGGGAAGGTCTCGAAAATCTGCGAAAGAAACTGCCTTCGAAAGGGGTTTCGTTGTGGTTCGGCGCGCTGGACGACGAGCTTACGGCCAAGTCGTACATTGTGCCGGGCCTGGGTGATGCGGGCGATCTGGCGTTTGGGGCGAAGGATGCGGAATGAAGTCCCTGTTCGGCCATCAAATGGGGAGGAGACGTGCTGCGCTGACTTTCAGTTTCCACTATTCAATTCTATCGCTTTTCCCTTTGCCGCTTCGGTAAACTCGTACGGTGAAACGTCCACTTTCCCGGAAATAAATTCGGGTATATTGTATGACTTGGTAGAGAAATCGTAATACATCGGATCTTTTTGAGGCAAAAGGAAAGGAGTGTAAACGTTCCCGTTCGTATCGAAATAGCAGATGTACGGACGTGTGAAGGCGCCGTCCGCGCGGCGGCTGCCAAAGACCATCCAGCGGCCGTTTGTCGACCATGAGTGATAACTGTCGCTTTGGTCGCTGTTGATTTCCGACAGGTTCCGGATCTCTTTCGTTTCCAAATTGAGGATATAAAGATCGTTTTCGCGGTGCCAGATGGGGAATGTACCATAGTTGGACATGCAGAAAACCACGTATTTGCCGTCAGGCGATACGCGTGCCAGCGCAACGCTCTTCCCTGTGCGCGCCGACGACACGAGCGTATCTATCTGCCGGCCGAAACGACTGGCGGAAGCATCGAAGGCGATGCGCAACAGATCGTAGCGCAACGAGTCATATTCCTGCGGCATGGGGCGTGCAGCGGCGCTGCAAAAGTAAAGATATCGCCCGTCGGGCGACCATTCGGGGAATGTTTCGAAATATTTTCCGGAATAAATCAGGCTGTCCGTAAAAATGGTATTGGTCTGGATATCGAACACCACGATGTCCGAAGCCTGGTCGTACACTTCCACTTTGTTGGTGAATGCTGTGTGGAACTCTTGCCGTGTCGTGTTGGCCGAGAAAGCCACATAACGTCCGCCGGGATGCCACCGGGGATATACGCCGGCCGAGAGCATTCCCGGAGCCCGGGTATTGACTTTGCTGATTTTCCCGTCCTTTACAAAGAGCGTTCCGGCATGTTGCTGACGCATATGAAAAAGCATCGTTTGCGGGCTATGCCTGCAAAATGAGTGACAGTTCATGCAGTTCCTGTCGGTCAGGCTGTTCACCATGACAGGCGTTTCATCGAAATTTTCCAGGCAGCGCTGATAAATACCCATCTCGCCCCACACCTCGTAGCCCGGCTCTATCAAACGATAGGCAAGGTACGGATCGACCGGTTCGGGCGCTATGGTAAACCGCAGCGGGGAGTAACAAACCCATCCGGATGCCCCTTTTGCAAAAATACGGACGCTCATTTGTTCGCCGCGATGCTTTTCCAGCATCTTTTTCCATTTCTGCAAAGGGATCAACACCTTGCCCCTGCACGAAACATCAAACGAATCTTTTCCCGCAACGGCAAAACGGACGGTAAAGCGCGAGCCTTCCTCGCGGATCATGAAATTCAGCGGGGCGATGTTACACGGGATCACTGTTCCCCGGTACGGCGGATAAATATTGGCCTGTTGCCCGATATTGGAGAAGTTGTTGCCCGGCTTGCCGCAAGCTGATAACAGGAGAAAAAGAAGGAGCCTCACCCCCCAGCCCCCTCTCCTAAGGAGAAGGGGAGCGTGCTTTGCAACGTAATCCGGTAAATTCTCCTTCATATGAATGTGCTTTATGCCCGGATCACAGACTCCCCCGACGGGGGAAAGTGTGCCCGAGGCCTCGTTGGAACTTTCCCCACGTGGGGAAAGTATGCCCGAGACCTCGTTGGGACTTTCCCCACGAGGGGAATGTATGCTCGAGGTCTCGTTGGGACTTTCCCCACGAGGGGAAAGTATGCTTGAGGCCTCGTTGGGACTTTCCCCCGTCGGGGATAGGTTAATATCTGTTCTTTTCATCTTCTTCCTGTAGGATTGCCGGTTTAATGAAATGTATGTAATACCAGTAGGTATTGCCGAATTGCTTTTTCAACTGCTCCATATTGCGTTGACTGCTTTGCGCCGCCTTGAATGCCTGTACATACCGGGCGAAACGTTCGCGCGTTGCCCGGCTGACGGGATATTGCGCATAGAATTCATCGCCTGCCCGCATCGAATTATGGTATACGGTCAGCGCTTCCTCGTAATGGGTCGGTATGTCCGGGTAATCAAAATTCCCATAAAACCGGTCCATGCACCATTTCACCTGTTCCACATCCTTTTGCAGCATATAATAAGCCATCAGGTATTCGAACGCTAAACGGTGCCCGGGGTTCGACTGCAAGAGCATCAGCAGCGAACGGTCGGGATACTGATAGTGGATGAAGAAATCGCTGTAGCGGCGAGGTGTTGGGATACCCGGAATATGAAAAGTCGAATCAGCCATTGCCGACGCGAGATTTGCGCGCTGCCGAGTCGCCCATTTCCGGTAAACAAGGCTACGGTCGAAATACCCGAGGTACTTATGAGCGGCTGCCGAGTCGCGGCGTTCGATGCTGGTTATTACCAGCCGGCACATGGTCTGTGCGTTCGGCTCCTTCGGGTTTGACACCAATGCCTCGAAAGCGCAGTGTTCCGCTTCGGGGATCATCCCCAGACGGTAATAAACTTCGCCGAGGCACCACAATGAAAAATAGGTCAGTTGCCTGTCCAAAAATAAACCGGCAACGCCTATCTGCCTGTATTGGAACATCCGGTAGGGCATCTGCCCCGATTCGGCCAGTGCGATATTGGTGAAATAGCAGGCCAGCCGGTTCCTGGCAGGATAGGCTTTGCCCAGCGCCATCACCGGTTTCCAGTTGCCGTGCTGCACCTCGCAAGTCATCCGGGCGAGCATCTCTTCCCTGTTGCTGTACGCCGAATGAACGGCGCAGGCAGTCGCCATAACCGCCAGGATGCAGTTGGGAACAAGAATTTTCCAGGGCGCCAACTCCCATCGTCCCGGTTTGCCTGCAACCAGCCTCCAGATAAGGTATAACGCCGGCAACGAAAGCCACAGCGCCTTACTGGCGATGGTTGGGAAAAAGAAATCCCACGGCGTCAGTGCAAAATATGCTTCGCGGAGGGGGACTGTATAAATCGTGCGCCAGGCTACCCGGGGTAACCATACGGACACGGCAATCAACGCCAGCAAATAAAGATATTTGCTCCCGACGCTCCATCTCCTGTTGCCTCGCCGAGGACAACAGGGTGGGGAGAGAGGCTGGCTTAACTCGAAAATGAACATCAGCGCCGACAGCAGCAGAGCGTTCCCTCCGGCGATCAAATACAGGATAGCGAACAGTATCAAGCCTGCAAAATACCTTCCCGGCAAGGAGATTGAAATGTACTGTTTGAACCCGGCCAGTGCAAGCAGAAGTCCCAGCGCCGCCGACATGTTGAAATGGGCATTCGTAAAAGACCCCAAGAGTAAAACGGCAGGGATGAACGGGATGAAGAACAGCCGTCCGATGTTGCCGCAAGCCCGGCAAACAGAGTAGAAAAGCAGGCAGGCAGCTGCGGTGGCGCCCGCGATGATCATGGAGCCTGCAACGGGATAGAAATAGAACTGCGTGAGAAACGAACCCAGATAACCGGATAAGCCGCCGGGCCGACCGAGATATGAGCGGAGATACAACCCGTCGAACCGGAAAAGCTGCATCTGCTCGTGATAGAACAGGATGCAATAACGGTTGCAGCCGTAGACCCACAGCGCCGCAAACACAGCAAACAGGGCGAGCGTGAAGTATATTACCAGGGAATATAATCGGGGGTTGGACATAAAAATCACATTTTGCACAAAATTACAAAAAATAAGGAGTGATCATGCAATCCGCGAAATCAAACTGAGGGCTTCGTGCAAATGGTCGCAGGATTCCGCGTTCGGCGGAAAACCGCCAGGTAATGTGTAAAAAATAAGATGGCAATTATATATAACAGACATGAAAAGTCGGATTTTCATCATCACAAACGACGTTACAGTAACGACGCGGGCATGGTCACAGTAATGACGTGGGCATGGTCACAGTAATGACGTGAGCATGGTCACAGTAATGACGTGGGCATGGTCATAGTAATGACGTGGGCATGGTCATAGTAATGACGTGAGCATGGTCATAGTAATGACGTGAGCATGGTCATAGTAATGACGCGGGCATGGTCACAGTAATGACGTGAGCATGGTCACAGTAATAACGTGGGCATGGTCATAGTAATGACGTGAGCATGGTCAGAGTAATGACGTGAGCATGGTCATAGTTATGACGTGAGCATGGTCATAGTAATGACGTGAGCATGGTCACAGTAATGACGTGAGCAGGGACACAAGCGTCACATTCACAGCCGTCATTCCGACGAAAGTCAGGTTGAACGTGAATCCTCAAATGATTTGCGGCAGTTTGATCATCACCGTAGTGCCGTTGCCGGGAATACTGCTGATTTCCATTTCGCCGCCATGCCGGCTGACGATACCGTACGAAATAGCTAATCCCAGTCCGGTTCCGTCCTTTTTGGTGGTATAAAACGGGTTGAATACATTTTCGATATCGTTCTCCGGGATGCCTTTGCCCGTATCGGTGAAGGAGAGCAGCAGGTAACGCGACCGATAGTCGCGTGAACGCCCGCCTTCAACTATCAGCGTCAGCCGCTTTTCTGCCGGTCTGTCCATAGCTTCCACAGCATTGAGGATTACATTGAGGAACACCTGTTTCAACTGCGCCGGATCGGCTATCACGGTCGTTTTTTTGGTACGGATATCGATATGGACTGTTACCTGCTGCTTTACAATCGTATTCCGGAGCAGCGTCAGCGATTGACGCAGCAGCTGTACGATATTCACGGCGGCGGTTTCCAGTTCCGATGGCTTGGAGAAGGAAAGCATGCCCTGCACGATTTTATTGATGCGGTCCACTTCTTCCATCAGTTCGTTCATCATCTCCAGCTTATCGGGTTCTCGAATATCTTTACCCATGTATTGTATGGTACTCCGGATGGCTGTCAACGGATTGCGGATTTCGTGCGCCGCTCCTGCCGCCAGCTGTCCGAGTATTGCCAGCCGGTCGGCACGGTACATCTTTTTAATCCGGGAACTTTGTTCCTCGTACAGCGCCGTGTTCTCGACGGCGAAAGCCGCCTGGTCGAACAGCAGGGTGAACAGGTCGATGTCCTGCTTCGTAAAATCGTGATCATCCGCGCGTCTTCCAAGAAACACGAGGCCGCTTAGCCGGTTCATCACCTTCAACGGATAGATCAGTTCGATCTCCGCATCGCGGATCAGGTTTTGTTCCTGATCGGAGAAGTAGGGCATAATGCTTTCCGAACGCGACAGTCGGAATACTGTTTCGTTAACCGATAGCCAGTTGACTAATTTGCTGTGGGGCGTGAATGTGACATTGCAGAACAGATCATTATTCTGTTGCTTGTCTCCCACACGAAAATATTGTTCCGTATCGGGATTCTGGAGGAAAAAGACGATCCGCTTCACCGGTGAAATCTGCTTGATCTTAGCGATTGTATTGGCTATCAGCAATTCTTTATCGGCAATCAGCATCAACGAACGGTTGAATTCCGAAAGCATCGTACGTAAAAACACGCTGTCGGGTATCCGGTTTTCTTTTTTCAGCAAAGTCATGCCGCAAATTTAGTAAAAATGAAGCATCAAAAATAAAATGACGATGGATAAACGGTTCCTTGACGCCAAATAACCTGATTCCGGTCAGGCTATTCAAGTCGAAAATGGCAATCTGTCTGTTCTTTCGTCCAGACTCAGTTATAAATTGAAAAAGCCCTGTATTTTCTGTACAAGGCTTCATTTTTCGTTGTGGGAGCAGAGGGATTCGAACCCCCGACCCTCTGCTTGTAAGGCAGACGCTCTGAACCAGCTGAGCTATGCTCCCCTTTGTTTCTTTTGAGGGTGCAAAGATAGGCGCTTTTTTATTATCCGCAAATCCTTTTTGAAAAAAAACAGGAAAAATAATTTATTTTGAATGAGCCGGAAACATTTTCCAGGTTGTTGTGTTCCTCTATTGCAATAAAGCAGATCACAGGATGTTTGATTTATCAATATTTAAATTGTGCGTGAGATGACAAAAGTAAGAAAAGAGAAGAAAAAGTTAACCCCTGCAGAGGAGGAAGTCATGCAGGTTTTGTGGAAAATTGAGAAGGGGATTATCAAGGACATTCTCAAAGAGTTTCCAAATCCTAAACCGGCATACAATACGATTGCTACCGTACTGCGCGTCATGGAGAATAAGGGATTCGTGGCGCATGAGGGAGTTGGGGTTTTTTACCATTTTTATCCGTTGATCACCAAGCACGCTTATGCCAAATCGCAAGCCAAGAGTTTAATCAAAGCGTATTTTGAGTCGTCGCTGCCAAAGTTAACCGCGGCTTTCGCCAAGGAAGAGAATTTGTCGCTGGCCGATGTCGAACAGATCAACCAAATTTTTGCCGCCGCCAAAGAAGCTAAAAAGGAGTAGGGTGTTTGTAATTGGTACAAACCAAAAAGCAAAATGGCCATTTTAGTATATTTGTTGAAAACGACGGCTGTTTTCGTCACGTTGTTTTCATTATATCATATTTTCCTGAAAAACGTCACTTTCCTGCGGTTAAGACGGTGGTACCTGATCAGTACACTGTTCCTGTCTTTCCTGATCCCCTGGGTGAGTCCGCTGCTTTTGCCGAAATATTACCATTCCGAACCGGGATCGGTTTTAGCCCGGATCGATGGAGCAGTGCATCGCTTCGCTGTTACGAGTCGGCTAACGGAGTCGTGGGGAAACAGTCTGGCGAATATTCTTGCGATTTCGGCGCTGGGAACTGTATTTGTCCTGGTAACCGCCAAGTACGCCTTTATGCTGGGGTCGATGTATCGATTCCTGAAAGAAAGCCGCCTGGTGTCGAAAAACGAACGATACACGCTCCGTACCGGAAATAAGGGCGAAGGAAGTTTCTGTTTTCTGAAAACGATTTACCTGTATGGCCCTTCGCTGAACGAACAAAATCTTCATATGATCCTCGAACATGAAAAAGCGCACATCCGCCAAAAGCATTATATTGATTTGTGGCTTTCGGCGATGTGTGATTATTTCTTTTGGTTTTGCCCGTTCGCCAAACAATTTCAGGCAGCCTGGGAAGAAGTTCTGGAATGTCTGGCTGACCGCGAAGCCATCCGGACATTGCAAATAGAACCCATTACTTACCAGTCGGTGTTGTATTCCCACGTAGAATATTCGGGCATGTCGACCACATTCAACAACGGATTCGGGCGGTCGATGATTGCCAGACGGCTGCTGTTTATCTCACGAAAACCCGTCAGCATCAGGCGGATCCTGCCGCGTTTATGCTTCAGTTTTGTGGTAGCGGGTATTCTTACCGCAACGCTCGCATTCGTGGATGTCCGGATTTTTCAGCTACGGAAAATCAATGAAATACGAAGCGCCGGATACGACCTGCACGAGGTAATCACAGGCTATGTACTCGACAGCGATACGGAAAAACCTGTTATCGACGCTATTGTCAGGGGAGGCGAGGCTGTTGCTGTTACCGACGGAGACGGATTCTTCTTCATCGAAAAAACATCATCCGGGTTGAGCGTCCAACACCTCGCATACAATACGATGTGGGTAAAGGACGAAATCGAGACGGACAATCACGTCATCAAAATGCGGCTGCTTGTGAGAAAGCCGCGACCTGTCGGACTGCTTGACCCTGTCATGCCTAACGATTCCGACAGGTCTCCGGATTCTTGGGGATCGTGAAATTCAGGACGGTTCCCTTTTCCGGGCTGCTTTCGAACCACATGGTTCCGTTGTTTTCATAAATACATTTCAGACAAATCTCATCGTTATTCTGAAGAGGCATCGCGGCCTTTGGGTTCGCCTGCAATTTCCGGATCAGGGCAAGGAGGGCGCTGCGAACCTCGTCGGACAGGACATGACTCGGCGAGGCGAGGGAAAACGTTACAAAATCGTCGCCGCTATCGCGGGTCGAAAGGATGATGACGGACTTTGGTTCGCTCTTTTGTATCAGCCGGAATAGCATGATTTCAAATGCGATGCTGAAATAGACGCGATTGCCGAAAACACAGACGTCTTCCATGTTATTGTGTACCGTAATCCGTTTCGAATAGAAAATTATATCGAGCATACGTACCAGCGCGTCGGTGATTTTCCGGGCTTCGAAGCGCGACGGCTCGCCGGGACAGTAAGGTTGCTCGTCCATCCATTTTTTCAGCTGGTCGATAAAATCGCTTGCCTCGTCCATGTTCCGGTTTAGTTTTTGGTAGTCCTCCGGTTTGCCGCCATGATGGCGAAGCTGATCCATAAAATAATCCAGCCCTTTCTTGTATTCGAACATGATGATGGAAAGGTGCTGTTTTAACTCCGGACTCGAGCCGAGTTGCTGCGTTTGTTCGGCGAGTTGCGACAGGAGGAGGTATTTTTTCCGACGCATGATCAGCGAATCGCGAAAATAATAGAGGGTTGCGATTCCGAACAGTATGATGAGCGCCAGCAGCAGGTAAAATGTTTTATGTTCCCGGTAATTTGTCGACAGGCGCTCCTGTACATTTTCGTTCAACAGGTTCCACATCAGTAAACCGGTTAACGACCGCACCCGGTTCGATCCCAGAAGGCTGTCGAGTTGGTTGCTGTATTCCTTGAATGTCCGGAGCGATTCCATCTCGTAACCTTCGGCATGGAATATTTCCGACAATAGCTGCAGGTTCCTGATCGCGGTTAGTCGGTAATGGTCCCTTTTGCATATCGAGTCGCTCAGGGACAGAGCCTGCCTGGCTTTCGGCAGGTCGCCCCGGAAAAAATACAGCGTCGCTAACTCGTGCTGGTTCAGCGCGCGCATATAACCCAACTGCGGGACGGTGGAAAAGAATGCTTCGGTTTTTAGCGCGTAAGCCAGCGCCGTCTCCAGATCGCCTTCTTCCCGGGCCATCACGGCGTAGAGGTAATCAACGGTTGCTTGCTGCGAGGCGCTGAGCAGTTTGGGATTAATGCGGCGGATTTCGTCGAATACCTGATCATTCTTTGCTCCCGGCTGGGTGGACATCATGCACTTACTGATCACGGCATGGAGGCTGTCTTCGCGAGAGGAGAGTTCAAAGCTCCTGCGATAGTACGCATCGGCCTGTTCGGGGCTTAGCAGGAGATAGAGGGTGCCCATGATGCGGTAACAATTCGCGCGTCCGTCTTTGTCGTCGTGCGCTTCAAAGTAGTGCAAAGCGCGCTGTACGTACTCGATGGCGGCGGGATAATCCGATTGCTGCAAAAAGATATACGACAATTTGTAACAGCAGTCGGCCAGCAAAGCGTCATCTTCTGTTTTCCTTGCCAGTTGCTCCAACTGGAGATAACATTCTTTCTCCCGGTTGATATAAAGCAACTGCGACAGTTTCGAGCGGATCATGCGGATACGAACCGTGTCGGGCGCCTCGTTATTCCCGGACGATCGCTCCGCCTGAGCTTCGCCGGAGAGGGCGATCGCCAGCCATGCCAAAGAGAAGATATGTCGAAACCTGTTCACCTGTTCTTCAAGTTTTATTCATTTAACCGGCATGTGATACATATAAACCGTTCCTTTTGCGGGCGTATGCTCTACGCTCGCTTTTGCGCCGTTTCGAAGGGTACATTCGGCGAAAATATTAAAATCCGGGTCGGCGGTGTAGGTCGCTTTCCCTGTCGTTTCAAGTTCTGCAATGCGCTGAGCGAATATATCCTTCTCTAAGGTCTGATCCTTATTTTCGGGATCGGCAATACGGATGGCCGCATACCTGCCGTCCCCGCCGGAGACCGATATTTGTACGACGGCGTTTTTTGCCGCGTTCCTGACCAGACTGAAAAAAAGACGCTCCAGCGCAATGATCAGCATATACCTGTCGCCCCTGACCATTACCGGCGAATGGGCGGATAACCGGTATGCGATGAATTCGGATGCAAACCCGATCCTGTAAAAGGCGACCAATTGTCGGACGATTCCGCTGATATCGAAATCGGTTTTTCCGGGCGTCATCTCCGGATTCGTTTCTACCCAGTCGAGCAAATCGTCGATCAGGCGATCCACCTTTTGTATGTTTTCCTCAAACTCGGTCAAATAGTGGGTCAATACCGGATCCTCCGCTTCAAACACCTGTTTCAGGCAATAATGCACCCCAGTCTTGTACTGGTACATAATTTTCATCAAATGGTTTTTCATTCTCGAATGTAAACCGTTTGTCCGGTGATTCTTCATATCGGTTAGAGCGTCGCTGTTTTTTCGTTGATACCGGGCCGATTTGAAATAATAAAGCAGGCTGGCGCCTGCTAATACTACTCCCGACAGGATGCCGGCCACTAAGAAATTCTTTTTTAAAACCCGCGCCCTGTCTTCCGCAATACTGTCCATCATGGTATAAATCAGGTCATCGGGGAAATAGAGGTTGGAAGAACATTTGAAAATGCTGTCGCGCAAAGCAACGTTTTTCTTTAAAAAATCCAAAGCCAGGCTTTCTTTGTTTTCGGCCTGGGCAATCTGTGACGACAGCTCATAATTATGTGCGATACCCATTAATATTTTGTTTTTCCGGACAATCGCCAGGCTTTTTTCCACATGTCCCCATGCCTGTTCCGTATCGCCTTCGCGCAGTTTCAACTGTCCCATCCGAAATTCATACATCGCATTCAGGGGACATGCCCCGCTGTGCTGTTGCAAATACCGGCGCGTATCCTCCAGATAAGCGGCCGCCCCGGCGGTGCGCCCAAGCGCCAGCATGCCCCGGGCGATATTATAGCCCAGCCATGCCCGGGCCAAAGGACTCAACGGTTGCGTGTCAATCGGCAGCAATTCATTCAGGTCGACTTCCCGGTCGTTGCGGATCATATTAAAGCTGTTGAGGTTGGAAACGGCTAATTCTACGCTGTCCGACTGTTCGCAGTACTGCCAGCACTTACGAAAGTAGTACTGCGCCTGTTCGGGACTGAAAAGATAATGCAGGCGTGCCAGCAGGTCGTATCCCACAGCCAGCATTTCCTTGTCGTTAAGCCGTTTGGCAATCGCCAGCGCTCTTTTGGTTTCGACCAGCGACATGGAGTATTGCGCCTGCCAGTAAAGGACGCGCGCCGCCTGAAACAGGCACTCGGCCTGCATCCGCTCGTCGCCCTTATCTTCCGCCAACCGGATTAGCGTCCGGTAGTGCAGGCTAACTACATCAAACGACTCCTCGGTTTCTATCAGTTTGCGGATGGATTGGGATCGTATCCGGCTGTGGTCATGCAGGTCTCTTACCGGTTCGCCCGGATGCACAGACAGAAAAGGATACAGCAGGATTATCAGGATTGTATACCGTCTCATTGAACCGAAAATTGAAAACCGCGTGAGACCGCTGCGCCGTGTTTTCATATAAAATAGCGCGGCCGATCGCCACATATCATCATCCACCTGTTTCAAAAACAAACGTAACGCGGTTTTGTTGATGTATCAATGGTAATATTTGACGGCTTTATCCTGCCTTTGAATGAGGCGGCTTTTTTAGCCGTTCCCGGGGTGGAAGATGGGATTCGAACCCACGACCAACGGAACCACAATCCGCTACTCTAACCTGCTGAGCTACATCCACCGTTTTACTTTGCGGGTGCAAAGGTAAAATATTATTTTTGATCTGCACAACCTTTGATGCAAAATTCTTGCTTATATTTGCATCGTTCTTTTATATGAACCGTAAAATGCTTTTGTGCTTGTTGCCCATAACATTCAAAATAAATAAAGTGGCATATCATCTGCTGGTATTGTGCCCGGAGCTGTTGCACATGAAAAAATAATCTGGCGTGGCATTACCTTTCAAAATAAATAATGTTTCGGCGCTCCAGATGTTTCAGTTTCTGCGCTTCCTGTGCTTTTTGACGATCAGCATTTACTTCACCAAGGTACCGTTGTCTCGCGAAGACATTGGTAGTTGGGAAATGTTGATGTTCATCAGCGGCGCCCTCAGTTATTTTTGGGTGACGGGTATTCTGCAATCATTCCTGCCGCTGTCGCAACGCAGCATGGCTTTTGTGCAGCACAAGCGTGTAGACGGCAAGTCGCCCGAACTGTTTAATGCTTTTGTTCTGCTGCTGGCTTTCAGTATTGCTTTTGCACTGCTTATCCTGCTGATGTACGGCTACGGCAAATCACACACCGAAACGCCCAAAATACCCTATCCCGGCCTGCTGATCATCTACTTCATCCTGAGCAACACCTCGCCGCTCATCGAACATATTTTCCTCATACAGGATAAGCCCCGGCAGATCTTCCGGTATGGTATCATCTCCACGATCGTACAGATACTTGCAGTATGTGTGCCGGTGATGTCAGGCATGGGGCTTCAATCGGCCATATGGGGGCTGATTATTGCCAATGCATTGCGTTTCTTCTTCCTGCTGTTCCTGCTGTTCCGCCATGCCGAGTTCAGGCTGTCCATGCCGTTTATCCTCAATAACCTGTACGTGGGATATCCGATCATGTTCAGCGCTTTGCTCAGCGGTTCCACACAATACGTGGACAGCCTTGTGGCAACGATCGCTTTTGATGCCAGGGATTTTGCCATTTTCCGCTACGGCTGCAAGGAACTGCCCTTTGTGGTAATGATGACTTCGGGACTGAACAATGCGCTGATCCCTGCTTTCTCCATCAAGAAAAACATACCCCGTGTTTTGGCGGAAATCAAAAAAAAGTCGCTCCGGCAGATGCACGTCCTGTATCCATTATCCATACTGTTCATGTTCTTCAGCAAGATGCTGTACGGACAGGTGCTTTTTAATCCGGAATTTAACCGCAGCGCCGACGTGTTCATGGTGTACCAATTGATGATTATCAGCCGGGTAGTGTTTCCCCAAACTATTCTTATCGGCCTGAAGAAAACGCGGATCCTGATGTGGGCTGCTGTCGTCGAAATTGCATTGAACATACCCCTTTCGCTTTTCTTTGTGCAATATTATGGCGTAGTAGGCATCGCACTGGGTTCGGGGCTTATACATATCCTCGAAAAGTTTATACTCATGTGGTACAATTATCGCAAGTTGGGCATTTCACCCAAAACGTATACCCCTTTGGCCTGGTACGTATTTTATTCGACGCTCATCGGCATCGTTTTCATACTGATCGACCACAAAATTGTTTACATCCCGTAATTGATGCAGATGGTTCATTTGTAAATAACAGGGCTTGCTCCGGGCTTGCAGGCTCAGCGGAGTTATTTTTCGATTTTCACTTCTCAAAATTCAATTCCTTATTATCTTTGCCGTTCGATTCAATCGAATATTCACCTGATTTCAAAAAATAATATGTACCGGACAAATACCTGTGGAGAACTGAATCTGAATCATGCAGGACAACGTGTTACCCTGTCGGGATGGGTACAGCGCACACGCGACCTGGGCGGGCTTACTTTCGTGGATTTGCGCGATCGCTACGGCATCACACAATTGTTTTTCAATATGGAAACCAATGCCGCTCTGTGCAATGAAGCACGGGCATTGGGACGCGAATATGTGATACAGGTCGAAGGCGTTGTTGCAGAACGCAGCAACAAAAACCTGAAAATGCCCACAGGAGAAATCGAAATTATGGTCAGCAGGATCATCATTCTGAATAAAGCAGAGTTGCCGCCTTTTACCATCGAAGACGATACCGACGGCGGCGACGAATTGCGCATGAAGTACCGCTATCTGGATTTGCGTCGTAATGCCGTTCGCAGCAACCTCGAACTGCGTCACCGCATGGCGCAGGAAATACGAAAATATCTGGACAGCAAGCAATTTCTTGAAGTGGAAACGCCCGTGCTGATGAAATCGACACCCGAAGGCGCCCGCGACTTTGTGGTGCCGTCGCGGATGAATCGCGGACAGTTTTACGCATTGCCGCAGTCGCCGCAAACATTCAAGCAGATACTGATGGTGGCCGGCTTCGACCGTTATTTCCAAATTGTAAAATGTTTCCGCGACGAAGACCTGCGCGCCGACCGGCAGCCCGAGTTCACGCAGATTGACTGCGAGATGTCATTCGTGACTCAGGACGATATACTCCATACTTTCGAAGGATTGGTACAGCACCTGTTTCAGGAAGTCAAAGGAGTTACGTTAGACAAGCCTTTCCGGCGGATGAGCTTCAACGAGGCGATGGGCTCCTATGGCAGTGATAAGCCCGACCTGCGTTTCGACATGAAGATACACGACCTCTCGGCGCTTGCCAAAGGCCAAGGATTCGGCGTATTCGATAACGCCGAGTACACGGGCGCGGTATGTGCGCCCGGATGTGCCGGCTACACCCGCAAGCAAATCGACGAGTTGACCGATTTTGTAAAACGTCCGCAGATTGGTGCGCAAGGATTGATCCATGTCAAGTTCCATGCCGACGGAACCATACAGTCGTCGGTTGACAAGTTCTTTACCCCTGTCCGATTGAAGGAATGGGGTCATCTGCTCGGAGCGCAACCCGGCGATTTGCTCCTGGTCATGGCCGGTAAACGCAACAAGACGCTGGTACAGTTAGGCGAACTGAGACTCGAGATGGGTAACCGCTGCGGCCTCCGCGGCAAAAATAAATACGCGCCGTTGTGGGTGATCGATTTCCCGCTATTCGAGTGGGACGACGAAACGCAACGTTTTTATGCCATGCACCATCCGTTTACTTCGCCCAAGTCGGAAGATATTCCTTACTTCGATACCGATCCGGGCCGTATCCGGGCCAATGCATACGACTGCGTGATGAACGGCGTAGAACTGGGCGGCGGATCCATCCGCATCCACGATCGTACGCTTCAGCACAAAATGTTCCAAACGCTGGGCTTCACACCCGAACAGGCCGAATACCAGTTCGGCTTCCTGCTGAATGCTTTCAAGTATGGCGCACCGCCCCACGGAGGTATTGCTTTCGGCTTCGATCGACTGGTGTCGATGTTTGCAGGACTGGACAGCATCCGCGATACCATCGCTTTCCCGAAAAACAATGCGGGTCGCGACGTGATGATCGATAGCCCCTCAACGATTTCCGACGAACAATTGAAGGAATTGGGGATTCAACTCGAAGTTTAAAGTTTTGGGGTTCGGTGTGACAATATTCAATCTGAGATTTTTAATTTTTCTATCTTCAATTCAATGAAACAAGTAATTCTTACCCTGATCATTGTTTTATCGGGATTGCAATCCATTCTGGCGCAAGACATCATCGTTCGTAAAGATGGCTCGGAAGTGCAGGCCAAAGTCCTCGAAGTGACTCCTGACCAGATCAAATATCAGCGTTCTGATAACCCGGACGGACCTGCATATACCGAAAACAAGAACCGGTTACTGAAAATAAAGTATGCCAACGGTTTGGAGGATGTTTTCGTGAAAGAAAGCATACCGCAGGTATGGCAACCACCTGTAAAAAAAGTGCGTAAAGTACGCTATTCCGGCCTGGTGGAAGTATCTCCATATGTAGGACTCCAGGATTGGGGACTGGAACACGATCGGTACGGCGATCGTGTACATGGCGTATGTATCGGCACCACGCACGGCATCCAGCTATTCGGCAAGTACTTTTTGGGGATGGGCATCGGCGCCAACATCGAAGCCCACCATGTTTATATGCCGTTTTATTTCAATTTCAGGCTGAACCTGTCGACAGAACAGTCGCATCCATTCCTGAGTTTCTCACTCGGTACACAGTTCGGGCTTCCTGCTGATTATTATGATGCTGGCAGTAGCTACCTCTCGCTCGGGTTATGGTCGAATGCTCTGCTTGGCTACCAGTTCAAAAAGAAATTCTATATTGCTTTCGGGCTTACACTGCAAGATGCAACCATTAGCGACTGGTCCGGCGACTCCTGGAGATACACAAACAGCGAGGAATTATACGGAACCCTGGGAGCGATTGCCGGTATTGGTTTCAAGTTTTAGAACTGCCGGGCTGTGGACGAAAAAACATTGCTCCGCCGCGAAATCAAACGCCTGAAAGGATTGCAAACCGAAGGCGACTGCTTGCGCAAGTCGGCAACGGTGTGGGAGAAGATAGAAGCGATGCCTCGGTTCGAGCGCATTGCATC
Source organism: Bacteroidales bacterium (assembly GCA_031265445.1). Classification (GTDB taxonomy): domain Bacteria; phylum Bacteroidota; class Bacteroidia; order Bacteroidales; family UBA4181; genus JAIRLS01. Next base: position 68,010 of record JAISCQ010000196.1, read on the forward strand.
GGCGCTGCTATACTGGTCGATATCCGGCGAACTGCATACGCACGACTTTATCCGACGCTGGAGCCGCGATAAGACAATCATCCTCCCCGTCGTGGACGGCGATCGCTTACGTTTGGTGCAGTTTGAAGGCGAGCAATCGCTTCGGCGCAATGCTGCCATGAACCTGTACGAACCTCTGGGAAACGATTTTTCCTCACCACAGTCCATTGAGTTAGCCATCGTTCCCGGCATTGCTTTCGACCGCCTCAACCATCGCATGGGGCGTGGCCGAGGCTACTACGACCGTCTTCTTCCAAGGTTGCATACCTATAACATCGGGGTCTGTTTCGATTTTCAGATGTTCAACAGCATTCCCTTCGGGGAATACGATGTGCCGATGAATGAGGTGGTAGTGGGATAACCTCCGGGGAGAAATTTAATAATTTTCTATGTATCAGGCTTCAATAAAAGAGAATAAAAAAAATTTCACTTAAAGTATTGCCAATATCAAAAAGAACATTACCTTTGCAGCGCAATTGAACAAACACGGTGTGGTAGTTCAGCTGGTTAGAATACCTGCCTGTCACGCAGGGGGTCGCGGGTTCGAGTCCCGTCCATACCGCTAAGTCGTTGAAAATAAAGCGACAAAAGAGTCAAAAAGCCTGTAAAAGTAGCATTTTACAGGCTTTTTCTTTTCTATCTTTCGCTAGAAAAAGTTGACTCACCAAAGAGTTATTGAAGGACAGGAGAATATCCGTCTCATTCATCACTCGGTCCTTCCACAATATCATAATCGTGGGCGGGAACGGGCAAGTTGCGGTTACGGTTCATGACTACAAAATCAAGCCATTCTTCCGGTAAATTCCCCATTTCGTCTATTCCCCGCCCCGTTTCGTCTATTTTCCAAAATCCGTATTGCGCAGGCCGCTACCTTTGTCCCGAAATAAAAACAGTATTCAAATGAACGATTACGTATTACGCACAAGGGGAGTCGGCAAAAAGTTTGGCGATTTCCACGCCCTGCAGGACGGATATTTGTAAGTCAACTTTTTACAGCGAAAGACACGTTCCCTGCTTAATACGCTCTTGCGAACAACACCCTGCGTTTCGACGGGTTTCCGGTAAGGATGCATTTCCCTTCTTCTTCGGGAGTATCGAATGGAATGCAGCGAATCGTCGCCTTGGTTTCCTCCTTGATGCGCTCTTCGGTTTCGGAAGTGCCGTCCCAATGCGCCATGATGAACCCGCCCTTGTCCAGTATCTCTTGAAATTCCCGGTACGAATCGGTTGTGTGGGTATTGGCTTTGCGAAATTCCAACGCCTTATTATATATGTGATCCTGGATCTCTTCCATCAAAGCTACTACTTTTTCCACGGCTTCGTTCATGGGACAGGTTTTCTTTTCGAGCGTATCGCGGCGGGCGATTTCCACCGTTCCGTTTTCCATATCGCGCGGCCCCATGGCAATGCGTACAGGAATACCTTTCAGTTCGTGTTCGGCAAACTTGAAGCCGGGTTTCACGGTATCGCGATCATCGAATTTTACGGCCAATCCCCGGGCTTCCAATTCTTTTTTAAGGGGTAGTATTTTTTCGGCCAACAGGGGTAACTGTTCCGGGTTCCGATAAATAGGCACAATCACCACATGCGTAGGAGCCAGGCGGGGAGGCAGCACCAATCCGTTATCGTCCGAATGCGCCATGATCAAAGCGCCCATCAATCGGGTGGATACGCCCCATGAAGTAGCCCACACGTAATCGAGATTTCCTTCCCTGGTGGCAAACTTCACATCAAAAGCTTTCGCGAAATTCTGGCCCAGAAAATGCGACGTGCCCGACTGCAGCGCCTTACCATCCTGCATCATTGCCTCGATGGAATAAGTATCCAACGCGCCGGCGAAACGTTCATTGGCGGTTTTACGGCCTTTGATGACAGGCATAGCCATGTATTTTTCGGCAAATTCGGCATACACATTGATCATCTGCTCGGTTTCGGCGATGGCTTCGGCCTCGGTAGCATGCGCGGTATGTCCTTCCTGCCAAAGGAATTCGGCCGTACGCAGGAACAGGCGCGTACGCATCTCCCAGCGTACCACGTTGGCCCACTGGTTCACAAGTATCGGCAAGTCGCGGTACGATTGTATCCAGCCTTTGTAGGTATTCCAGATAATTGTTTCGGAGGTGGGCCGTACAATCAATTCTTCCTCAAGCCGGGCATCGTCATCAACCACAATACCCTTGCCGTCGGACGAATTTTTCAAGCGATAATGCGTTACGACGGCGCATTCCTTGGCAAAACCTTCGACATGGCTCGCTTCCTTACTGAAAAAAGATTTCGGGATAAACAGTGGAAAATACGCATTTACGTGACCCGTTTCCTTGAACATACGATCAAGCTGGTCGTGCATTTTCTCCCAAATGGCGTAACCATAAGGTTTAATCACCATACATCCGCGAACAGCCGAATTCTCCGCCAAATCAGCCTTGACGACCAGATCGTTGTACCATTGCGAATAATTTTCCTGCTTATTTGTAACTTCTTTTGCCATTTAAATTATTTTGGTATAAAATTTGTATTGTGATCAATAAAATAATATTGCAAAAATATATATTTTCACATTAACCCAAAAATTAGGAGGGACAGGTCATGAAAACAAATTTTATTATCCCCGGTATAGTTGCCTTAGTAGTAGGCTTTTGTTATTCGAGTAAGGTAGCATCGCAGTCGATATACGAAGACGATGTTTATTATAACCCGAAAGCTGCCAAAACCACAGCAGCAACCAGACCCACATCGACATCATCAGGGGTGTCGAACGTTGCGGCGGAAAGTTACACCGCTACTTCGCCGAATGACGATGCAGGAATGAGCGCTTACGAAAAGTATCGCCAGGCCCTGGATTCGGGACAGTCGGTTGAAGACGCCACCGCGGCCGCCAACAGTGCGCCCGTGGAATATTATGACGCACCTGCTTCGGAAAACGGGCAGCAATACGCATATATAGAAACTTCCCAAACCAAGGACAAGCAGGGAAATACCTACATCACCAATAATTATTACGACGATTCGTACGCAGCCCGTATCTCCCGGTTTGACCGTCCGTACTTCGGGTATGGCTATTACGACCCGTGGTATTATGGCCCAAGCCTTGGTTTAGGATACAGTTCGTATTGGGGCTGGAACATGAGTATCGGCTGGGGAGGAGGCTGGGGTTACCCGTACTATTCATCCTGGTATTCGCCCCATTATTACGGGTATGGGTACTACGACCCGTGGTATAGCCCGTATTACTACGGAGGTTGCTGGAGTTGTTATTCTCCTCATTACTACGGTTCCGACTATTACTATCCGTCGCACCGCACAAGGGTATCCGGCCCTGTATACCGTCGTAACGGAGGCTCGTCCTATGCATCTGCAAGGTACAGCACTCCTTACAGGTCGAGCTCAAGCGCCGCATCTTCATCGCGCCGAACAGCAACAAGCACTGCATATCGCTCCTCAACCAGCGGTTCATACCGCAGCAGCACCTCGCCTGCAAGCTACACCCGTTCGGCAACATCCGACAACAGGCGTACACCCGCATCGAGCGCAACCCCAACGCGCACCGGAGAAAACAGCACAACAGCTGACAACGGCACACGCACACGTACTTCAACACCATCGACAACATACAGTACGCCGCGCACCAGGCAAAGCTCATCAAGTTCGAGCAGTTCATCCAGCAACAACTCAAGCAGCCGTAGCAGTTCATCAAGCAGCTACACCGCCCCCAGCAGCTCGTCACGCTCTTCGAGCAGCTACTCAACGCCTTCGCGCAGCAGTAGCAGCAGTTCGAGCAGCTACAGCACACCCTCGCGCAGCTCGTCGAGTTCAACTCCTTCGTACTCGTCGCCCTCACGGAGTTCAAGCAGCAGTTCACCCTCATCTTCCTCGTCATCCCGCAGCAGTTCATCGTCATCGAGTTCAAGCGGCGGCACCAGGAGAAGATAAAATATAATTCCGGCAATATAATAAATAAGGCTGATGTATCGTTAGTTATTGCGTGCATTAGCCTTTTTAATAATATCTCAAATTTTTGACTATGAAAAAGATCATCATTATATCCATCATATCCTGTGCTGTGTGGATAAACATCAAAGCGCAGAGCGCCAATGACGCCATGCTGTTTTCTCAACATTATGCGGGAGGCACTGCCCGTTCGATAGGCATGAGCGGTGCATTCGGCGCATTAGGCGGCGATCTTTCGGTGATAAGCGCCAATCCTGCAGGTTTGGCTATTTACCGCAGTTCGGAATTTACATTTACGCCCGGGCTGAACTTCACCGGAACCAGTGCCAAATACACCGATAACACGTTTGATGAAAAGAATACACATTTCGTTATCAACAATATAGGCTATGTATATACGAAAAACTTTTATCAAGAGAAAGGCCTTCAAAGCCTGAGTTTCGGAATTGCCTACAACCGGTTGAGCGATTTCAACAGCAGTTCATACATAAAACGCTCGAAAGCAACTTCTTCGATGCTGGATGAATTTTTGTATTATGCAAATGGTGTCGACCAGGGGAACAAAGTCAGGGACGTGTCGGATTTTGACTTCTTTTACGAAGGCCTGGCGTATGCTACCGAAGCTATTTACAAAGATCCGGATCCGCAATATTCCGGGTTTATCAGTGATTATGACCTGCATGCTTATGAACAGTCGTTAAGCCGTACCATGAGTACCGGGGGCGGCGTCGGGGAATATGATGTGTCGTTAGGGTTAAACTTTAACCATCAACTGTTTATCGGAGCCACATTGGGTATCCAGGATGTATACTACAAGGAATATTATTTTCATGTGGAAGAGCCTGGATTTAAGGACGGTTTGGATTATTTCAACTTCAGCGACGAATTCTCTTCCAATGGGTGGGGGCTCAATTTTAAAGCCGGTATTATCTACCGCCCGATACAGGCGCTCCGTTTGGGCGCAGCCATCCATACGCCTACTTCCCTCTGGATGAGACCTTATCATCTGACGGGCATGGAAACATGGTTTAATAAAACTGGAAAGGAACCCATTTTTCTTGAAAGGGAAAGCGATCCTTCCGGAAAATACAGAATAAGGACGCCCTGGCGATACAATTTGAGTGCGGCCTCCGTGATCGGACGTATTGGCATGGTGGATGTTGATGTTGAAATAGTGGATTATGCGAACAGCAGCATATTCCCTCAATCGGATTATGATGTTGAAAATAAAGACATTTCCGCTATTTTGAAAACCTCTGTAAATGTGAAAGGCGGCGTCGAATTTCGGTTAGGTCCCGTTTACCTGCGCGGAGGTGCGGCATATTACGGAAGCCCGTATAACAAGAATGCATTCAATGCCGACATCAAAAAGACACTCAGGGAAACCATGAGCTATTCGGGCGGTATCGGTTTCAGGGCCCGCAATTTCTACATGGATGCAGCATATTCATTTACAAAACATCCCGAAAGAATTAATAATTTATACATATCGTATAATAAAACCGAAGAATGGTATGAGCAGGCCAAATTGCAGACTAATTCAAACAAAATAGTTCTTACCTTCGGGTTTAAGTTCTGATAACAGGCCCATTGAAATATATTTTGCAGGAGCGGCATTTTCGAGCGCCGCTCTTTTTATAACCTGTCAGGGTCAACTGACGAAACCTAACCGACGAAACCTGCGCTTGAAGACACCCTATACTTAGAGACACTCTATCCCTATGCTTAGAGACACCTTATCCCTATGCTTAGAGACACTCTATCCTTATGCTTAGAGACACCTTATCCTTATGCTTAGAGACACTCTATCCCTGTGCTTGGAGAGTGGATGATTTGTTCCTGTTTTTTGAGGGTTTGGGTTGAAACAGTTTCTTAACCAAATATTCTTTTGATTGTTAATATGATCATGTATTAGCCGGTTGGTTACTACTTATTTTTATATTATTCCGTTACAGATTATATTTATCCGATAACATAAAAAAGATGACTAAAAAGGTATTATTTGCCCTGTTTATCCTGGTTATAACAGTATCCGGATGTCCCCGGAAAAAAGAAATAGCAAAAGATGTCTGTCTGATTTCTATCGAAGCCCTGAATTATCCGGAGGATTCGGTTTTCCTGGTGTGGAGTACCGGGTATGAGTTTAAAAAAGAAACGATCCTTCTGAAAGAAGGTAAAGGAGAAATTGAAATCAAAGTTCCCGAATTTACGAATCTGTTTCTTGTAAATTCGGATAACAGCAAGCCGGTTGCCGTTGACGGCGGTATAATTCCCGCCCCTATGTTTTGCTTCTTTGCGGAAAACGGGCATCAGGTCGACATTTGTTTCGACAATAGTGATTGGCCCATAATGCAGATTTCGGGCGGTAAGGCGAACAACGATTATATGCTCCTCCTGAAAGAAACCGGAATGTTGGAAAAGATTCTTTTTGAAAAGCAGATGCAGGCCCTGGTTACGCAGGATACGACCTTGCAAGGGCGTTTGGAAAAGGAACAGACAGATATCCGGGATCAGATCATCCATAAGAAGCGAGGCTTCCTGCAGGCGAATGCATCCAGCTACATCTCGCTTTTTACATTGCAGGAACTTGCTAACTCGCTACCGTTCGATGAGTTTGAAAAATACTTTATGGGTTTAAACAGCGACCTTCGGGATACCCGATTGGGTCAGCAGGTGATGGAGGATATCGTGAATACGAAGAATACAGGCATTAATCAGCCTGCCCCGGATTTTGCGAAGAAAGATAAAGATGGAAAGACAATAAAATTGAGCGATTACAAAGGCAGGTATGTATTGATCGACTTTTGGGGAAGCTGGTGCAGCCCGTGCAGAGCCTCTCATATCCATCTGGCAGGGCTATATAAGGAATATTCTTCCAAAGGTCTGCAATTCGTCGGCATAGCCCAGGAAAATACGGACGACAGGAAAGACTGGATAGACGCCCTGGAGAAAGACGGATTGGTTTGGACGCAGATCCTGAACAACGAAGGGATCGACAACAGTGATGCCGTATCTTTATATCATATAACTGCTTTTCCTACTAAGGTTTTAATCAATCCTGACGGTAAAATTGAAGGAAGGTATATCGGGACGGAATTGAATGACCTGGATGCTAAACTGAAAGAAATATTTGGCAATTAAGTAAGGAGTTATCAGGAAATAAGCATTACATTTTTCATGATTACATTGTCCAAAATTTTCTCAAGGCATCATAGCCCGGAGGGCTTTATTTTCGTAACCGCATGCAAGCGAAGCGCAGCTTGCGGAAGACGCGTC
>JAISCQ010000206.1 GCA_031265445.1 Bacteroidales bacterium
GATCCGGTACTTTTCCCTATCCGTACTCCGAGTTTGTTCCGGGCAACCATCCTGCAAAAGAAATCAGCAGCCGAGGCAGTAAGTTCGCTTTGCAGTACATACAGATTTCCGTTGAATCCTGCTTCGTTCGGCAAACAAAAAACTTCGCTCTGATAAGGCTGGTATATGATATCGTCATCATTTAAAGGTTTTATAAAACGGGCATAGTTGAAATAAACGGTATCGTGGCGGAAACATTCGAAGAGTTTTTCTATTCCTGCATCTCCTCCTCCATTCGTGCTGACATCGATAAACAAAAGTATCCCGCTCTGTTATATCAACAGGCTCATTGAACTTCTATTTGCCTATTGGTCAGACACGTACTTTAGCATACGATCGCCTTTCATCATTGCAACCTGATATACATTGGGCTTTTCCGCAATAATTTTCGATCCGACCAAGTAACAGCTACCAATAATATATTAGGTTCCAAAGATAATATACTTTTTTCGAATCGAAACATTTTTTTTGAAACTATTTTTATTTTACTTGTAATCAACAGAATTATAATGAGAGAAATATATATACCAAAATGTCCATTAGCGCATTCATATCCCTTTGAGCAGTCCATATTTTCTAATGGACACCATTAGGAAAAATGGTTGATAATATATTGGAGTACACGTCAGTATATTGCATTAATTAATTAGGTAAATCTGTAGCATAAGAGGAAGATATCATGCAGCATGATCATAGAATTCGTGATTCAAGAGATCACATCATGGGGCTCCTACCCTACCCTATCCCTATCCTGCATACTTTTTATCGGTTGGCTGCGGTGCGACCCGAAGACAATCTTCTGCGCCCAGTGTATAAGCTATACCTATCCCGTTATACTTGTTGGAAATCTTAATGGCATTGATCATTTCCTCGAAATTGCGGATCACTGCCATGACGAACGTCTTTTGGATTGATAAACTGACTTTCTGGCATTTTTATATTTATTTGCTTTCATATTTACTTTGGTTATTTTTGATATTCATGTCTTATACTTGATCAGCATAATGACAGGATTTGATTCTTCACGAAAAAACCATATCTTTGGTCAAAAATTGAGCGATGTTGAAAAGTGATCATGATGACACGATACGGACTCAAAATATTGAACATATGTCAGAATCATTAGAGAAGTTTGCATTAAACAAAAAAATTGCGAAACAGGGGCTGATCCACAAGGTAGGCCTGATCGGTTGTGGGGAAGTAGGACAAGAAGTTGCACGCATCGTCAGCCAGGCGGGTATCGAATTGGTATTCATCGAAATAAACGAGTTGCGAGTTGTTGAAGCCGACAGGTTCATACAGATGCAGCTGGATGAAATGATCAACCGCTGGGGACTTACGCAAGGCGACAAGCGGGTGATCCTTTCGCGTATCAAGGGTACTACCGATTACAATTCCATTCGTAATTGCGACCTGATCATTGAAACCATCAGTTCGGATAACCCGTTGCACGACCGTATCGAGTTGTTTCGGCGTATCGAAGATTACGTAACTCCCGAAACCCCAATCACCAGCAGTGTATCGACCCTGATGATTACCGATATCGCTGCCGGTATGAAATTTCCCGAAAGGGCGCTGGCGCTGAATTTCTTTGCTTCGCCGTCGTCAGTACGGATTGTGGAGGTGGTGTGCGGATTGCAAACCGACGAGCGATCGCACAAACTGGTGTGCCGTTTCGCGAAGATGATCGGTAAGGAACCCATTACTGTCAACGAATCGCCCGGCAGTATCAGTACCCGATTAATCGTTACATTGATCAACGAAGCATGCAATACGTTGGTGGAAGGCGTAGCGAGTGTCGAAAACATCGACAATATCATGAAACTCGGGTTCGGGATGCAACACGGCCCGCTCGAATTGGCCGACCGCATCGGACTCGATAAGGTACTGCGATACATGGATCATCTTTTTGCTGAGTTCGGATTCAACAAATTCAAGGCTTCGCCCCTGATCAAACGCCTGGTGAGGGCCAACCACCTGGGTATACGTACCGGTAAAGGGTTTTATGTATACGGCCAAAACGGGTACAAGACAGGCATGAACGTGCTGTCGACACAAATCGTGAGCCACCGGGACAATGAACAATGAACATTTAAAATTTTGAATTTTGAATTTTGAATTTTGAATCCGAAACTTTAAACCTAAACTTTGCATATTCATCATGAAAATTATAGTCATTAATTGCGGAAGTTCATCCATCAAATATCAATTATTCGATATGGGCGGTCCTACCATCCTGGCCAAAGGGGTGGTGGAAAAGATCGGTCTTAACGGATCGTTTATCAAACACGAATCTAACGGTTTCAAAAACACATTCGAAGGCGAAATTATCGACCACCAGGCAGGTATCGAATACATGCTCGGTATCCTGATCAGCAAGAAGCACGGCTGCATCAAGAGTTTCGACGAGATTGACGCTGTGGGTCACCGGGTAGTACATGGCGGCGAAAAATTCAACTCCAGCGTGCTCATCACCGATGAGGTGGTAGCCATGCTTGAGGAATGTATCCAGCTGGCCCCTTTGCATAACCCGCCTAATTTAAGTGGTATATACGCTATGAGCAGCCTCCTTCCTGATGTCCCGCAGGTAGGCGCTTTCGATACGGCTTTCCATCAAACCATGCCCGATCACGCTTACATGTATGCCATACCTTATTCGCTGTATACGAAGCATGCCATCCGCAGGTACGGATTTCACGGTACGAGCCACCGGTACGTATCGCAACGCGCACTCGAAATATTAGCCGGCAGGAATGTCCGTAAAATTATTACCTGCCATCTGGGTAATGGCGCGTCCGTAGCTGCCATTGTCGATGGCAAGTCGGCGGATACATCCATGGGACTTACGCCCGTGGAAGGCCTGGTGATGGGCACCCGTTGCGGCGACCTCGATCCGGGTATTATCACTTATGTGATGCAATGCGAGGACATTAGCCGGGGAACGGTGAATACACTGATCAACAAGCACAGCGGACTGCTGGGAGTAAGCGGGGTATCGTCGGATATGCGCGAACTGGAAGATGCTTCGGCAAAAGGAAACGAACGCGCCCAATTAGCATTGCGCATGTTTCGCTATCGAGTTCGCAAATATATCGGCGCCTATGCGGCTGCTATGGGCGGAGTGGATGTGGTGGTGTTTACCGGCGGTATCGGCGAAAATTCGGATAATACACGCTACGAAATCGCGAAAGACCTGGAATTTCTCGGTCTCGAATTCGATAAAGATAAAAATACCGGCGTACGCGGCGAAGAAAAGATCATCAGCAAGGACGGTTCGCGTGTCACAGCAATGGTAATCCCAACCGACGAAGAATTAGTAATTGCGCAGGATACCGAAATAATTATCCGGGAAAAGAAGTAATAACCTTCCGGCGCATGCGAAAAATATTTTGACGCATGCGAAAAATGTTCTGACGCATGCGAAAAATGTTTCGGCGCATGCGAATTTTTCACAGCGTCATCCGGAAAAACCGGGGAACAGTCCATCCGGACACGGCGACATCTCCCATATTCCATTATAAAGACCTGTTCCATGGAAAAGGAGAACGCGCATATCGAACTGTTGAGCCTGCTAAGCGGCATCATCTGTATTTTGCATCAACCCTGTCAGCAAGTCCGCAGACCTGACAGGGTCGAAATCGCAGTGGAGACATTCTTGCAGACCGCCAGTCATATTATAAGTCTATTAACCAAACAGATCCTTCAACGATACTTCTCTTTCCCTCACTTCTTCCACCTTATTGAGGCTCACGTACCACAGGAATCCCTTTACAGAAGCGTATCCCATTTTTCGCAGGTGTTCCATGTAGCGCAGCACCTGGTTCCGGTATTTTCCAGATTCTACTTCGCCGAACTTATAATCGATCACTTGTATGTGCCCCTTTTCGAAAACGATCCGGTCAGGACGGGCAATGGAACCGTCGGGAAGCAGGATTTCCGCTTCGGTTTTCACCTGCATGCCCGGTGCAAACCATCGCCTGACGGTTGGGTTGACAAGCGCCTGATGTACCATATCAATAATGTGTGTCCGTTCCGCTTCTGACAGTTTGCCTTCGGTGATCATCGTATTGAGGGTATGTTCCAGGTCGGCGGTGGTAACAATACTGCGGAAAATATCGTGTAACAGCCGGCCCTTGTTCATTTGGGCGCCAGATACAACGTCGGAGACAAAGTAGGCGCTGTTCCGCGTGATGTGCGGAACAAAATCCCAGGTACGCGGGGCTGATCGGCTCAAATACGATGCCTGCTCAGCGATCTTTTCTTCCTTTCCGGTTTCTTTTCCAGTCAAAATGCCTAATTCGAAACATAAAACACCCTTCTCACCCCTTTTCCAGGAGGGGAAATCCGTGCTGTTTGAGAGAGGTTGATGGTATATTCTGTGAATCAAATCTTTTATCCCGGTAAACTCGTTTTTCTCCTGTTGCGGAATCGAAATGAACAATGCTTTGCGGGCGCGGGTGAAAGCCACGTACAGCAGGTTCAGATTGTCGATGTACGACAGCATTTTTTCGCGCAGATATTCCTTCACAAAAACGGTGTTGCGCAGCGCCGGCTCGAATTTTAGCGGCAGGAGTTTCATATCGTTGAACGGCTCCCCTGCAGGCTGGCACCACAGCGTTTTTCCGGCCTTGCACAATGGCCAGTCGCAGAAAGGAATGATCACGGCGTCGAACTCCAATCCCTTCGATTTGTGAATGGTGATCAGCCGGATGGCATCCTGGCTGTCGGGCATGGTCATGTATTTCCGGTTCTTTTCTCCTTCCCACCAGTCTAAAAACGAACGGACGTCGGTGGCTTCCCGCCGGGTGTACTGTAGCAAAATATCCTGAAATGCCTGCAAAAAAGGTGCTTGCCCGGCATTTTGATACAGATTGTATTGATGGATCAGCTTGTCGGACAGTTCGTATACAGGCAGGGAACTCTCCGTTTCTCCGCAGGAGAAAAGCGATGTGCTGTCCAACAGTGATCCGGACGGGGACTCAACTCCTCCCCCCCTGTGGGAAGGGGGTTGGGGGGAGAGATATGTTTCGTACTCGTGTTGCAGGTACGCGCGGTTGATCAGGTCGTTGGGCTCCACGATATAGCGCATGGCCGCAACCAGCCATTTCACCGCGGGCGAATTACCAATCAGTAACGATTCGTTCGACAACACGTCGTAACGGTACTTCGAATCGGGGTTTGCCCGACGGTATGCGAGCAGCATATCGGCAATGGTTTGCGCCTCCCTGTTCTCGCGTACCAGTATGGCGATGTCCGACAATCCGTATCCCATATCCTGCAGATGCTCTATACGCCGGGTCAGTTCTTCGAGCGCCTTGTCGCGCCATGTTTTTTCTGCATCCTTTTCTTCAGCAATTGCCGACAGATGTACATAACCCTTTTCCTCTTTCTGCCGTTCGGGCAAATGTTGATAGCTGTCCTTATATGCTTCGGTCATCGACGCTGCCAGACCATGCAGATATTCTTCATCGGCTGTTTTTTCCTCGTCGGTCAGGAAGGCTCCGCATAACTGCAATACGGCTTCCCGGAAAAAAGCATTGTTGAAGTGAACCACTTCGGGGGCGCTTCGCCAGTTCTTATCTAAGTTCCGCACCTTCACGTACTGTGAACCCAGGTCGCGTTCCACCTGTTCCGACAGGATTTTCCAGTCGGTATTACGCCAGCGGTAAATCGCCTGTTTCACATCGCCCACAATCCACTCCCGGTAACCCGAAGCGATGCTGTTGGCGACGAGCGGCCGGAAATTATCCCACTGGATGGATGATGTATCCTGGAACTCATCGATCATGAAATGATTATAGAAACTGCCCACGCGTTCGTAGATGAACGGCGCGTCGGCATTGGCGATGATCGTTTTCAGGAATCCCGACGCTTCCGAGAGCAGGAACAGGTTCTGATTGCGGGTATACTCGTTCACGTAGCGCATCAGATCGCACAGCACGCCCAATACGTTGATTTGTTTCAGGATTACGGCGGCTGTGGCCACTTCCCGTGCATGTTCGGTTTGGTAGGTCACCATGTTTTGCAACATTTCACCTAATCCACCTTCATATGCATTCCTGACAGGGGTTTTCCAGTGCGAATATTTGCCATGCCAGCCTTCGATACCTTTGAGCGCCAGCATTACATAAGTATTGATCTTTGCTTCCTTCCGTTTGGAGAGTTTGTCAAAATATCCTCCCACTCCACTGCTTTTCCTGGTAAAATGATCGACTTCAAGTCCGTAACTTTCCATGATGGATATTGCCATCTGGCCGTATCCTTGCAGGTAATCCCAGTAACTATCGACCAATTGCTGCAATTTCATGCGGTAACGCTCCAAACTTTCCTTGTCGGTAGTTTCGCGCAATATCTCAGGCTCGATGTTTTGCAGTTCTTCGCTGAAAATCTCGCTTCCGAGCCGCAATACATCCGACTTGAAGTTCCATGACTTACCTTCTTCGATCTTCCGTTTGGCCCATCCTACCAGCCAGTCCTTCAGAAAATCGTTCTTGTCGATATCGTCCAGCATCAGTCCGGTCGACTCGTCGAGTACCGAATCCTGGTCGAGTTCCACGTTATATCCGGCATACAGACCCATTTCGCGAGCAAACGAGCGGATTACCTTCTGGAAAAAACTGTCGATAGTGACTACCGAAAAATGAGAATAGTCATGCAGCAGGTATTTCAATACTTTCCCGGCTATGGCGGGCAGGTCGTTTTCGCGTATCCCTGTTGCTTCCGCCATATCCCCGATATACTTTTCGTCCTTGCGGTTAGCCATACGGTGTAAGTCGCGCACAATGCGGCTTTTCATCTCTTCCGTGGCCTTGTTGGTAAATGTTACGGCAAGGATGCGCCGGTGATAGTTGCTGCTGCTCAGCAGCAACTTGATGTATTCGGCGGTAAGGGTATAGGTTTTTCCGGAACCGGCCGATGCGCGGTATATGGCAAGGTGGCTGATAAGCGGTACAATTTGGTTTATACGGCAAATGTAAGCAATTTTTGATTTTTGAAAGACGATTTGCGCTCGTATTTTTTGTAAAAAAAATACGAGCATGCGTTCCTTAGCCGTTCCAACCTGTCAACTTCGCAGTCTGACAGGTTGATATACGCAACCATGATAAAAGCCTAACTGATCTATTTTCAATTAGGCTTTTATTTTTAGTACCCAGGGCCGGGATCGAACCGGCACGAGTGTTATCTCACTGGTGTTTGAGACCAGCGCGTCTACCAATTCCGCCACCTGGGCGTGGTGTCAAATTGCGGGTGCAAAGATACAGGTTTCTTTATTTCGGCCAAATATTTTTAGATTTTTTCTTTACGGTTCTAAAAAAAGAAGCAAATCAGCAGGTTCGTGCGGAAGTTGGCTACTTCGGAGGCATCAACGATTTTTGCTTTATGATCGTTTTGTACCCTCCCGAATGCGGCTGCCGTGTATTCGAATTCGGCGGCAAACTGCCAGTTGTTCACGTTATAGAACACATGCGGCGAAATGCGGTACATGTATTTAATGTCATGGGCGCGGGCGTACCAGGCTGCGCCTACTGCGTTGTCGAGCGTTCCCAGGCTGTTGAGGTATCCGGCCAGCAAGCCTGCCTGCAATTTCTTGCCGTAGTCCACATTCACCCAGTAGTTCATGTGTTGCGTGGGTGTGTATTGCTCGTGCCCGGTATTCGGGTCAATAGCGCTCACCGCATAACCGCCGATCATCAACGACTCGGTGGTATTTTGCGCATAAGTGGCTTGCGCTTTGAACACCCAACTGCCGGCCTGATACTGTGCATAAGCCTGTACGGCATAAGTAGTGAGTTTTTCGTCGGTCTTGTATTTCGGTCCGTTGGTATCGGTATAGTCGGTCATTGTATAAAGGCGCGGTTTAATGGATTTTATGCTTCCAACGATTCCAGCCTGGAACGCCGGGGTTTTGTATGCGACATTGACGGCAAATTCGGGCCACAGGGCATCGCGCAGATAGGTCGGACTTTTAACCGAGGTAGATGCGGTGCCGGGCGCAGGCCCCAGCGAAGCGTAGTCGCTTTGGTATACGGCAATGGCCGAGAGGAGCCAATGTCCCGGCTTGTAGTCGAACCGTACCTGATCGCTCCGGTTGAACGCCCAGAACGGCGCCCCGGTATTGAGTGCAATTACGTTAGGAACACAACCGGCGGCCAGCGGGTGCCATGTACGCCCCACGAGCAGGTTGGCTTTGGACCAGGCAAGGCCGGTATATGCCTGACGCAGGCGCACTCCGTTGGTATTGGAAGTTCCCGTGAAGTCGAACTCAATGTAAGCCGACGATTTGGCGCCAAACACATCGGGAGCATAAAATCGCGTGCAAAGGCGCGATGCAATGGAAACAAAGTTGGCTTTGGGCGCGGCATTAAGATCCTTGCCGTTGGCATCGAGCATTTTGTTCGAGGGGTAAAACGTAAACAATCCTTCAACAGCTTCGGCAGTCTGACGCGTATCATAGATGTAGTCGATCCGGGCAAACCCCGAAATTTGCAACCCAAACGAGCGGCCCAGCCGGATTGTGTCGTTACGGGAAAAAACCGGCAGGCAAAACAACTGTAAAACAGTGAATAACAAGAAAAAACATCGCGAAATAATTCTCATGGTTGTGCTATTTTCGGGACGCAAGATACAATAAATTCATGATTTTTACATAAATTTGCATGTTGTATCGCAACTCATCAAAAAATCAAAAATGTCAAAGGTTTATTTCACCAATTTAAGGATCAAAAATGGGCGTAGCTTGTTGGACAAGCTGGAAACGCTGATCAGGAAAGCCGGAATCGAACAGATCGATTTTGCAGGGAAGTTCACTGCTGTGAAAATTCATTTCGGCGAACCGGGTAACCTGGCTTACATCCGTCCGAATTATGCCGCACGGGTGGTACAATTCCTGCAAAAGAAGGATGCCAAGGTTTTTCTTACCGACTCCAATACACTGTATTCCGGTCGTCGCTCAAATGCGGTGGATCATCTGCAAGCCGCTATGGAGAACGGGTTCAATCCTATTGCTGTGCCGTGTCCGGTAATTATTGCCGACGGACTCAAAGCCATTGATTACCGCGAGGTGGTCATAGACTGCGAATATTGCAGCACCGCCAAAATAGGCGCCGCCATTGCCGACGCCGACATCATCATTTCCATGACGCACTTCAAGGGACACGAACAAACCGGATTTGGCGGAGCGCTCAAGAACCTGGGCATGGGTTCGGCTTCGGCGGCAGGAAAGCTGGAGTTACACTCGTCGTCACAACCGGTCATTAACGAAGAAAAATGCACTTCGTGCGGACAGTGCGTCAAGTATTGCGCATCGGATGCCGTTCGACTCAACGAAAAGAAAAAAGCGGAGATCGACTGTGCAAATTGCGTTGGATGCGGTCAATGCGTTGCCGTGTGCCAGTACGACGCCGCACAGGTGGTGTGGAACAACTCGTCGGACATCACCAATTACAAGGTAGCCGAGTATTCGCTGGCTGTGGTGAAGGATAAACCGAATTTCCACATCAGTTTTATCATGGATGTATCGCCGTTGTGCGATTGTTGGGGTTGCAACGATGCCGCCATCGTGCCGAACATTGGTATTGCCGCTTCGTTCGATCCGGTAGCGCTCGATAAGGCTTGCGCCGATATGGTAACCGCAGCGGCAGCCAACACCGGAACCTGCCTCGATGTTCACGAATACGGTAAATTACAGGGAGAAGACAAGTTTCATCTGCTCTATCCCAAAACAGACTGGAAAGTTGGATTGGCCCATGCCGAAAAAATCGGGTTGGGAAGCATCGAATACGAATTGGTTACAGTATAAAAGCCCCCTTACACATCTTGCGATTTTACATGTCTTACACGTTCTACCATGTGGGAACAAGCAGTTAAAGATTTCGTTGCCTACCTGAAAATCGAGAAATCCTTGTCCATTAACACCATCGAGGCATATATCGACGACATGAACAAACTGCAGGCATATTTGCAGTCAATCGGTTCGTCGGCCGCGCCACAGGAAGTAACTCCTGCGATGTTGTCGGATTTTCTGGTATACGAAGGGGAGCTGGGCATGCGGGCGCGTTCGCAGGCGCGTATGCTATCCGGTATCCGTGCGTTTTACAAATACCTGCTGATGGATAACCTGATTGACGCGGATCCCACTCGTCTGGTGGATTACCCGAAGATTGGCCGCAAGTTGCCCGACGTGCTCACCGTGCAGGAAATAGATGCGCTGTTGGGCGCTATCGACCTGAGCCTGCCGGAAAGTCAGCGTAATAAGGCGATGATCGAAACCATGTATAGTTGCGGACTGCGGGTATCAGAGCTGACAGGATTGCATCTTTCCGATTTGTATCTGAAGGAAAGTTTTATTAAAGTGAAAGGCAAAGGCAGCAAGGAACGGATGGTGCCCATCAGCGATAAGGCCATACACGAAATCAAGCTGTATATGTCCGATCGCGCCAAGCTGGATATTGCTCGCGGACACGAGGATTTCCTGTTTCTCAACCGGCGTGGCAAAATGCTTTCGCGTGTGATGGTGTTCACCATCATCAAGAACCTGTCGGCAACCATTGGTTTGCAGAAAAGCATCAGTCCGCATACGTTCCGTCATTCATTTGCCACACACCTGGTGGAAGGCGGCGCCGACCTGCGTGCCGTACAGGAGATGCTCGGACACGAATCGATTCTTACCACCGAAATATACACCCACTTGGACCGTAGCTTTTTGAGGCAGACCATTGTGGAATTTCATCCGCGAAGTCGAAAAAGGAGTGAAGAGTGAAGAACATCTTATATATATCTGTCAGGGATTCCATGCAAGCTTGCAAAGATCGCTTGAAAGCGATCGGGAGCGCTTTACACGCCTGCAAAGCATCCGTAATTTCTTTCGGACATGGTTTGCAAGCCTGCAAAGCATGTCGATACATGTTCAAAAGGTGTTTGCAAGGTTACAAAGCATATCGGTACATGTTCAAAAGGTGTTTGCACGGCTGCAAACCATTCAAAACAGTTTACGGGGATAGCTTGCAGGCTTGCAAACTGCTTCTAACCGGTTACATGAATACTTTGCAAGCCTGCAAAGCATGGGTGAAGGATTTAGATGGAATCATGTACAATCTATGAACATCAGGAAAGCAACATCGGACGATGCCCGCGCTATTTGTAATATCTACAATTATTACATCGAAAACACCGCAATCACTTTTGAAACGGCGCCTGTTTCGGAGAGAGAGATGAAACGGCGCATCAGCGAAGTCTTCGAGTCGGGTTACTCATTCTTCGCGGGTGAAAACGAAGGTAAAATCATCGGGTATTACTATACGCACCGATGGAACAGTCGCCGCGCCTATGCCACTACCGTCGAAGAAAGCATATACCTGGACAAGGACGAAAAGGGCAAGGGATATGGCACGCAAATGTTCGAGCATCTGTTACAGCGCATCGACCGAAGCAAAATCCACGTACTTCTGGGCGTTATTTGCATCCCGAATGAAGGTAGCGTACGGCTGCATGAGAAATTCGGCTTCAAACAGGTATCGTATATGAAAGAGATCGGGCGCAAGTTCGATCAGTGGCGGGACGTGGGACATTGGCAACTAACGTTTTGCTGATGCAGTAGCCGGCGTCATGAAATTACTGTCCGTTTTGCTTTAAGCGGGTAATTTCAGCAAGAAGGCCGGCCCGTTCTTTTTCGAATTTTTCATGTTCCTTTTCGAATTTTTCACGTTCCTTTTCGAGTTCTGCACGTTTTTTTTCGAGTTCTTTTTTGAATTCTTCGCGCTCTATCCGTCCTTCTTCCAGACCTTCCTTTCTACCTTTCGCAATTCCTTCATCTCTTGCGGAAGATACGTCGCTCAAATCCTTACTGCGCATTTCCATTGCATAATCGTATGCCTTCCGTTCTTCCGGCGTGAGATTGTTTCTGTCAAGAACTTCGCGCGCCTTTTGCAAGCCCCTGGCCTTAAATTCGTCCTTTACAGCATTATTTTTCAGCATGTAAATCCATTCGTCAAGCGTATCCTTCGTGATGTCGTCAAAATTGTTGACTTTCAAAATGTAGTACTCGGGATAAATATCGCCCGCCATTTCCTTGCCGAATGTCTGGCGCTGAACTTCGGAGAGACGGAGTTCATCCCTGTTGTGCATGCCTGTGAAACTTGTTTTGCCATGATAGACATAATCGCTTCCCTGCCCCAAATCGAAATACACGATGTTGATGGAATAAATTTTACTTACTTCCTTATATTTCATTCCCTGAACCATGCGCCCGGTTACCGCCTTGCTTGTCCCGAACAGCATGCGGTGCAAATAATCGAGTTCCGTCTCGAACTGCAATTCTATCAGCATGATTTCCCCCGATACATCCTCGACAAGAATGTCAACCCTGTTCTGTTTGTCTTTGGGGTATTCCCTGTTACTTTCGCTTTCGCCGATACTCTTTAGCGAAACCTCGCGCATCAGAAGCTCGCTCAAAAAGCCTTCCAGTATGTCAAAATGGGCTTTGTCGCGCAATAATAATTTTATCGCATAGTCGAATGATATCAATACCCGTTCGCCTTTTTTATCCTCTTCCATAACTCTCCTCTCTATATTTTTTATTATTTTATTGATTCAGTGTTTTAAGACGGGCAAGCTCTGCGAGCAGGAGTTCCTTTTCGGCAATAGCGGCTTCTTTTTCGGTGCGTTCACGGGCAAGAGCAACGTCTTTTTCGGCAAGAGCAGCGTCTTTTTCGGCAAGAGCAGCTTCCTGCTGTTCAATTTTTTGCAGGTTGTCTTTTTCCGACGATTCCAGCAATTCCTGATAAGTCTCCCATGCTTCGATTTCGGCTTCTATCCTCGCGCGTTCTTTGGCGTCGGAAGCGCAATAATGCAGGATATCCGTTATCCGGCGAATATTTTTGTCTTCAACCGGATAATGATAGTATTTTGTCATTTTGCTGTCGACAAAACTGTCCTGTATAAACACGCTCAGCAGCTTATCCAAATCTGTCGTGTAACGTTCCTTTTCTATTTTGCGGGTTTGTACCACCACGCAGTTGTGCATTATGCGCTCTATAAAATGACTTTTTACATCCATGTCCGTTTCGTGGATTGCATCGAAATAGCTTTTGTTCACCCGAACACAGGACGTCGCAATCTCCGGCAATTCGAAACCTAAAATATAGATGGCGATTATCGGCAAGCCGGTTTCCCTGCCGTCAACCACATCATTCCGTTTATACTGCTCGGCAATATAGTTTCTGAACCGGCTGAGATTGGTTATTTTCAATGCTTTTTGAACTTCTATCAACACTTTCGTGTATTCACTGTCTCCGGTTTGGACGGTTGCAACAAAATCAAGCCGGTACATGCGCAGGGCTACTGCCAGCGCTTTTGCCTGTTCGTCTTCCATGTACATTACTTCCTGTGATTTCACTTCGATGGAAACTACAGGCTTGCCTAAAAGAGTACTTACGATGAACTTTGAAGTCTCGTTATCCTCCGTCAGTCTCTTGAAAACCGTGTCATATATTGGATTTGCTATAATCATGATCTTTAATTTTTTCCATGTGTTTTCATAAAATACCGTCTCTTTTTATGGTTTCGCCACGATCAGTCACATCCTGCCCAAGGCTACCCCAATAAACATGTTTTACAAGGGCCAAAGATAAATAGAATAATCCATACCGCGTTCCGAAATTTCAATTTCATCGATTATTGGAATACATCATGTATCATTTTGATTTCTAACCGACATGTCATCCTTACAGGATTTAACTTATCGGTTTCATGGGTTAGAAACTCCGAATTTTCCATCCGGCGGAACAAGTGGCGCACTCGACGATACCGCCGTTGCCAGCGCCGCCTTGATTCCTTCCAATCCCTCATTGAATTGCGCCAATTGCGCAATCACTTGTCCCATCGGGTTGTCCTGTCCGATACCTGCCAGCTTGTTGTTTTTCAGGAAAATTGTTTTGATGGCTTCCCAACGGTTACGATCGCTGTCGGTGAGTTTCCCGGTGATTTCCTTTAATTTCAGCAGGTTTGCTTCGTTGTCGGAAGTCAGTGTCTGGGCTTCGCTTTCATAATGGTTCAGGATGAGGGTATCTACTTCGGCAGCGTTCATCAAGGGGAGGATGAGTCCTGTCATTTTGTTCATATCGCGGTACGAGCCTTGCAGTTTGAACGGCGGTTCGGTGCGGTAGGCATCCTTCGTGGCGGCACTGGCGATGTACTGCCGGTTCACTTGCAGTACTGTTTCGCGTACTTGCATGGCATGGCGCGCTACGGCAATGAAGTCGTCCACATCCTGGCGGGTATGGTTGCCCTCGAGGTTGAGCAGCGTCTCGTCGCCGGTTTCCACGAACCGTATCAACCGATAGAAGTCGGCGAAACTTTTGCTGCCGACTTTTTGCAGGCAGGAGTTTTCGGCCATGGCGTTTTCGAGGAGACTCAGACGGAACAGGTCTTCCGAACCGCCGATGACGTCGCCGAGGTTGTACACGTCGGCACGATTAGCGAGCATGTCGGGTATGCGGAACTTTTCGCCGCTCTCGGTGTAGGGGTTGCCGGCCATCACCACACAGAAGCGCTTGCCGCGAAGGTCGTAAGTTTTGCTTTCGCCGTCGAACGTGCCGTCCATCTTGCGCTGACCGTCGGCCAGCGAGATGAATTTTTGCAGAAATTCGGGGCTGCAG
Source organism: Bacteroidales bacterium (assembly GCA_031265445.1). Classification (GTDB taxonomy): domain Bacteria; phylum Bacteroidota; class Bacteroidia; order Bacteroidales; family UBA4181; genus JAIRLS01. The sequence goes on from JAISCQ010000206.1 coordinate 14,694, forward strand.
TGCTGTATATCGTCGAGGTAGAGCATCACGCTGTCGGCCATCTCGAATGAGAGATTGATTTTTTTCAGTTCCTCGCGCGCGCCGGAAGTTTTGGCTTCGGACGGATCGATGGATGTGATGGAATGGCCGATGGTGGGGCCGTTGATCTTCACGAACGTCAATCCCATGGTCTTGGCCAGATATTCCATGAGTGTCGTTTTACCGTATCCGGGAGGCGACACAAGCAGGAGCATCCCCATACGGGCGGTACGCTTGTCTTCTCCGGCTACGCCCAACTGTTTGGCAAGATTGGCGCCGATGAGCGGCAAGTATACTTCGTTGATGAGCTTATTGCGGACAAAGGATGTCAGTACGCGAGGTTTCAGTTCGTTCAGCTTCAATGTTTTCTTGAAATCTGCCACCAGCGTTTCTTTCAGATGGATAAACTCATTGTATGCCGGGACGCAGGTTTCCGTAAAGTAAGTCATCCTGTCGACAAAGCGATGGTAATCCTGTGCATAGAAACCGTTGACAATCACGGCATGGTTTCCTTTCAGACCGTCGGTGTCCATTTGGTCGCCGCTTCTGTGCAGGATATATTCGCCGCCGGTGTCGAATAACAACAGGCAGGCCGCTTCTTCCGGGTATTTTCGCAACTGTTCGCAGTTTTTCGATTCATCTATAAAAGACTCCAGCCAATTACATGTCAAATGGAAACGCTCCGCCTGATCGAATGACTCGTCGCGGATGTCGGTTTCGAACCGGTGAAGGAAATCCTTTTTCCCGAGGTAATGAAGAAAATCCTTTTTTAGCGTTTCCGCCTGTTCGCTTTTGGTAAATGAGGGCGATGCGGAAAATTCGCGAAAGAGATATTCCGCTATGAGCGACTCCCTGCCCTCCTCTCCGCAAGGGAGGGAGAACACGCCGCCTGACGGTAACGGAAAACGAAGACTCTTCTCCGATTCCGGATCCTCTTTACGGAAGAGTTCTTTTATCCGCTCCATCACATATTTATAGTGATCCGATTCCGGGAAGACTTTCAGGACGGAACTTGCCGAAGCAATCATCTTTATCAGCCTGTCTCTCTGCATATCTTCAAGGCTGTACCAAAGCAGTTGCGCAGACGCCCGTATGCGGGGCGTGAACGAAAGTATTCCCAACTCTTTGTTTACAGCCTCGAGCATTTGGTAAATCCGCACCGCATCATCATCATGCACACCCTTGACATACGACTCCGAATAGCATTGCTCTACCTTGTGGGTGATGAAGGCTTTCGGGTCGAAATCTTTCGTCTTGCTCTTTTCTGCAAAAGTTTGCCAGGCAAGGTATTCGGCGCGGTAAACCTGCGCATTTTCCGACACGGTTTCCTGCTCCCAGTAATCGCGGTAAGCGGCGAGACGTTCGCTGCGAAGCTCGTGGAAAAATCCCGTCCCCATGAGGTGGTAGAACAGACGGTTATCGCGCCGCACCACCGTGAGGTCGAGCGGCTGCCTGTTCACGGTAAACTTATGCGTCCCGAGGCTGATGATCTGCTGCCCGTCCACAAACAGTTCGTTACGGTCTTTGAGCACGCGCAGCGCATCCTCGCGCGAGGTTTTCAGGCTGTTTTCGAGATTTTCGGCTTTCGATACATCGCCGAGGCTTTTCAGGTCGTCCACCAATTGCCGTACCTTGTCAATCATCAGGTCGGATGAGAAAAACGATTGTATCTCCTCTTTGGTCTTGAACGATTGTGCCTTGTTTTCAATGTTTTTCAACACCCGAAGCCCGATTTGCTCGAGCGATGAGCTGCGCCGGTTGATCTGCTCCATCAGTTGCGCTTTGCGACCGTCGAATGCTTTGGTGATTTCGTCGCGCTTATCGGCAATCTTACCGATAAACTCGTCGAAATCGGCAAACTTGCCTTCCATTTCTTCCACCTGAATGCTCGCCTTGGCGAAATATTCGTCGCATTTGGGCAGCGAGGCGGCCAGTTCGAGGTAGTTTGCCACGCTCTGTTCGAGCAGGGTAAGCTGTGCGCTGAACTCGGCTACGGCTTCGCGATTGCGTAACGAGTCGATCTTCCGCTTGAGCTGCGCCCGCAGTTCGTTGAGCGACGAGAAGATGAGCGATATTTTTTCGATGATGCGCGTGGCTTGTGTGGTATCCTCTATTTTCAGGCTGTTGAGGATGTCGATAAGCAATTCCAGTTCCGACGAGATGAGTTTGCAGTTTTCGTCCACCCTGTTGGCATCGATCACCTTGGTTACTTCCTCCACGCGCGCTTTTTCGGCAACCGTTTTTTCTTCGTAGGGCGCCAGCGCTTCGTCGCGGAGCAGAAATTCGACAGTCTTTGCAGACAGGATCGTATTGGTTTCGGCCAACCGGTTTTTCAATTCGTTTACACGGGTTATATCCGCGTACTTCACGTTGCCCAGTTCAATAACTTCACCTTGCAGGCGTCGTGTTTCGGCCAGCAGTTTTACCAACGAGTCCAGCGTATCGAATTTGGCGTGCTTGATGCGGAACATCAGCGCATCCACCTTGTCGACCGTGATCGTGAGTTGCTGTGCGGCGTGCTTTTTCTGCGCCTGCACCTTTTCGAACTCATCAATGGCAGTGTTGGCTATTTTCTTGATTTCCTTCAACGGATCGGACATCCTGAAAGCAGCATCGTCCGACACCCAGAAATAGGCATCGACAATGTCGTTCGACTTCTTCACAATATCCTCATAAAGGCCTTCGTACGAGTCCTCTTTGTTGATCAGGTAAATGACCTCCTGACATTCGGCCATTACCTTCACAATATCCTTGTTGCCGATCTTGTAGAGTTGGTTACCGCATTTTTCCGGATTCTCGATGAGTCGTTCCTGATAAGGCGTCTGCCAAATCTGCACCTGGTGATGGCGCGTGGCTTCCACCTCGGAGCGGAAATAAATGAGCGCGCCGTCGCCAAAGAACGTGAAACCGTTGCAGATAATCGGCGTTTCCACTTGCTGCCGGATGATGTTGTACGACATCAGCACGTAGATATTGCGCTCATGCTGGTAAAAGATGTACAGGAAATCCTCGCCGTTGGGCGATGTCATTTTGCGGAAAAATTCGAGGTTCGACAGGTCATTGTCGAAAATTTTGTATTCGCCGTTTTGCAGGTAATAGCCATTGGGGAAGATCACGCCGTGATGGTCGGGCAGCAGGATACCGGCATCATTGAGCATCGGTATGTTGTGCACTTCCCTGGTCCGGGTATTGAACACGAACGCGCGGTAACTTTCCTGATAGGGCTTGATGCGCACCAGGATCAGGTTGCCCAGGTCGGCGTAGTAATACTCGGCGTCGTCTAACTGCTGGTCTTTATTTTCGACTTTTTCGGCATAGATACCCTTGCCGGTCTGCGTATTGTCCTCAATCTTGAAGGTAATATCGCCGCCAACGGCTTCAATAAAAACCCTGTCGAGCACCGACACATGCGGATATACGCCTAACCGGCGGTCTTCGAGGGTCGTTTTCGTCCATTTAAATTCGTGCTGTTCGGCGCGTTTCACCTCGTGGATGCTGCGATCATCCCGATATATCAGCCTGTCGCCCTTGATCAGCCACTTGAAGGCTTTCAGGTCGTCGACATTCTTTCCGGTCTGGAAAATCATGTACAGGTAATTTTCCGTCCGGCGGAAACGCGAAAAGATGGAGTCGCGGTAATATCTGTACAGGTTTTTATAATCGTTCACAAACTGTTCATCATCGATCAGGTCGAGCGATTGCGGTATAAACTGGTGGTCCTCGAAACGGTAGATGCTGAACACGTCGCTCAACTGTATGTCCGATCGCAGCCCGAAATGCACGTTGTAGCCGAAAATACAAAGTTTCCCGAAGGCCATGATACCGCGCGACACGCAATTGTTCTCGGTGTTGATGCGCTGGTTGGCCAGCAGTGTGAAATCGATGGCGCGGAAAACCTCCTTGCGGGCATCGTTGAGCCGGCCAAGCCGCTGCGACAGATCGTCGCGCTGTGCAAAAAGCCGCTTGCGGATGATTTCGTATGTGCCGGCGTCTAATGTCTCGGCTGGCTGGTTGGTGTCTTGCATTGATGTCTTTGTTGATTCGGAATTTTTTCCCGTCAAGGATACATTCATGTAAGACCTGATCAGGTTTTTGAAAAACCTGACAGGTCATGACGTTCGGCTTACACCAGCTTTTTGTTCGATACGCCCAATGCTTTTGCGGCGCTTAGCAACCGCCCCAGCATGCCTTTTTCCCCATCGTCCGAGCGTTGCTGCATTTTGAGGATCAGGCCGGCGATACTCAGATTCTTGATGTCTTCGGACGAGATATTCAATTTATCGGCAAACTCGCGGATCTTGCCGTATAAGTCGCCGCTGCCGTTCACATCCAGCAGGGCATCCCTGATCTGCCTGGCGGTAGCGCTTTCTTCCACCAGCCGGTCGAAGCCCCTGGCAGTGGATATCTGCTTGATGATGTTGTCGAAGAACATGGTTTCGCCACCCACGATATCGATGTCCGCCGACTTCATGGCTTCGGCCAATACTTCGGCCTGCGCTTCGGCAATATCCTTCTGGATGCTGATTTGCGCCAGTTCCACGTCTTTTTCCTTCTGCAACAGGAGTTTAAATTCTTCATGTTCCTTACCCACGCCGTCGAATTTCTTCATCGCCTCGGCTTTTTCTTCGATACCGGCTGCGTCGGCCAGCGCTTTTTCTTTCACGCCTGCTGCTTCGGCCAGCGCTTTCTGCTTGATCACTTCGGCTTCAGCCAGTCCTTCTTTCTTTTTAGCTTCGGCGCGCGCTTCGATACCAGCGGCTTCGGCGCGTGCTCTCTTTTCGATGACGGCTGCTTCGGCTTGTCCCTGTTTTTCGATAGCGGCTGCCTGCGCATGCATTACTTCGGCTTCGGCCAGTCCCTTGGTCGCTTCTTCGCGGGCTTGCGCTTCCACAAGTACCTTACGGGCTTCGGCCTGTTTTACCGATGCTTCCTTGCGGGCTTCAGCGTCAATCAGCAATTCTTTTGCGCTTGCTTCGGCGTCGATCACTTTCTGCGCGGCTTTTTCTGCGGCGGCTTTCTTCTCCGCTTCGGCTTCCTTTACGGTGATGATCAGGCGCTGCTCGGCTTCCTGACTGGCGGCAGTGATCCCTACCTGTTTCTGGCGGTCGATTTCGCGGAACGCTTCGATATCCTTCATGTTCTGTTTTTCTTCTACCACGCTTTTTTCCAATTGTACCCGTTCGCGGATCACGTCCTGGATGTTCTTCTTTTCTTCTTCAATTACCTTTTCCTTGTCGATCTGCGCCAGGGTCACGATCCGTTCGCGTTCGGTCTGTTCCAGCGCACGGTCTTTTTCCACGCGTTCCTTTTCCACGGCTTCGGTGCGTTCCTTGTTCTTTTCGGCGATGATGATCTGGCGCAGCTTGTTTTCTTCCTGTACGGCAAGGCTTTCCTCAGTATTGATGCGTACGCTCTGGCATTTTAGACGTTCTTCCTCACGCACCTTGATAATTTCCGCTTCTTCGCGGGCTTTCACGTTGTCGATTTCGCGCTTCTGCTTTTCTTCTTTTTCGGCCAATTGGCGTTCGAGTTCCAGGATTGCTTCGCGGGCTTCCACATTCTGTTTCTTGATGGTTCTCTCCTCATCGCGGCGGATCTGGTTTGCCTTGATATTCTGGGCTGCGGTAAGTTCGGTAATCTTCTTGATACCTTCCGAGTCGAGGATATTTTCGGGACTCAAGTATTGCAAGTCGGTCTGCTCGAGGTAGTCAATGGCACAGTCGTCCAGAATATAGCCATTCAGGTCGGTCCCGATGATGTTCAGTATCTCGTCGCGGAACTCGCGGCGGGCTTCATATAACTCGATGAAATCGAATTTTTTCCCTACGGTTTTCAAGGCTTCCGAAAACTTCGACTCGAAAAGACTTTTCAGCGTCAATACGTCGCTGGCTCGCTCGCAACCAATGGTTTGCGCTACGTTGATCACATCGCCGGCCGATTTGTTCACGCGGATAAAAAACGCCACCTTAATGTCGGCGCGGATGTTGTCCTTACAGATCAGCCCGTCGTGTCGCGAACGCTCGATTTCGAGCTTTTTCACGGAAATATCCATGATTTCCATCTTGTGGAAAACAGGAATGACATACATCCCTTTGTTGAAGGCGATTTTGGTACCCCCGACGCCCGTTCGTACAATGGATTTCCCTTGCGGTATTTTCTTGTAGAACGATGCTAATAAAGCCAGCAAGACTAATATCACAAAAAATACAGTCCCTGCTAAGATGACAATGATTTGTCCCATATTTGTTGATTTTTATTGGTTTATGATTGTTAATTATGATTCTCAATTAGAAGGTTCGAAATTTCCGAAATTATCTTTTTATTTCGTCCCTGCGGTACGATTTGAGGGTTGAAGTCTGCTTTGACTTGCCTTTGCCTGCATAAAACTGCGGTGCAAATTTACTGTTTTTTCCGAAACCACATCAATATTTCGTGATTTTGTCCATAAACAGGGGCAAAATCAGGACACTTCCCAAAAACTACCTTCCAAAAATTTCCTGTTCATTGCTAAGCCAATTTTCGACAGCGCACAGACAATATCGGACATAATAATTGGTATTGACGGTTTACTATACCGTATCTTTGCGGCCCGGAAAAATAATATATGAATAAAAAGCGTTACCTTTGTGCCGTTTGATTGTCAGGACAATAATATGCCAAAAATATACGATAACATAGAAAATCACCTTTCAAAAGGACTTAACGAAACGCTTGGTTTGTCGCAGCGGACAGATTTTGCGTGGGATATTTCAATTTAAGAGGATGATTTTATCATCAATTACGATATAAAATATCGGATGGGCAAAGAGTTAAACGAGGATGAGTAAGAATTAGAACAGAAAATTATTATGATAAATTTAGAAAAAATATCGGAATACAAAGAAAACAACCAACTTGAACTGAAATTGGCACAGGGGCGAGATGGTCGGGGTGCAATTCCTGCGTCAATATGGGAAACATATTCGGCGTTTGCAAATACTGACGGCGGCTTGATTTTACTTGGAGTAAACGACAATCTTGAAGTTGTCGGCATTGCAAATCCCGAAAAATTAGTGCAGGACTTTTGGAACCTGCTCAACAGTAAGAGCAAAGTAAATCGTAATATTTTAATGGAGCGCAATGTCAAAATTGAGGCGGCAGAAGGGAAGAAAATTATTTCTATCACAGTGCCGCGAGCCGAAAGGAGTTTGCGACCGATATTTCTTGGCAAAGACCCTTA
>JAISCQ010000274.1 GCA_031265445.1 Bacteroidales bacterium
TGATGCCAACCGATGCCAACCGGATGGATGTGTTCAGTCGTAAGTCCTGTCGCAATCTGTTCCTGAAAAGCCTGACATATTGCCGGATTACAAATCCGGCAGTGTTCCGAGCGGCAATACAATTACCGCTCAACGGGTGCTCTTTCAGATCTTTTTACATCTTCCGACCACATCCGGAAAGAGCCGGCTAATAGCAGAAATGAGCCAATCAAACAAATCAATCAAATAAAAAATCAAATAAAAAATCAAATTTATGAACGACAGAAGAAAGTTTTTAAAGAAGGCCGTCATCGGTTCTGCAGCCATTGCCGGCGGTTTGGGCACTGCCGCCGGCGCGTTGTCCGCGTGCGGCGCCAATATGCCGGAAGGAGCGCAAAAAGGCAAAAGCGATGCAAACGCCGGATGGACAGCCGTTTTCGACGAAGCCGATTCGACAGTGGTTTTGCAAAACGGACAAATTACCCTCTCCGGGAAGCTGAGTTTCACCTCCGGCGGCGCCCGGTGGACGGTTGCCCGTTCAAGGGACGGCGTGACCGACCGTTACGCTCTTGTCGATACGCAGGGGGATGTGCAGGGGTATCTGGTGCTGATAACAGACGGCGAGCAATTGAAACTGCTGTTTTACCACCGCACGGCGCAGAATTATGCGGGCGTTTTGTCCTTTACCGGAAAGATCGGGTTTCCGGAAGACGGCTTTCCGTGCCGCACGGTTCCGCTGGCCGGCGAGCGCGTGTTGCCGCTAAGCTGCGGCCGAACCGATTCCGTGCTGAACGATTCGCTGTTTTCTCCGTCCGGCGATCTGGCCTTGCAGATCAAAGCGGCACGCCTGAGCCTCGCGACCGAAAGCGGCGGCGCGTATCTTTTTTCCATGCAGGGCGGGATAGAGGAACCGTCGGAGGCTGAATGGACGTTTCGAGTGGAACGGAATTACTTCAAAAGCCGCTATGTGCCGTACTATCACCCGATCGACCGGAAACGCTGCCCGAAAGCGCCTACCGGCTGGATGTCGTGGAATACCTATTTCGACAAGGCTACGGCAGCCGACAACCTGAATGAGGCGAAAATCGGACAGAAATACCTGCAACCTTTCGGATGCGAGTTTTGGTCTATTGAGTCGTGGCAAGGCAATTCCGACCAGCTGCCCGTCAGCGATTTCTACAACATGAACCTGGAAGTTAATCGGAAACAGTTTCCCGGGGGCATGAAGAAGCTGGCCGACGACATCCGCGCGCTGGGCTTCCGTCCGGGCTTGTGGGTACCGCCCTTTGGCACGGGTAATCATGAGTTTTACAGGGAGCACAGTAACTGGTTTCTGCATTACAGCGACGGCACGCCGATCCGTTCGTGGAACGGGCAATATACGCTTGATCCCACCGTAGTGGAGGCGCGCGAACATCTGAAAAAAATGTTCGATATTGCGTCGCATCAGTGGGGATATGAATTTTTCAAGATTGACGGCATGTCGGGGCGAAGCCACGGTCTAAGCGCTCATTTGTACGAGCGTCCCGAAGTCCGGGCCTGTTTCAAAGACCCGTCGTGTCCCAATCCCTTTGAGCTTTGCATCAAAGCGTTTCGCGAAGGCATCGGCGACGACCGCGTATTTTTGGCCTGTCAGGGACATACTTCCGGCGCGGAAGTCCTGTATGCAGATGCTGCACGGCTTGGCGCAGACATTGTTCATCCCAATGAACCCGTCAAATGGAGCAATGTGTTGAACCAGGGGCGTTGCCTGATCAATCAGGTATTTACCCACAACATTGTGATGATAGCCGATCCGGATACCCTGCTGGTACGCGACCTGCCTACGGAAGAAGCCCGAACCTCCGCAACCGTCGTAGCGCTGCCCGGACAGTTGACTTTCTTTGGCGATAAACTGGCCGGATTGTCGGAGCAGCAATTCAAAATCCTGCAGCAGACACTGCCCGTTCCCAGTGTGTTGCCCGTCAACTTATATCCGGTCTTCAGCATGCTGCCGGTATGGAACCTGCGGGTGCGCCACGAATATCTGGGCGATTACAACGTAGTAGCGCTCTTTAACTGGGAAGATCATGCGCAGCCTGTTTCAGTGACCGCTGAAGAATTGGGTGTTGACACCGGCAAAGATTATATCGGATACGAATTTTGGACGGAACAGGCTACGGGCATTGAACGGCTGGAAGCGTCGTGGCGTTTGTCGGTGGAAGTGCCGGCTCACGGCGTGCGCGTTGTGGCATTGCACGGGAAGGCTAACAGGCCTCAATGGGTTGGCAGCGACCGGCACATCACACAGACGGCTATGGAAGTCAATGAATGGACGTATTCCGGAAATCATGATATTTCCGGAAATATCCGTTTGACGGGTTCATTTCCACTCACCATGCGCCTGAACATTCCGCAAGGATGGAAGTTCTCACAGGTGATTTGCAAGGATGCCGCCTGTACCGCAAAGGAAGAACCCGGCAATTTGCTGGCACTGAACTTCCTTGCGCAAGAAACGGCAAACGCTCAATTCAATATCTCATTTCACAATGATTAAAAACAGTCACCGATGCAGGCTGTCTGCCCGACGACCATACGGGGGTATGGGTAAAACATTTGCGGTTTCGAAACTTATCGCGCGTATCTTTTCAACACCTGCTCAATTTCGGCCGCATCTATCGGGATTTCGACGGCTGTGTTGCACTGGCTGTCGCATATTACCTGCCGGTAATCTTCCTTTTGGCCGGGAATAATAAGTACTACCGGCAAACCGGCGCGTACATGCTTGATCCGGCGGATGCTGTCGATATCCTCATCCTTGAGGACGGATACATCAGCGATCACAGTATCGATATGGTTGGTTTGGGCGATATAGTCGAGCCATTGCTGCAGGGTTTCGGCCTGGGTTACGTTGGCGCCCGTTGCCGAAATCAGTTTTTCGTAATACTTGAATTTCATGGGGTTCGGTTCTACCACCAGTACCGATTTGTTGCCCAGCGATCGGTCTTTCGGGGATTCGTCTTCCGGCGCTTCCTCGAAAACCGGTTCATCCCCGGCTGCCACGGGCAGGTACGAGATGGTGAAATAGAATGAAGATCCCGATCCTTCGGTCGATTCCACCCACATTTCGCCGCCCATCAGTTGTACAAGGCTTCGCGAAATGGTCAGTCCGAGCCCGGTTCCGCCATACTGGCGGCTGTTGCTCAGTTCGGCCTGGCGGAAGCGTTCGAAGACGACTTCCACCTGGTCGGGAGCCAGGCCGATGCCGGAGTCTTCCACCACAAATTCCAGCTGGTCGGGAGCCGACTGCCTGTAGGCGATGCGGATGAATCCCTTTTCGGTGAATTTTACGGCATTGCCGATCAGGTTGTTGAGCACCTGCCGCAGGCGCGTCGGGTCGACGTAGGCAACGCATGAGTCAATGGCCTGGCTGTCGTCGAAGATCAGGGCGATGCGTTCCTTGTCATTGGCGTGCACGTAGGTTTCGAAAAATACCTGCAGCTCGCCCATCAATTCGTTGATGCGTATGGGAACCGGCCGGATGTTCATCTGCTTGGCTTCTATCTTGGCCACGTCGATGATGTCGTCGATCAGTTTCACCAGCTGGATGCTGCTGTTGTTGATGATGTTGATGTAATCCTGGCGGCGCTTGGGCGACAGGCTGTCCGAGCCGAGGAAATGGAGGAACCCGATGATCCCGTTGATGGGCGTGCGTATCTCGTGCGACATGTTGGCAAGGAACGCCGACTTGAGCTTGTCGGACTCTTCGGCTTTTTCCTTGGCGCGGATCAGTTCCATTTCGTCCATCTTCCTGCGGGTAATGTCGCGGATCACCATGATCATGGAAGTGGTGCGGCCGTCGGAGTCTTTGACGGTTGCCACCGATATTTCGCCGATGAAGTCCGATCCGTCCCGGCGCATCAGCAGCAGCTGCGGCAGGAATGTCACGTTGTCGGTGTTCATCCTGTGGAACATGCTGTATGCATGCCGGCGGTCGTGCGGATGAACGAATTTAAGCAGGCGCAGGAGGCTGACGTCGGCGTCTTCCTCTACCCTGAACAGTTCAAACGCTTTGGGCGACATGTACCGCAGCTGCCCGTCGGGGCTGCACACCGCGATGGCGTCGGGCGAGGCTACGGTAAGCTGGCGGTACAGTTCTTCGGACTGGCGCACGGCTTCCTCGGCCTTTTTGCGGTCGGTGATGTCGGTGGCGTATTCCATGTGTACCAGCCGCCCGTCGACCCATTCGATGGCGGCATCGGTGGAGTCGTACCATTTCTTGGTATTGGTGTTCCACTGTTCCCAGTGATACAGCCCTGTAGGATGGCCCTGGCTGTCGCGGAGCCGGGGATTGGGACAGAAGTCGCACTGCGCGTTCTGGTTTTCCTGCAATACCTTCCAGCATACCTTCCCCTCGATGTTGTCGCCCATGGTTTCCTTCACCTTTTTATTGGCGAAGAACACTTCGTGCGACTCGAAGTCGGCAACGTAGATGTTTGCATCGATATTGTCCAGCACCGTACGCATGGTTTGCTGCGACAGTCGCATGGCTGTCTCGGCCTGATGACGACGCGTGGTGGACGATATGATTTGCGAAAGGCTGATCAGCAGGTCTATTTCGGACTGTTCCCATTCTCTGCTCTCGATGCAGTCGTCGAATCCCACGAATCCATGATTGACGCCGTTGGCGGACAGCGGGAAAACAGCAATTGATTTCACGCCCTGGGACCTCAACAGTTCGGCGGGCTTTTCCTCGAGCGTATTGATGTCGGAAGTACGGATGTATTTGCCCGAGTCGAATGTATCGAACCAGGACTGCACGTATTCGGCAGGGACGTTCTGCAGCTCGTCAATGGCAGGCGCGATGCCTTCGTTGCACCATTCGTAGGTGTTGTTGACGCTGGCGTCGGCGCATTTCTCAAAGATATATGCGCGGCTCACGCCTGCGTATTTGCCCATTTCGGCCAGTGATGCGCTCATGGCTTCGGGCAGGCTTTCGGACGATTGCACGATTTGCAGCACCTTGATGAGGACGCTTTGCTGGCGCCGGGTGTTTTCCAGTTCCTGCTCGGCCTGTTTGCGGGCGGTGACGTCGATCATGAAGCCGTCCCATATACGCGCGCCGTCGCTGGAGCGGTGGCTCGAACGCATGTGTATCCATTTCAGTTTTCCCGATCTGGTGATGATGCGGTACTCCACGTCGATGTTGTTTTCGTCCCTCCGGTAAAACTCGATCAGCTGCGGCCGGTCTTCGGGATAGATGGATTTGTAGTACAGCGAAACGTCGGCCATGACGTCTTCCACCCTGATTTCAAACATGTCGGAAAAATAGCCGCTGATGTACGTAAACCACGAGTTGACCATGCTCCTGTCCATCATCTGGTAAATGACGCCGCCCGGCAGGTTGTTGCTCAGCGAAATCAGCCGTTCCTGGCTGGCGACCAGCTCGCGGGTTTTGAGTTCCACCATCTGTTCGAGTTGCGTCCGGTACTGTTCCAGTTCCATGTCGGCCATTTTCTGCTCGGTGATGTCGCGGAATATCCGTCCGAAACAGCAGGTGGTGGCTAATCCGATGGGGAACATCGACACCTGCATGTAACGTTTGGAACCATCGGGCATGTGCAGGACCAATTCTTCCACGGCGGGCGCCTGCTCACGGCCTCCTTCCAGATATGCCTTCCGCAGTTGACGCATTTTCTCGAAGGGCTGATGCCTGCGCTCCTCGTCCGAAAGGTACTTTTTCATCAGATCCCATTCGTACCTGCCCAGCGCTTCGTCGTGCGAGATCCCCGTTATGTTCTCCAGCGCTTCGTTCCATTCGATAACGCAGCCCTGTTCGTCCAGCATCATGATTCCTTCGAAGGATTGCCGGATGAAGTTGCTCATTTTGTTTTCGCTGTCTTCCAGTTTCCGCATCACTTCCATGCGGGCGGCTATTTCGTTGCGCAACTGGTCGTTTTTCGAGTGCAGTTCTTCGTTGGTGACCGAAAACTCTTCGTTGGTAGCGTACAGTTCTTCGTTGGTGGCGTACAGTTCCTCGTTGGTGGCTTCGAGCTCTTCGGTACGCTCCTTGACCATGAGTTCGAGTTCCACACGGTATCCCGCCAGTTCTTCTTCGGTCTTTTTACGTTCGGTGATGTCGAGGAGAAATCCGTCGGTCGTTATCCATTCGTCCTCGCGCCTTGGTACGGACGCGACCTGGAACCACCGCATTTCGGTGTCGCTGTAATGGTAGCGGATTTCGGTATTGAGTTCGGTAAGGTCGGTCAGGCTTTCCCGCATTGCAGGAATGATTCTGGCCAGGTCTTCCGCGTCGATTTTCATGAAAGGCAGCGAGACATCGCGCAAAGCGTCGTCGAGGGGTATATTGCTGACTTTTTCCCAGGTGCCGCTTGCATACGACAGTTTCAGGTGTTGCATCCACGTAGCGGCGTCCGATTGTGCGAGCAGTCCGGCATTGATCTGGAAGCGGAACAGCGTGCCGCCGGGGATATTGTTGCCCAGCGCTTCCAGGCGTTCCTTTTCGGAATGTACTTTCTCCTCGGCGACTTTCCGTGCGGTGATGTCGAGGATGAAGCCGTCGGAAAATACGATGTGGCCTTCGCGATGCGGATGCGACGAAATCTGGCACCACCGCAAACCAAATGCTTCATGCCGGAAACGGACTTCAACATCTATGTTTTCCAGACGTTCAACGCTTTCGCGGATTCGTGTCATCAGGAGCGGCAAGTCGTCGGGCACCACGTATTCAAACAGTACCCTTATATCGGCCAGCGACGCTTCGGCGGACACGCCCACTGTCTTTTCCCAGGTGCCGCTGACGTAATCGAACGACATTTCCCCGGTCTGCAAATCCATTTTGAAACGGAACAGCGTGCCGTCGGGAAAATTGTCGCCCAATGCCTGTAGCCGTTCCTTTTCGGAGCGCAATTCTTCTTCGGCGGTTTTCCGCGGGGTGATGTCGAGGATGAAGCCGTCGGAAAATACGGTATGGCTTTCGCGGTGCGGGTGCGACGAAATCTGGTACCACCGCAGACCCCGCACCGGATGCAGGCAGCGGACTTCAACATCTATGTTTTCCAGACGTTCAACGCTTTCGCGGATTCGCGTCATCAGGTGCGGCAAATCGTCGGGAACCACGTATTCAAACAGGGTTCTTATATCGGCCAGCGATGCTTCGGCGGACACGCCCACTGTCTTTTCCCAGGTACCGCTGATGTAATCGAACGACATTTCTTCGGTCTGCAAGTCCATTTTGAAACGGAACAGCGTCCCGTCGGGGAAATTGTCGCCCAGCGCCTGGAGCCGTTCCTTTTCGGAGCGCAATTCCTCTTCGGCGGCTTTCCGCGCGGTGATGTCGAGGATGAAGCCGTCGGATACCATGCGTCCGTTTTCGAGATGGCGGTGCGTCGAAACCTGCGCCCAGCGTAATTCGTCCGGGGTGGAATAATAGCGCAGTTCCATATCGAAATTTTCCTCCCGGCTGGCGTATGTTTTCCATATCCGGTCGATCAATGCTGCACGATCGTCGGGATGAAGCTTCGACAGGGGAATGTTGATGTCGTTCAGGGTTTCTTCTATCCCGAGACCGGTAAGTCTTTCCCATGTTTTGCTGAGGTATGAGAATGAAATTTTCCTGTTTTCGCCGTCGACGCCGAACCGGAAGAGGCATCCGTTCGGGAAATGGTCGCCCAGCGCTTGCAGGCGGTCTTTTTCGGCGGTAAGTTTTTGCTCGGCCTGCTTGTAATCGGTGATGTCGACAATGAAACCGTCCCACACTACGTTGGCGCCTTCCATGTGCGGGGTTGACGATATGCGTCCCCAGCGCACCTCGCTGGCGTTGATCATAAACCGTACCTCCACCATGAAACGTCCCATGGTCGCGAGGCTTTGCTCGAATCTTTCCATGTATACCGGCAAATCGTCGGGATGTATCCCGGCCAGCAGCCGGTTCAGGTCGGTCATGATGGCTGCGTCATGCGCTATGCCCGTAATTTCCTTCCACGCCCGGCTCATGTAGGTAAAGCCCATCTGCCGGGTTTGGGTGTTGAGCGTGAACTGGTAGAGACAGCCGTTGGGCATGTTGTCGCCCAGCGTTTTCAGGCGGTCTCTTTCGAGTGTGAGCTTTTGTTCGTTCCGGCTGATCAGTTCCTGCGCGTACACTTCCTCTGTGACGTCGCGGCCGATAGCGCCCAGCATGGTACGTCCGGGCATGGCCACCGGGAAATACTGGATATTGAGTATGCGGTGTTCGCCTGTTTTCCGGTGTACCACATGGTGTGTGATCATCTTTAACCGCATGTTGCCCACCAGTTCTTTCAACGTATCGTCCATTTTCCGGCGCTCTTCGCCATATCTCTGTTCGGGAAGGAATCCCGTGGCAGCCACATCCCAGAGCAAATTCCCTACGGCTTCCTCTTTGGTCAGGCCGGATATCCGTTCGTATCCGCTGCTCCATTCCCTCACCACTCCGTTGTGGTCGGCCAGCAACATTCCATCCGCCGAATGATCGAAGATGCCGCGTATGGTGCTTTCGCTTTCCTGCAGGCGGGCTTCGCTTTCCTGCGCCGCCTGCAATGCGTCGTACACGGCAGTGAGATCTTTCACTACCAGTACGTAACTGTCGGGCGCCGTTTTGTTTTTGCCGATGACGATGGGCGAGACATTGCACGAGACGCGGTAAACCCGGCTGTTGTCGCCGCAACGCATAAAAATTTCGTCAACCTGCACCATTTTGCAGGTTTCCGCCTCCAGTTTCAGGGGGTCGACCGGCGCTGCGAAATCCGCATTGTCGCAGAACTGCATGATGTCGCCCAGATGTTTGCCCCTGGCCTTCAAATTGATGATGCCGACTAATCTTTCCGCAGCGCCGTTGAGCCGTTCGATGGAGCCGTCCGTACCGGTCAGGATCACTGCCTCGCCAATGCTTTTCAGCGTGACGAACAGGTTTTCGTTGGCATCCTGCAAGTCTTCCTCGTAACGTTTGCGCCTGCTGATGTCCTTTACCTTTACCCAGAAATACGCGACTTCCCCCTGATCATTCGTTTCGGGAACAGCCACGCCGGTAACCCATATCACCTCCCCGGATTTTGCGCGAATCCGGTATTCGGATTCCATGCTTACCGCGCCTTTTGCACATTCCGCGGCAACATACGCCGAAAAGGATTCGATGTCCTGAGGATACAGGACATCGCGCCATCCGATCCCGCCCGAAGTAAAATCCACAGGCGAATATCCGTACGTGGAAATACTGTCGGAGATTTGTATTACGGTCAGGCGTTCGTCATTCGCAACATAAAACACAACCTCCCTGCCATGTGCAAAAAGGCTGTTCAATGCCTGTTCCGGGATATTTTCCTGTGTGTGCGCCAATTGTTTTTTTAACGAGAGAACCTCGTTTTCCAATTGAGCGATACGATCATATGACTGACTCATAATGAATTATTAAGGTGAGTTTCACAAAATATTCTCACTGCTTTTTACCGTGTAAAGGTATGACAAATTTCTAAACGATTTATTCCAAATCAATGATTCCTTCTTCAAGGACGGTTAATTTTTCGTTTCCGTTTGTTGTTACTGCAAAGGTGTTTTCGATACCGACCGCTCCCGTGCCTTCAATGACGAATTTCGGCTCTATGGCCAGCACCATGCCCGGTTCCAGCCCGGTACGCGAACGGACGCCCAGTACAGGCGGCTCATTGACTTCAATGCCTACGCCATGCCCTACAAAACGCGCCTGCTGGCGAACGCCCATGTAACAGCCGTCCAGCCCGCTGCGTGTGGCCATTTCAACCGACCGGTTGTAGATCTCCTCGCATACGGCTCCGGGACGCATCGCATGCGCGATCATATCCTGTATTTCAAGCGCTGTCTGGTGTGCGCGATACGCTTTTTCCGTCAATTTTCCTACGGAATACGCGCGGGTCATATCGGTCATGTAGCCGGTGAAATTGCCGCCCATGTCCACCATCAGGCTCATCCCGCGCCGCAGAATCGTGTTGCTGGCGCCCACAGGGAGCGAAGGATGCAGTCCCCTGCCGCCCAATGCAAAATCGTAGGGCGAGGCTTCGCAGGCATTGTCGCCCGCCAGTACGCTTCCCATAAAAATCTCCATGCTTTGTCCGAAAACCCTGAAGATGCCAAGGTTACCGGCGCGGCGCATTTCGCGTTCTATTTCAACGGACAGTTCCAAGTCGGTCATTCCTGCGCGGTACAACTCCGGGATTTTGCGATACACTGCCGCGTGCAGCTTTCCCGAACAGCGGATCAACTCCAGCTCTGCTTCGGTTTTCACGCTGCGCGCCCGCTGTATGGCCGGCGTCCCGTTCATTATTCCGGCCGGCCGGAAAATCGCTTCGTAACGCAACCACTCGGTGTGCGGCAACGAATCGCCTTCGAGCATGAGGCTGTTCGGCAGCGGGATGCCGCGTTCGGCCATTATTTCGGCGATCTGTTCCGGCTTGCGTACGTATACCGTATGTTCGCCATCCAAACCAACCGGCCGCCGCACAAAAAGCATGGGAGCGCCTTCAACGGGGATGTACAGGTAACCCGCCACCACTTGTCCGACAGCGTAATACAGGTTTGCGTTCGAAGTTACCAGGAACGCGTCGGCGCCTGCTGCCTGCATTTCCCTGCGGATCTTTTCGATGTGTATCCCTTGTTCTGTCATTTGTTTTAAATCAGAAGGCGCAAAGATAAGCAAAATGCGTAACTTTGCGACATTCATTTTCTTTGTGCCGTTCCCTGCGGCTCTTTTTGTATCCTGAAATCGGATACGGCACAGGAAAGGCCGGTAAGTTTAACAAATATGATCTTCAAATGTTCTTGGATATTCTCAATTCGGCAATGAGGCTGAAATGGCTGGCATGCGCTCTCTGGTATGCCGGGACAATCGCTGCACAGCCTGCAACTTTGCAGGACAGGCTGGACAAGCTGCTGGGTGATGATTTTTTCCAGCAGGCAACGGCAGGTGTCGCCGTGTACGACCTTACCGGACAGAAACCGGTGTATGCCTGCAACGAAAGGCGCCTGTGCCGTCCGGCATCGAACATGAAGCTGCTCACGTCGGCCACGGCGCTGTCGGCGTTGACGCCCGGCTACACGTTTAAAACAGGCCTGTATTATACCGGAACGATCGACGAATCGGGACGGCTGCTCGGCGATATTTACTTAGCCGGCGGTTTCGATCCCGAACTGAAGTCCGCCGACCTGGATTCCCTGATCCTGCAAGTAAAAAAAGCCGGCATCGGCAGCATCGACGGGAATCTGTACCTGGATGCATCAATGGCCGACTCAACATTCTGGGGAAAAGCATGGTCGTGGGACGACGACATGGAGGCTTTCCAGCCGTACCTGTCGCCCATACCGCTCAACAAGGGCGTGGTGAAGCTGACCGTGGTACCGGCGTCGCCCGGCCGTGCGCCCATCATTAAAACAGAACCGGAAAGTTCGTTCATACAGGTGGTAAATCGCGCCGTTACCACGTGGAAAAGTTCCGAACCGCCCCAAAAAACGCTTCATATCACTCGCGAGTACAGCAGCGGCGGCTATAATCGGATCGTCGTTTCAGGCGTCATTTCGGCGTCGGACGCTTACCATACCGCGATCAGCCTCAAGAATCCGTACGGTTATGCCTTGACGCTCTTTTCGGAAAAATTATCGGAGCAGATTCCCGGAAGCAACATTCGCGTGGCCGGCATGTCCCACGTACCGGACGACGCAGTGAAGCTGGGCGATGCAGCACACAGCATGGCCGAAGTGGTGCGGCAACTCAACAAGGAAAGCGACAACCTCAACGCCGAAATGCTTTTATACGCCCTGGGATACCGGCAGGACAACGGGCCGTCGTCCACCGGAAAAGGCATTGCGGCGGTGCAGCAGTTCATCGCGCAAATGGGACTTAACCCCAAAACGTACAGCATCGTCGACGGATCGGGACTCTCCAACCAAAACTACCTGACCCCCGAACTGCTGGTAGCCGTGCTCAAGCACATGTACCGGTCGCCCTGCTTCGAGCTGTTCCGCGAATCGTTGCCCATTGCCGGCGAGGACGGCACCCTGGCGCACCGTATGAGAAACTCCGCCGCATACCGTAAGGTAACAGCCAAGACAGGCTCCATCACCGGCGTTAGCGCTTTATCAGGTTATGTGACGGCACGCAATGGACATTTATTCGCCTTCTCCATCATGATTCAAAACTTTGTGGAGAAGACATCGTACGTTTCCGTGAATTATATCGACCGGATTTGCGAGGCGCTGGCAGAGTGATTGACCTGTCTCAAAAGCACGCAGATGACACAGATGAGACAGATTTTCGCAGATCAATCAATAGATGATTTTCGCTTAATTAAGCGAAGCCTTCAATTAGCTAAGCGAAACGTTCGCTTAACTAAGCGAAGTTTTCAATTAACTAAGTGAAGTTTTCACTTAACTAAGCGAAGCTTTCACTTAACTAAGCGAAGCGTTCACTTAACTAAGCGAAACTTTCGGCTAACGAGCGGAAGCTTTCCGGACAAGGCGCACGGCGTAATTTTGTGCGATGATTTTTGTAGAGACGTGGCACGCCACGTCTCTACTACTCTGCGTCCGACGGATATACCACTCCCAACTGTTTCCTGATTTCATCCATGATTTCCATCGTAATCAGCGAATTTTCCCAGCTGTTGACGGCCGATTCCTGTCTGCCCGACTGCACCGTATCCATAAATTCCTTTATTTCGTAATAATACTCATTACGGTCGGCAGGGCGAGAGAGGGATTCCTTCCGTCCGTCGCGGAAATGGAGGTTCACTTCGCTGATCATATTGATGCGGTCGAGAACGATATTACCGTCTTCGCCCTGTATCTCGGTGGGAAGTGAAGAATTTGCGATTTTGGAATAGAGCACCGCGGCATCCATCGCAGGGTATGAAAATACGGCGCTGCCCTCTCCGTCGACGCCTGATGAAAGTTTCAATCCTGCGGCTTTGACGGTTTGCGGCCGGCCAAACAATACCACCATCGGGTAGATGGTGTATATGCCGATGTCGGGCAGGGCGCCGCTGGAAAATTCCGGGCGAAAGGCGTTGAGTACGGTGCCTTCGCGAAATTTGTCGTATCGTGACGAATACTGGCAGTAGCAGGAAAAATACCGGCGGATAGCGCCGATTCTGCCCAATGCGTCGCGCGCAGCCAGAAAATTGGGCGTGAGCGTCGGCTTCATGGCTTCCATCAGTGCAACTTTGTTTCTACGGGCGGCAGCGATCATTTCGCGAGCTTCGCGGGCATTGGATGCGAAGGCTTTTTCGCAAAGCACATGCTTGCCATGCTCCATGCAAAAGATGCTCTGGCCGGCATGTAATGCATTGGGCGACGCCACATACACGGCATCGATCAGCGGATCGGCGGCCATTGCTTCCAGCGAGGTAAACGTGCGGGGAATGCTGTGCCTGGCGGCAAAAGCATCGGCGGTTTCCTGCGTGCGCGAATACACGGCGGCGAGTTCAAAACGTTCATCCTGCCGTCCGCCGGTAATCACCCAGTCGGAAATAAAGTTGGTGCCGATCACGCCAAAACGTAAACGATTCATTGTTCAGGGTTCAAGGTTGAGATCAGGTCATGGCTGTTTTTGGCCTGTAATTTCCATAGCGAAAGCGGCGCCACCCGTTGTATGCCAGCCCGCCGGCAAGCAGCAAAAACATGGGCAATACCAGATTAATGATTTGCCATTTCAATTGTTCACTGGCTACTTTCTGCCTGTTGAGCAGTCGCAGTTTAAATTCGCGATTTCGCAGGTTCATCAGCCCGGTATCGTCGGTCAGGTAATTGAGCGCGTTGACTAAAAACTCCCTGTTGGCAAACGTTTCGCGGGTATAGCGGTCGTATCCGAGCGGATAAGCCGGAACAGGGCCGTTCGGGGTATAGCGCACATCATTGCAGGCAACATTGCCGTCGGATATCACCAGCATTTTAGTAGGGACGCTTTTTTCGGCCTGCTTTTCCTGCAAGTCAGGGAACAGGTTCCGGGCATTGCGACTGCGGAATACCGATGGAAATTCGCCCTCGAGCAGCACGCCGGTAATGCGGTGCGGCCTGTTGAATTGCTGCTGTTCGGGCATGTGTTCTACTTCGCTGAGGGTGATCATGAACGGAAGTCCTTTCGTACGCGACATTTCGGATGTTTGCAGCAACACGCTTTTGCGGACAGCGTTATCGCGCCCCACCGTATCGATGTCGCTGGCATAACGCAAGCAGACAGGACTCAGATTCCGTGTGATCACATGGTGAGGCGAAGGGTTTACCAGCGGGTAATAGAGCCAGGGCGCAAGCACAGGCTGCGAAGAGTCGTCAGCTAACCTTACCGGCACAGGATGGGATACGATGTCCTGTATCACGTCCGGATTGATGCGCACGCCGTAAGTGAACAGCTGGTCATCGAGGTTCAGTTCGGAAGCCAGCGCATAGGTTATTCCCGTGGAGAACAGGCTGTCCGTATTCACATCAGCGCCGTTGATGAGCCACATTACCTTACCGCCCCGCATGATGTAACGGTCGATCACAAACTTGTCCTTCTCGTCGAAGGCTTCGCGGGGCTTGGCGATGATTACCGCCCTGTACGGATCCAGGGCGTTCAACTGTCCATGGATGGCTTTACGGTCTACCTCGTAAAAACCGGCAAACTCATTGGCAAGATCGTACGTTTCGGCCCTGCCGGGCTCGCCGTGTCCGATGGTGAAAGCCACGCGCCCGACACTGTCCGTGTTCAGCAGGGTTACGGTTTTAGCCAGTTCATACTCAAGCGCCTCTAACGATGCATTCAATGCCGTTTCGTAATGTACCATACGGTTGTTTCCCCTCAGCAGGTTGATAGCCGCCCGCCTGTCCCTGTATGAAAGGATGGCGCCCGGGAAAATGATTTGTTGCGACAGGCTGCCGTCCTTATTGGTTTTGTTGATATTGATACCACGGATACCCGACTCCTCAAGCCCGGCATAATATTTCTCCCGTTCCTGCCGGCTGTTCGCTTCGGCAGGATCGATCAAGTGATATATGATGCGGCTTCCGCTGTATGCCTTGAAATCATCCAGCATTTCGCAAATGCTGTTGCGGAGCTTCCGGAATTGTACAGGGAGATCGCCGTCGAGAAAGATATCCACGTACAGCGGAGCATCCAGGCGGCGCAGCGCCTGGATGGTTTCGGGCGACAGGGTATATCGCTTTTCGGCAGTAAGGTCGATTCGAAAGGAGTATTTCGACGAAACCATCGCTACCAGCACAATGCCGCACAAAAGGATGATACATTGACGGATATTTCTTTTCTTCATGACAGTTAATTCTCTGTATTTTACGCAACCGGCGCAACCCGAAACCCTATTTTAAAATTTTTGTCAACCAGGCTTTCAGTGGTACGCTCCATTCAAGGTATTGTGATTTTTCCGGGCTGGTGCCCCATCCGTGGCCGCCGTCGGGGATAACATACAGTACTGCCGGGATATTGTTGCGTTTCAGTGCGGAATAAAATTCTATACTGTTGCGCGGAGGAACGGCTTTGTCGTCGTCGCTGGTGATCAGGAATGCGGGCGGCGTCTGTGCCGTCACCTGTTCCTCGTTCGAGTACAGTGTTACCAATTCGGCATTGTACCCGTCGCCCATCAGGTTGCGGCGCGAGCCCATGTGCGTAAACGCTTCCTTCATGGTGATGACGGGATAGAACAGTATGGCGAAATCGGGACGGCAACTGAGGCGGTCGAGCGGATCGGCGGCCGATGCATTACCCGCGTCAAAATGCGTTGCAGCAGTGGATGCCAGATGACCGCCTGCCGAAAAGCCGGAAATTCCAAGTTTGGCCGGATCGATGTCCCATTCCTTCGCTTTGGAACGAACGGTACGTAACGCTCTTTGCGCGTCCTTCAGCGGGATGAAATGATTTTTATCGGGGAGGCGGTATTTCAGGATAACCGCCGTAATGCCATTGTTGATCAGCCACCGGGCATAATCGTGCCCTTCGTGGTTCATGGCCAGGCCGGCATAACCGCCGCCAGGGCAGATGACCACTGCCGCCCGCGTATTCTTTTGTTTGTCGGGACGGTAAACATACAGTTTTGCGGTGGAATAGCCGTCGCCTTTTTCATTTTTCGACAGGCTATTGCTTTCGGGTGCGCCATCGGGCCAAAGATCCATCTCAACGGGTTGTTGGGAAAAGCATGAACAATAAGTCATTGCCTGGACAAGAAGAACTGTAAAAAATCGCTTCATTTTTTTAAATCCTGCTGATTAGAAATGTGAAAATTATCCTGCAAAAGTAATTTTTTATGATGAATATCGGATATTTATTGTGCGGGTTCATTTCAAAATTATGGAGCGCTTTCAAAAACTTACCATACCTTTGCGTCAAGTTTTGGTATGAATCATTTCGTCCGGGATGATTCGTGAAAAGGGAACCAGGTGCAAGTCCTGGACAGACCCGCTGCTGTAAGCTCCGTTGAGCCGAAGCCCGGTACTCAAAGTCACTGTCGCTGCGTGCGGTGGGAAGACAGGGTTGAGGAGGAGTAAGTCAGAAGACCTGCCGGAACGGTTTAGTTACAAGGCTTTCGCGGAATAGAGCCAAGGGCAGCCGGAAGAAACAGTCTGACCGATTGTTTTTCTTCTTCGTTCACTCCTTTTATTCCCCGACAGCTGTTTCACGACAGTGTAAATGAGGAGATCGCATTTTATCATCGCCTTTTTAGCGACCCTTAACGGGTTTGTCGCGGGTGTATTTGCCCGGGACATTGATACTGTAAGGGTTCACGAAATACAGGAAGTTACCGTAACGGCCGACCGTATCCGCCGCGAAATCATTCCCGTGCAGCGCCTGGAAGGAAAACTGCTCGAACGGTTGAGCAGCCATTCGGTGGCCGATGCATTGCGGTATTTTTCCGGGGTACAGCTGAAGGATTACGGCGGTATCGGCGGGTTGAAAACCGTGAATATCCGCAGTATGGGAAGCCAGCATGCAGGTGTGTTCTATGATGGCGTTGAGATAGGAAATGCGCAGAATGGCGTGGTAGACCTTGGGCGATATTCGCTCGACAATATGGAGGCGGTTTCCCTCTACAACGGACAAAAGAGTTCCATTTTCCAGCCGGCTAAAGACTTTGCTTCGGCGAGTTCCATCTACCTGACCACACGGGTTCCCCGATTCGCAGAGGGCAAAAACGACCATATAAAGATTACTTTCAAGACCGGTTCCTTCGATCTGATCGATCCCTCCCTGTTATGGGAGCATCGAATCTCGCCAAACATCCAATCCTCCCTGAACGCGGTGTATACCAATTCGTCCGGGAAATATAAATTCAGGTATAAGGTAAACAACCCGCGCGACGCCCGGGGCGGCTATGATACTACTGCGGTGAGGAAAAACGGAGATATTGAGATTTTCAGGATTGAATATGCCCTGTTCGGGAAAATCAGCGGCGGGGAATGGAAAACACGGCTCTATTATTATGATTCGGAACGGGGATATCCGGGAGCCGTGGTCAAAGAAGAACCCGGCCGGATGAAGCATGAAGACAGGCAAAAAGACCGTAATTTTTTTTCCCAGTCGTCCCTGAAAAAGCGTATTTCGGAAAACTGCTTCACCCAGCTAACCGGTAAATACGCCTACGACTATATCTATTACGAATCGGACACGCTGATACAGAAACTGCGGAATAAATATACCATCCACGATGTATACCTGTCATCCGCCAACATGTTCGGCATCCTTCCCTTCTGGTCTGTGAATGTGTCTGCTGACTACCGCTGGAACGGGATGGATTCCAACATACCGATGTTCAACTATCCCCAGCGGCACACGGGGTGGGTTGTAGCGGCTACTTCCTTTCACTGGCCGCGGCTGAATGTGCAGGCGAGTTTACTGGGTACGTTTGTACACGAGTCTGCGAAGGAGGAAATCGGTGTGCGGCGGGATTGGAAGCGCTATACCCCTACCATCCTGGCTTCGTGGCAACCCTGGCCGGAACAGCGTTTCTTCCTGCGCGCCTTTTATAAGGATATTTTCCGCATGCCGACTTTCAGCGAGATATACCTGGCCTACATGGGCAGCCTGTCCTCGTATCTCAAACCCGAATATGCCAGGCAATTCAATATGGGTGTGGTGTATTCCGGAAATATTGGCAAAAACTTCGATATTGACGGGCAGGTTGACGTCTATTACAACCGGGTCAGGGATAAGATACTGGCGCGTCCGGGAGGCGTTAATTTCAGATGGACGATGAAGAATGTGGGGTTAGTGAAGATTCGGGGGGTTGATGTCGCTCTTGGCGCCAGCAGCCGTATATGGAAGGATCTTAAATTGTCCGGGAAAGTGAACTACAGTTATCAAAAAGCACAGGATTACACTCCTGTGGAGGTTTTAAGCGATACGATCTCCTATAAGGGGCAGATTTCCTACATTCCCCGGCACAGCGGCTCAGCCTTGTTCGGCGCGGGTTACAAAACATGGGATCTTTCGTATAGCTTCATTTATACCGGTAAACGATATACGGAAAGTTCCAACATACCGGAAAATAAAGTGCTGGAATGGTATACGCACGATCTTGCAATCAGCAAGTCGTTCCGGTGGGATAAACTACAGTTTAAGGCCACCGTAGAAGTCAATAACCTGTTGAACCAGGCCTATGATGTAGTGAAGAATTACCCCATGCCCGGTACGAATTTCAAATTTATCTTTCATCTCATTTTTTAAGCATATTGTCATGATCCAAAGAATTTTTTATTTCGGTTCTATCCTGTTTCTTGTATCTGTATCCCTTTTCACGTCGTGCCGGGGCGATGAGGAAGAAATTATCCCGCCCGGTGTCACGCCTGTAGCTCCCGGCGAAAGCGGCCCAGTGAAAGGATTTTTCCTGCTCAATGAAGCCAATATGGGAAGCAACAAGGCATCCATCGACTATTTCGACAGTGAGTCAGGCAAATATTATAAAAACATCTACCCGACGATCAACCCGAATGTGGTACATGAATTGGGCGACGTGGGTAACGACATCAAGATATACGGGGGAAAACTGTATGCAGTGATCAACGTGTCGGGATACATCGAGGTGATGGATGTCCATACTGCGAAACATACACATTCCATCACTGTTCCCAATTGCCGCTACATCATTTTCGACAGGGGTTACGCTTATGTGAGCTCGTACAACGGCCCGGTGTCGATCGACCCCGATATTCCGCTCGGATGCGTGGTGAAAATCGACACCGTGACGATGGAAGAAGTTGGGCGTGTTGCTGTCGGGTACCAGCCCGAAGAAATGGTGATACGCGGTAACAAACTCTATGTAGCCAACTCCGGCGGCTACCGCGTTCCGGACTACGATCATACCGTTTCGGTAATCGCCCTGAACGATTTTACCGGGGAGCAGAAGCGCATTACGGTCGGTATCAACCTGCACCGGATGAAACTGGACAACGACAGTAACATCTACGTCGGTTCGCGCGGTGATTACCGGAACAGTCCATCGAATACATACATCATCGACAGGAACGACATGGTACGCAGGAAACTTGATTTACCATGCAGCAGCATGGCTCTTGGCGGTGACTCCATGTATGTATGCAGCGTGGAATGGAGCAATATCACCTTGAAAAATACGGTTACCTACGCCATCGTCAACACCAAAACGCAAGCCGTTGTGTCCCGCAGGTTCATCACCGACGATACGGATCAACAGATCGTCGTCCCTTACGGGATTGCCATTCATCCTGAAACCAGGGACATTTATGTTACGGATGCCAAAGATTATATGAATCCGGGCGTTCTGTACTGTTTCGACCGTTACGGCAAGCGGAAATGGGCGCAGGTCACCGGGGATGCGCCTGCTCATATCGTTTTTACCCGGAGAAGCCTGCAAAACCCGGAAATATTGGAATCCAACTAATGAAGTGATCACCTCCCTGATCTTCGGGATTTATTTCGGAATATCTACCTTATCAATCGGGGAATGATTAGGCATTATATCAATATTTGTGAAAAAATGTTTACTTTGCGCCATATTATGCAAAGACAGACATATCAAAATCTCAAGCGCCACTGTGCGCAGTTTCAGCTCGCAGTGGGTCTCTCTCTGTCCTGCCTTGATGAGTTTTTCCTCTATTTTGAGGTTCAATGGGACAAGTGTTATAGACGGTTTGCCATAGCAGGAAAAGAGCGGATTCGTCCGCCACGAACCTGCAAAAACAAAGTGCTTGAAAACACTCAAAGTATGCTTGTGTTTATTCTGCATGATAAGCCTGGGGCATTTGGAAACCGTAAAATAGTGATCGTTTTTCGTTTAAGTAAGGATGTAAAAAATGACTTTATACCAACGTTTTAGGAGGAAAAAAAGAGCGCTGCACGAGCAATGGAGAAGATTCAGACGGGTTCTTTTAATACCATTGCTTCAATCGCGGAAGTTTAATGAAAACGGAGAGAATTTTATTGTTTCGCTAACGTCTTATGGAAAGCGCCTTGCGAATACTGCTCCGTACGCAATCATTACGCTTCTTCGTCAAAAAGTAAAGCCTGACAAAGTTATTTTGTGGGTTGGTCATCAAGATAGAGAAAATATTCCGAAAATTCTATATTGTTTGACTGACAAAGGACTTGAAATAAGATTCTGTGAAGATGTAAAATCCTACACCAAACTGATCCCGGCACTTGAAGCATTTCCAGACGCCTGTATTATCACTGCCGATGACGATATTTTTTATCCGAAAAACTGGTTTGGGCAATTGTTGATAGAACACAGGAAAAATCCGAAAAAAATAATTTGCCATCGTGTTCACGGAATCATAACAGATGAAAATCACAATCCGCTTGCGTATAATGAATGGGATAAGTGCATTGAACCAAATTCGGCGCATAAGCCGGAAAGTTATTTTCCAACGGGCGTAGGAGGAATATTGTATCCTCCCAAATGTTTCCACAAAGATATTGCAAACAGGGAACTGTTTCTTAAACTTGCTCCTAATGCCGATGATATCTGGTTTTGGGCTATGGCTTTAATCAACGGAGAATACTTCGATAATGAAACTCCGTATGTTATAATTGAAAAAGGTTCCTTTAACAAATTGCGCATGATTGACTGGTGGCAACATGTTGCACATTCTCTGCAGAGCGTCAATGTTTCGGAGAACAGGAACGACGGTCAACTCAAAGCGATTATCGACTATTATCCGCAGATTGGGGAAAAATTAAAAGAAATTGAGCCGGCCAAAACTAAAACTTAAATGCTTCAGTCGTTCCGACCCTGCTCTTTAACCATGTCGGGTTCGGGTTTGGAATGGCCGTGGGGTCGAGGTTTCCGAAAACCGAAATTTTAGAAAGATGAGGAAAGATGAGGTTTTTTTTTGTTATTATAAAAAAAATCGCCTACTTCGCATCTTTTTAACATGGGTTACGTGAAAATCTTAGACCGGTTAGATTATTTTACTTGTATGATCCTTGCATTGTTTGCATGGGCGATATTCATACAGTTGGCATATTATCTGCTTGTGTACTTGCGGGTTGCGTGGCATAAGAAAAAACAAAATGCACCTGAAATGAACGAAACACCCCCCGTATCTGTTATTATATGTGCGCGCAACGAAGAAGAAAACCTGATTTTGAACCTTACATCGGTTCTGGAGCAGGATTATCCTTCGTTCGAAGTGATTGTAGTGAATGACTGTTCGGAAGACGACACCGAACAAGTGTTGGCGGGACTTAAACAGAAATATCCGCACCTGCGCAGCACCATCATCAAAAAAGACGGTTCGTTCCGTAACGGCAAGAAATTCGCTGCAACAGTCGGTATCAAGGCGGCGCAGCACGAATGGCTGTTGTTCACCGATGCCGATTGCCGTCCCGAAAGCAAGCAATGGATCGCATCCATGAGCAGGCATTTCATCGACGGGAAGGATATTGTATTGGGCTATGGCGGTTACCTGGCTCAAAAAGGTTATTTGAACAAATGGATCCGTTACGACACGTGTTTTATCGCCCTCCAATACTTTGCTTTTGCCAAAATGGGGAAAGCATATATGGGCGTGGGGCGTAACCTGGCTTATCGGAAATCGTTGTTCTTTGCGCATAACGGTTTTGCGGCGCACGCTCACATCCTTTCGGGTGACGACGACCTTTTTGTCAACCAGGCTGCGACCAAACGGAATGTAGCCGTAACATACGCCCGGGAAGCACACATACGGTCGATACCCAAAAAGACCTTTAAGGAATGGATATGGCAAAAAAGCAGGCATATCACCACAAGTAAGTACTACAGGGGCAGTCAGACCTTCTGGCTGACGCTCGAACCTTTTTCGCGGGTACTGATGTGGGCTTCGGCAGTGAGCGCATTCATGCTTTTTTGTCCGTTTTGGCAATACATATTGATCGCATTAACGGTGCGGATGATCTTATTCATGTCGGTGATCGGGGTCGTTGCCAAGAGGTTCAACGAACCCGGCATCCTGAAACATGCCCTGTTTTTTGACATTGCCATACCCTTCGTATATCTCTATGTATTTCTTTTAAACAGGGTTTCTTCAAAGCATAACAAATGGAAGTAAAATCAGAAAAAGCGCAATTGGATGTCGAACTGGTACAACAGGCCGTTGGGGGCGACCAGAAAGCCTACTCGGAATTGATGGAGCGCTATCGCAACGCCATTTATTACATGTTGCTGAAAATGGTCGGTAATCCATCGGATGCCGAAGACCTGACCATCGAAGCATTTGGCAAAGCATTCAAAAATATCAAGCAATATACGGCTCACTTCGCTTTCAGCACCTGGCTGTTCAAGATCGCATCCAACAACGCGATCGACTTTATGCGCAAGAAGAAGCTCAACAATATATCCATCGACGATACCTCACGCGACGCCGACACGGCGCTGCCGATAAATATCCGGTCGGAACAGCCCACGCCCGAAGAAAGCCTTATTTCCGAACAAAAAATAACGATGTTGCACTCCATCGTCTCCAAACTCAAGCCCCGTTACCGGAAACTGGTTGAATTGCGTTATTTTCACGAATATTCGTATGAAGAAATCAGCGAAGAAACGGGCTTACCTATCGGAACGGTGAAAGCGCAACTGTTCCGCGCCCGCGAGCTGTTACAGAACGTTTTGAAAGAACACCGGATCCAACCGTAATCACTCTTTGACGGCATGCAGAACACCCCGTCGCTCGAAACTTGCCATACGTCGCTTCACAGGTACTTTCAACGGCTCAACGAACGGCAGACGGAACAGTTTGCCATGCTGGGCGGATTGTATGCCGAGTGGAACAGCCGCATCAACGTGATTTCGCGCAGGGACATCGACAACTTGTACGAACATCATGTGCTGCACTCGCTGGCCATTGCCAAAGTCATCGATTTCGCCCCGGACGCCGAAGTACTCGACGTGGGTACCGGCGGAGGCTTCCCGGGAATACCTTTGGCGATCCTCTTCCCCGAAACGCACTTCCACCTGATCGACTCCATCGGTAAAAAACTGAAAGTAGCCGCCGCCGTGGCGGATGCATTGAAACTGCAGAATGTAACCACGCAACAGATACGCGCCGAACAGTTAGCCCGTAAATGCGATTTCGTGATCAGCCGCGCCGTTACCTCGCTTCCGGTATTTATCCCCTGGATGAAAGGAAAATTTTTGGAACGCGCTTTCCATCCCCTTCCTAATGGGATGTTCTTCCTCAAGGGCGGCGACCTTACCGAAGAGTTACAAGCCTGTAAGGAAGAGACAAGCGTATGGCCCATCAGCGAATTTTTCACCGAACCGTTTTTTAAAGAAAAAAAGCTGGTGTATGTAAAGAATTGACAGGTATCCCGTCAGGCTGCGAAACTGCCCCTGTCAGCGGTCTTGACAGGGCGGAGGAGTTTGCAAAAAATCCGTAACTTTGCAGCCATCGGTAAATGTATCAACTGATGAGTGCTTATCTGGAACAGGACATCAAATTTCTGGCAGGCGTCGGCCCCCGTCGCGCCGAGTTGCTTGGCAAAGAACTGAACATCCACACGTTCGGCGACTTGCTGCATTATTTCCCCTACAAGCATATCGACCGTACTAAATTTTACGCCATCAAGGATATACAACCGGTGGATACGTACATCCAGGTACGGGGCCGGATTGCTTCCGTGCAGAAGGAAGGCGTACTGCAGAAGGAACGGCTGGTCGTGCAACTGTCCGATCATACAGGCTCAATACCCCTCCTGTTCTTCAAAGGCGTCAAGTACCTGACACAAAACATCAAACAGGGGGGCGACTATGTGGTATTCGGCAAACCGACCGAATTTAACGGGCAAGTGAATTTTGTACATCCCGAAATGGAGTTTGCCGAAAAGTATGAAGAAGGCATCGCAGCCGTGCTCCAGGCGCATTACAGCGTTACCGAACGGCTCAGGAACAGCTACATTACCTCGCGCGTCATCGGGCGGCTGATGGTGACGCTTTGGAAAGGAATGAAAACCGATGTCCCCGAAACCTTGCCCGATGAACTGATCAAACAGTACCGCCTCTTGCCGTTGCATGAGGCGTTGTTCCACATCCATTTCCCGCAAAGCGCACTTCTTTTGCAGAAAGCGCAGCACAGGCTCAAGTTCGAGGAACTGTTCCGGATACAGTTGCGCATGCTGTATCTGCGCGAGGAACGCAACACTTACATCAAAGGTTTTAATTTTACGATCGTTGGCGATTATTTCAACCGGTTTTATTCGGAATACCTGCCGTTTGAGTTAACGGGTGCGCAGAAACGGGTAATTCGCGAAATCCGCAGGAATATGGGTAGCGGCAAGCAGATGAACCGCCTGCTGCAAGGAGACGTTGGCAGCGGGAAAACACTTGTGGCGCTTATGACCATGCTTATTGCACTCGACAATGGCTACCAGGCCTGCCTGATGGCGCCCACCGAAATATTGGCCTCACAGCACAAGCAAATCATCACGAAGATGCTTGAGGGGATGGGGTTGAACATCGCTTTGCTGACCGGTTCTACCAGGAAGAAAGAGCGGCGCGCGATACACGACGGATTGACCGGCGGAAGCATACACATCCTGATCGGGACGCATGCCCTCATCGAGGAAACGGTACAGTTTGCCAACCTTGGGCTGGTGATCATCGACGAGCAGCACCGGTTTGGCGTGGCGCAGCGCGCCCGGCTACGGAAGAAAAACGCCGAAGCGCCGCATGTGCTGGTGATGACGGCTACGCCCATCCCGCGCACGCTGGCCATGACCGTGTATGGCGACCTGGAAGTATCGGTGATCGACGAACTGCCGCCCGGGCGCAAACCGGTGAAAACGGTACATTACTTCGACCACCGGCGCAAGGACGTGTTTGAGTTCATGCAGCGGCAAATTGGCGAGGGACGGCAGATATATGTTGTTTATCCGCTCATCGGCGAGTCGGAAAAAATGGACTACAAAAACCTTGAAACGGGTTTCGAACAGATACGGGCAGCCTTCCCCGAAAAAGACGGCTACAGCATCATCATGGTACACGGCAAAATGCCGGCGGCGGAGAAGGATCTGGCCATGCGACTCTTCAAGGAAGGTAAGGCGCAGATCATGGTAGCCACTACGGTGATCGAAGTGGGCGTGGATGTGTCCAATGCTTCGGTGATGGTGATCGAAAGCGCCGAACGGTTCGGACTCTCGCAACTGCACCAGCTGCGCGGTCGCGTGGGGCGGGGCGCCGACCAGTCGTACTGCATACTGCTAAGCTCATACAGGCTTAGCGCCGATGGACGAAAACGTCTGCAAACAATGGTTTCGACTACCGACGGCTTTGCTATTGCCGAAGCAGACCTGAAACTGCGCGGCCCCGGCGATATTGACGGCATACAGCAGAGCGGCGCTCCGTTTGATTTGCACATTGCCAGCCTGGCTACCGACGGTCAACTGCTGCAAGTGGCCCGTAATGCCGCTTCAGATATTCTCACAGACGATCCGGGATTGAATCAGCCAAAAAATATCCTGCTGAAAAGCAATATCCAAAAACAAATGAATACCGAAGTGGACTGGAGTAAAATAAGTTAGTCGTGTCAATGCTGATTGAAAAAAGAAAATCGACACATTCGCTGAAATTGACGCCCGGCATCTTGCAACTCTTGAATACTGCGCCGTTCATCCGGCGAACGGTTATTTTCTTAATAACTTTAATGTGAGGTTTTTCATTGTATTATGCTTGTCGGAATCCTTACGCAGGAACATCAGGTGATATTTCAGATGATTGATTTGCCTCATGAAGTCTTTAGGTTCCTGAAATTCTGACAGTTGTTGGATCAGTGCGTCCATGCGCCTGTTGATTTCCAATTCCTGCTCGATCACGTATTCTATTTGGTCGGATGTGATCGAATCGGGGGTTTGACCATATTTCACAAAGATGTCGGAAATACACGACATGTGTTCGATGACGGCTTCCATGAAAGCATCGAAAAGCGCTGTGGTATACCTGTTCAGCATGGGAGCAATTTCCATGTATTCTTGCCTCAGCTGGGGAACGGTGTTTTTGATAAAAAAATCATGCGCCTTGGTGATGTAATCTATGGCGGGGTCAACAGGAAAACCGTCAGGGATGTTCTCTTCCAGCAAGTAATCGTCGAACGTATACAGGTTGCATACATGTAGAAAGATTTCAAGGTTGACATGGTAGATTTCGCAAACTTCTACCACCGAAATATGATCATCCGGTTCGTATTTGACGTCCAGAAAGTTCCACAAATCCGACCTGCGAAAATTATCCCTCAAGATATCCGCCATTTTACTTACCGATGTATAGTACAAACTTTTCATGATCATAACTTAAAATAGCGCAAGGAACAATAATTTTGTCAAAAAACATATGACTGTGACTTTTTTCAATATTGCGATGTTGACCTTTCCCGCAGATTTCGCAGATCATCGCTGATTTTATATGTTTTCTCTTCTGCAAAAGTCTGCGCGATCTGCGGGAAAATACATTACCTTTGCCGGGAGAATAAGTCATATAGTGAATCGAACAAGAATTGCCAGCGGGTACACAAACACTTGAACCTTGAATTCTGATTTTTCCGCTACCGGTACAGATCGCCTCTGCCTCCGTCCGGGCTATCCGGAGGTAGCGTTTTGTTGCGCCGTTGTGCCTGCTTACAATAACGGCGGCACATTAGAAAAGGTATTGCTCGATGTGGCGCAGTATGTCCCGTATATTATCGTGGTGAATGACGGCTCTACCGACTGCACTGGGTCGCTGCTTTGCGATCTGCAAAAGGATCACCCTGTTTTCAGCAGACAGGCGACAGACCCATCCGAAGAACCGGTGGAAAAAGTTTTCCTGGAGGTTGTTCATCAACCGAGGAACAGGGGAAAAGGGAAGGCTTTGCAAAAAGGTTTTGAATGTGCTGTTGCAGCGGGATTTCGCTATGCCGTCACCATTGATGCCGATGGACAGCATTTTGCCGATGACATCCCCCTTTTCATCCGAATGATCGGGAAATACCCCGACAGTTTGATTGTAGGCGCACGGAACATGCAACAGGATGGGGTTCCGGGAAAAAGCAGTTTCGGCAACCGTTTCTCCGGTTTCTGGTACAGGATCGAAACCGGTATCAAGCTCGCCGATACGCAATCGGGTTTCCGGCTATATCCGGTCGAACGTCTGAAAGGCATGCGCTTCTTTACGCGGAAGTACGAATTCGAAATTGAAGTGCTGGTACGCGCTGCCTGGAGGGGTTGCCGCATACGCTGGGTGCCGGTTAAAGTCTACTATGCGCCGGAAGAAAGCCGTGTGTCGCATTTCCGTCCTTTCCGCGATTTCATGCGCATCAGCCTGCTCAACGCTGTGCTGGTACCGGTTGCGTTCCTGTGGATCAAACCCCGCGATTTTGCGCGCAGCCTCAACCGACAAAAGATCAAACGTTTTCTTCGCCGCCAGTTGGTCAACCCGGAACACAGCGCTGCACATATCGCCTTGTCGGCAGGATTTGGCGTATTCATGGGGATCGTTCCCATCTGGGGTTACCAGCTGATCCTGGGCATCACGTTGGCCCATTTCATGAAACTCAACAAAGCCATTGTATTCATCACGGCAAATATCAGCATCCCGCCCATGATCCCTGTGATACTGTACCTTAGTTTTCTTACCGGGGGATGGATCGCAGGCAGTCCGGCGACATCCGTTCCGGTGAACGCCATCCATCCGGATTTTGTGAAACACAACCTGTATCAATACCTTGTTGGAAGCGTATCTTTCGCTATTGCCGCAGGGGTTGCAGTTACCTTACTGGTGTGGCTGACTGTTTCCATGGCGAGAAGGAAGAACCGGTTCGGCTTTCCTGCCTCTCTTGAAGAAAAAAAACGGCAGGTAAAATAAGATCCCTACCAGCGAGAATAACAACCCGCCCATGGTTCCGGCGGCAAGGGCAAACCAGAAGGGTTCGCGGTGTCCGCCTGCTACAAATGGTATTAACCCGAGGATGGTCGACAGGATGGTCAGCATCACAGGCGTTATCTTGCCGTGCAAAGCCTGCATGTAGACGCGGCGTGACGAGCAGGGCGAGGTTTTCAGGTTATTGTAGTCGTTGATGATGTAGATGGCGGCATTGACCGTAAGACCGCAAAGCAGCACCAGGGCGGCAAAACCGCCCTGGTCGAAATTCAGGTGGAACAGGTAAAAGGTGAGGAATAACCCGATAAATGCAAACGGAACCAGGCTGATAACCGCCAGCGGTTGCCACAGCGACTCGAACAATATCGCGCAAAGCACATACATGACCACCAGGATCAATATAATCAGCCAATACTGTTTTTTCTCCTTTTGCCACCAGCTCCAGCCCACAACTTCGGCCCTGTAGCCCAACGGCAGTATTTCGTTGGCTTCTTTCACCATACGCTCGTGCAGGTTACTGCCAAACTTAGCCGAACCGATGTAATCGTAGCACACGTTCATGACATATTGCTGATCTTCCTTACATATCTCCATCTGCTCGGCCTCTTTCACCATCTCGCTGGTCGCCGATAACTTCAGATAAGCATCGCCGGTATGCAGCATGTTGTTGTACAGCGACCACCGGTCGGTTTCGGCCAATTGTTTTGCCCGATACTTGATGTATTGGTAGGTTCCGTCGATGACTGCGCCCGAAGCTACCTGTTCGTTGCCGGCAGCGTCGCGCACCATGCCGAAATACGTGGGCAGCGAGATGCCGTTCATGGCTATCCGCCTGATGTCAGGCGTCAGGGTGAACTCGCGGTTGATATTCTTCTCCCATGTGTAACGGCTCATCAGGTTCACTTCCTTGATACGCGGGTATTGCAGCAATTTCAGGCGGATATCCTCGGCATAACCGTACAGCTGGTCAAAATTGTACCCGTAAAGCTGTATACGGTACTGTCCGTTGGTTTCATACATGCGGTTCGAGAATCCGTCGCCTACGCCATAGACCGACCAGTCGGAAGCGCCGGAATTGATGCTCCAGGTCGTCAACTGACTCTTGAGCTGGTACGGGAAATAGCCAAATTCGTGTTCTTTCTTAAATGTGATGCTGATACTGGCGTTTTGAGCGCTGTATATGTTTGTCTGGAAACGGTCTATTTCCTTAAATCCCGACAGGTACTGTTCCAACGCTTCCATCGACCGGTTCATTTGCACAATGGTGGAGCCGGGCGGCATGTTGGCGTATACATTCAGTGTGGTACGTTCACGATTGGGATTCCACTGTGATCCTTCGTACACGAACTGTACGAACAGCCGCAAACTACCGCCCAATGCCTTATCGACAATCGGTTTGGCTTTTTCCGTGTACCATGAACTGCCCAGCGTTTTGTTGTAAATGCCTGCCCAGCGGCTTTTGCCTTCGATTTTATTAGGCAGCAGGAACACCGGCAGTCCAAACCCAAGGATAAGCAGCATCCATGCGATCCAGCTTCGACGCCGTATCCCCGAAAGAGCGGAAGTATAAATACGCGAAACGAAAGCCGCAGACCGGCGAAGTTTTTTCTTTCCACTCTTTCTGATGCGAAAGCTTTTTAACGGAATCATGTCATGTGCCTGCGGAAGGGGTAGAAAAGAAAGTTTTTTCCCGGAAACCAGCTTCTCATATAGCGCCGGCGTGAGAAACCAGGCGCTGGCTAATGATACCAGCAGGTTGATGATCACCACGATGGCAAAATCAGTCAGGTCGAGCTTGATCCGTTCGTCCAGGAAAAAGACTGCTGAAAGCGAAATGGCCGTGGTAAGCGTTGCCGCCAGGATCGCCATGAATACGCGCCGGTTGCCGCGGCTGCGGATATGCTCTACCATCACAATGGTATTGTCGATGATCAAGCCCAGCGAAATGGTGATGCCTGCCAGCGAATAAAGGTGGATTTCGATATGCAGCAGGTAATACAGTCCCAGCGCAATGCAGATATTGGCCGTAATGCTCAGCAGGATGATCGCCAGGAAACGGAATTTACGCGTAACGATCAGGATAAACAGCAGCAAAATACAAATCGTAGCGACCGTGCGCATGTATATCTTGCCCAGTTCGTCACTGATGTATTCGGTTGAGTCGTAGGTGTTCAGCATGGAATAGCCTCCGGGAATCAACGATTCCATGGCTGCCAGTTTTGCCTTTATCTGCTGCGCCAGTACAATATGATTGGCTTGCGACGAGGCGTATATCACTAAGTTGATCGTATTCATCCCATTGATACGGTAATACGAAGTCGGTTCCTGTTCGGTATGCCGCACGGTGGCGACATCGCCAAGCCGTATTACCCGCCCGTCAGCCGACTGCAAAGGTATCTCCTCGAAACGGATGCGATGGGCATCGGCATTTCCCACAGTAAGCTGCATCCATGCTTTACGCCCCTTGTCGTCCACATCCTGCACCATGCCGAGCGGCTCCACATTATAGTGGCGATCGATGGCCTGTTGCAACGAACGCGGCGTAAGGCCGACGGCCCGGAACTGCACGGCGTCATACTCGATCATCCACTCGTAGGGCGAAGCGCCATACACGGCAATGCGGTTAACTCCTTCAATCTGCGCCAGCACAGGCTTGATCTGCTCCTCGGCATACTGTTGAATACCGGCAGGGTTGGCCGACGCCTGCAACGAATATACCAGCAATGCTTTTTCCTGTTCGTTGTTCGGCCGGTTGAGCGACAGTGTCGGGAAACTTACTCCTTCGGGCAGCTTGGGGTAAAGTTGCCGTATGGCTGATGCCACCTCGAAGCGGGCGGCATCCATATCTACCGTTTTGTCGAACTCGATGGTGATATATCCGCTGTTGTTGCGCGAGGTGGACGAAATCTTGCGAATGCCGCGGATACGGTTCAGTCCTCCTTCGAGCAGCGAGGTTGCCTCCTGTTCCACAACCCTTCCCGATACGTTGGGCCACGAATAACTCACCGTAACCGACGGCAACGTACGCGAAGGCTGCCACTGTACCCGCAACAGCGGCAGAAAGGCCAACCCTGCGATGCTGAGCGTCGCCCAGATGAGCAATACAGTGAAGGTTGAGAGTTTCATCGGTTATGAGTTATTTTGAGGATCAGTAACAATGCCTGCTTTTTCCATTTCCGTCATTTTTTCCATTCGTAAAACCGTACCCAGTCGATGTGCATCTCCACGGGCAGGTCGTTTGCATCTACTTCGCCCACCCAGGAACCGCCCAGCTGCATATCGAGCAACAGGTAGAAAGGCCGGTCAAACGGAAACTGTCCCTCCAGATCGGTTTCGATACGCGGATAGTTCATGGTACGTTTACCGTTCACGTTGAGTACCAGGCTATCGGAGTATAACTCAATGCCATATATGTTGTATTCGTCCTTGCGGATGGGCGCCGTAATTCCCTGTTGGGGCTCTTTCTGCTTGAGCGTATAGGTATAGTATGAATGAACGGTTTGGTAGGCAACCGTATCGCCGTTGAGCCGTTCCATGATGTCTATTTCGCCGCCGTAAGGCCATTGTTCATTATCGAAAGGCAGCAGCCAGAAAGCCGGCCACGCTCCCTGAGCATTCCCTAACCTGGCGCGAATCTCGATCTTACCGTGGTAAAATGATTTTTTGTCCCTGGTATAAACGCCTCCTGTAATGAAAGGCGCCGTATCGTCCGGCAATCCGGGATTCACCATTCCCCGCAGCACCAGGCAGCCGTTCTTAACATCGTACAGCGCATCGTCATCGGACATGTGACGCTGCCACTCGGGACCTCCACGGGGTATTTTACTCCATACGGTTCTGTCGATCACACCATCCTTATTGAAATTCTCTTCCCAAACGAGTTTCCAGCCCGGCCTGCATGAAAACATGATGACTGCAAGGAAAAAAAATAATAAAATATTGATTCTGCTCATGTGGTACTTGTGAAATCTTCAATGGTCATTTTTGCAGACCCATTGCGATCAGGCTTTTATAAAAATATTTGAAATACAAAGATATTAATTTTGTCAAAAAGTCAGCATGTTTACTATTTTTGCAATGACAAAAACGGAGCATGTTTTTTAACCGAATCAATGTCTTACAATGAAAAAAGGTATTCTTTTCCTGTTATCCTGTTTGTTTTTTCTCTCGGCATCTGCTCAAAGCAAGCCGGCACAAACAGCTGAATATCACATCCTGCTTTCGGGAGCATCGTTTGCATCGCCCGAAAACGGCTGGTTTGAGATGGGATGTACTGCGTTGAACGCCCGTCCCGTTAACCGGGCTACAGGAGGCGAGTCCATTGCCAATACCGCCAATAAGATGAACCTCGGTGTGATGTACACCGGGGAAGAACTGGAAACACTGGATGCGTTCGTCATCATGCAGGTTCACGATCGTGACGTTGTCAACGAAAGCGGCCTGCTCGAAAACTTCAGGGATTACAGGATTCCTTCCACACGGGGCGATTATGCTGCGGCTTTCGATTATGTGATCAAGCGATATATCAGCGATTGCTATGAGTTACGTAACGATCCGAATTCGAAATATTACGGAAGCAAAGCAGGGAAACCGGCTCTGATTGTTTTGTGTACCGATTGGCACGACGCCCGTACTACCTACAATGCTTCCGTACGGAAGCTTGCCGGGAAATGGGGACTTCCGCTGGTGGAATTCGACAGGAACATCGGTTTTTCGAAAAATTCGCTGCATCCGGTAACCCGGGATCAGTACAGCCTGTTGTATTCGCCCGACACACAGGTCATCGACAGCGTGATATACGGCTGGCACACAGACGTACCGTATGAAAAGAACGGACACTTGTCGTCATCGACAGCGTGATATACGGCTGGCACCCGTTCCGCGGCGACGATTCGTTTATCCAGCAGCGCATGGCGGCTGTTTTTGCCGATTTGATGCGGAAAATACTGCCGGTACGGCCCATCGAGTAGGATCGTCTCTTTCAATCACTGCATGACCCGCAGTTCCTTATCGCGCACAAACTTTACATGTTTCAGCTGTTTCTTAAGGCGGGGATCGGCCCGGAAACATATTTTGCGCGCCTCTACACGGTGCGGCATACAATCGTTGGGATGGTCGTAGCCGTCGCTTGAAACCGACAGGGTGAAAATGCCCAGCCCGTCGATCCGCACGCTGTAACCGTCGTGTAAAGATGTTTCGAGAATCTCTACCAGACCTATAATGGTGGCGAAAATATCGCCGGATGTAAGCGACGATCTTTCCGAAAGCCTTTTGGCAATCCACCTCAGATCTATTTCTCCCGTTCGTACCGGCACTGCGTAATACCGCGGCGCGGCGCGCTTGTTGATGTTGTCCGGCTTGGTCTTTACCCTGTATTTGATAGCCATCATCGTATTGTTTTAAATGAATGTTACCTGATGAAATTTGAAATATATCCTTTCTCAAATCGAAAACGATCCGATATAATTTAGAAATAACTTATGTCTAAATATTATTTAGACTTATATCTAAAATTCATAAGACTTATATTTAAAAATACGATCACTTATATCTCACATAATTTAGATATAAATCATATATTATTTCAGATATAAGTGATCATCAAAAACTGTGCCGTATCATTTGAATTTTTATAAGGAAACCATAGGATTTTTGAACGGAGATACTGTATTTTGAACCGGAGATCCTTCCGTCGTCCTGACATATATGTTGATGGGCTATTTCTGCATGTGCCCGGGCAGGACGGTAAAATGGGACGGAGCCTGTCAGCCTGCTGAAACTGCTGACAGGGTCGTTCCTTCATTATACTTGTTATTTCTCTATATCTGTTACCTGTAACCCGTTCTTTTCTGTCATCACCCAGGTACAGTCGGCATTTGAGCGCCAGCGGAGCCAGCGTCCGAGGGCGCGGTCGTTGCACAAAGTCTTGTCTGCAACAATGATGACGCCTTCGGGAACGTAAAGTACCACATCCAGCGTCTGAAACTTCCATTTATCCTGTGGCGTTACCGTAAAATAAGGGTCAAGAGTCAGCGCCGAATCGCGCGCATCTACGGTATATGCAATGTTTTCCGCATACTGGTATGCAGCGCGCTTGCTTTCGCCCTGCGACTCGCGGTTGAGCCTCAGCTTTACCTGCCCGTCTTCGCTTTTATGCACGCGCAGGCTTGGCTTACCATAGAAACAACGGTTGTCTTTGTCGAAATAAACCTCCATCGGGTTGTTCGAAATCTGCAAGCTCGACGGGGCTACGGCCAGGAAGATCGTATCCGACGGGGCTAACTGCCGCGTTTCCACAATCTGATCGTTGCGCCAGGCAAAGTTACGCGCTTGCGAGAGACATACAATGATGCCCGTTACAATTGCAATGACCCACAATACGGACAATGCTACATGCAGCAGTTTGCGCTTCACCCTGAACCCGACAATCAGCCTGGCTCCCCAGAATATGAGTGCGAATACCGGCAATACCGCCACCAGGATCATACAGATCAGCAAAAAAGTATACGATGCGGGCGTAATAATATGGCGGAACAGTTCGGTGAACGACAGGAAATCCCAGTCCACCATACTGTTGAAAGCAAGATCCTGTATAAAGATCAGGACAATCAGGCCAATGGCGATGCAAATGCCCCAGCATAACATGAATAATCCCAGAAGGACGCCAAGTATGCGTCCGGAAACATCGAATACCTTGCCGAGAAATTCGCCGGCTTCGTTCAGGAAGTTACGGAACGATTGCGAGAGCGATGGATCGGAAAGATTTTCCTTGATGATTTTCTCAATATTACTGATGGTCACCGGTTCGCCGCTCATTTCGAGTTTTTGCGCGGTTGTTTTGGCTTTGGGAATGATGATCCACAGGAGCGCGTAAAATGCGATCGATAAGCCGTAGAAAAATGCGACGGCAAGGAATACCAGGCGCAGGGCAAGCGGACTGATCCCCAGCCATGCTGCAATGCCGGAACAAACGCCGCCGATATAGCGCTGATCGGGATCGCGATAGAGCCGTCGACGTATGGACTTTCCCGGTTGCTGCGCCGGTTGTGGAGGAGTCGCGGTTCCGGCTTCGAAATCCGCATCGGCGCCGACAATATCTTCCGGCGTACCGAGTGTCTGGATCACCTTCGTTACATCCGCCAGTGTGATTACCTGCCCGGTTCCGCCATTCCGCTCGGCAAACAGTTCGGAGATACGCGCCTCTATATCGGTAA
Source organism: Bacteroidales bacterium (assembly GCA_031265445.1). GTDB lineage: Bacteria > Bacteroidota > Bacteroidia > Bacteroidales > UBA4181 > JAIRLS01. Next base: position 35,516 of record JAISCQ010000274.1, read on the forward strand.
TAATTTCGCGGCCTCCCTGCTCCTGCTCAAAATATTCGCCCAATGCATCGAGATACGAGCCAAGTTTGCCGAATGCATCGTCGTCGATACTGAAAACAATACCATTGATATTGATGGTTTCTACACGTTTCATTTTTGTTTGATTTGATTAGATTGTTTGACGATTGTTACGAAGTTTATTCACCGAGTCGACCAGTTCCTGCCACGACGCGTCGAGGTCGGCCAGGAAACGCCTGCCTTCCCCGGTGATGGTGTAATACTTGCGCGGCGGACCCTGCGTCGACTCTTCCCAGCGGTAGGCCAGCAACCCGGCATTTTTCTGTCGGGTGAGCAGCGGGTATAATGTCCCTTCTACGACGATCATCTGCGCCTCTTTCAGCCGGTTGATAATGTCGGAAGCGTATGCATCGCCGTCAGACAATACGCAGAGGATACAATATTCCAGTATTCCTTTGCGCATCTGGGCTTTTACATTTTCGGCGCTCATGGTCAGGCGATTAACATTTTAGGAGCCCTGGGAATAATGATCCAAAGGATGATGTACAGCCAGAAACCCAGAGTGCCCAGGAAGCCGGCAATCACAAAAAGCACCCGTACGATCACAGGATCAATTTCAAAATAATCGCCCAAACCGGTACATACGCCGGCAATCATCTTGTCCTTCGGCTGGCGGTACAACCTTTTCCCGCCGATTGCCGATGTGGCTGCCTGATATTCCGATGCCGAAAAACCAAGCTGATACAGCGCATCCACCACGTCAGGATAAGTGACAACCGGTTTGCCGCCGAGTTTTTGCTCCAGCCGATCGGCTACCTGTGCTTCCAGTTCCTGCTTCTTCCACTGGGCGTTCAATACATTATTTAAATATGCATAAGCATCTTCCTCTATTTGAAACATCTTAGTACCAAGATGAATCGAAATAACTTTTTTCATGACATTTAATTATTTTAATGATGATGAATTAAAAATGACAATGCAAAGATATGATAAATTTTTAGTACCATGTATAACAAAGTACTAATTTTTGAAAATATTTTTACATTATTTTTTTAATGTATTGAATAATACGTGTATAATGTGGTTCTTTCCGAGCTGTCGAGTTGACGAAACAATCACAATATCCCTGTTTTTACCATTAGCAGGAATCACTTGAACCGGATCGCCCGCATCACTGAAAAAACAGTTTCCGGCAATACTTGAAACAGGCAGAAAACCTCAAATCTCCAGGAAATCGTTCATGGTAAAGATTCCTTTCCTGTCATGAATATATTCGGCTGCCATCACGGCGCCAAGGGCAAGGCCTTTCCGGTTGTGGGCGGTATGTATGATCTCGATATCATCAATCTCCGAAGAATACTTCACATGGTGCGTTCCGGGTACATTTTCCCTGCGGACGGCATGTATCGGGAGCGCATCGGGACTGTTGCCGCCGTCGAGCTCCCATTTTTTGATGCGGGGCATTTCGCTCATGACGCCTTCGGCAAGAGTGATGGCGGTTCCGCTGGGTGCATCCAGTTTTTGCGTATGATGCGTTTCTTCGATATCCACCGTATAATCCGGGAAACGGTTCATGATCCGTGCCAGGCGACGGTTGATTTCGAAAAAAACATTAACGCCAAGGCTGAAATTTGAAGTACAGAGCATCGACCCATTATGTTGCGTGCAAAGTTTTTTCGCTTCCTCCAGCCGGCTGTACCATCCCGTGGAGCCTGAAACAACCGGAACGCCATATTCGATGCAGCGGGTAACGTTGGCAAAAGCCGTTTCGGGCTTGGTAAACTCGATGGCTACCTGTGCTTTCCCAAGATTGTCCCGTGTAAACTCGTCCAGGTTGTCAATGTCAATTTTCAGGACAACCCGGTGTCCTCTTTCTACAGCAATGGATTCTACCATCTTACCCATCTTGCCGTATCCGATTAATGCGATGTTCATTTTTGATTTTTTTGATTACTGATACATGTGATACCAAAGACCCCGGAAGTTTTGAAATTTCCGGGGTCTTGATCATATTGAATTTAGCCTGACCCGCACATCAAGTGAACAGTATCCGATTCGGGAAACTTGGCGAAGCGGCCCCGCCGAAAGCGGGCAACGGGCCGAGGCCTATAACGTTTTCACGTGAGACAGGAGCGCTATGGCCGAACCCTCCTTGCCGTCCTTCACCGATATGAAAATGATGTATATGGCTGTTTTATGACAATCGAAATCAAAATTCTGGTATTCCTTACCTGTTTCCGGGTTATATGAACTCCCCATCAGTTTGGCTTCGTCGTACAGTTGCAGGACAGCTTCGCCCGGCGATTCCTCGTCCGTACAGATGGTGAACCTGTACCGGTGTCCTGCGCGGAGCGCTAAGGCCTGCCTGAAGACAGGCGCTCGTTCGCCATCCTTTGCGGCTGCCAGTTGAACCGGATAGTCGGATTGGAAAGTGGCGCCTCCCGCCAGTTTCGTACACAGCTCAACCCTTTGCGCTTCCGTTTGAGCCTTTGCCGACTGGGAAAAGAAAGCGACGGTAAATAAAAATAAGGTCAGGAAAAATATTTTTTTCATCTCGTGGAAGGATTTTTTAAAATTCATTATTTGATCAATTTGCCCCGGACGATTTCGGCCTGCGTCATAATTGCCTGCATCTGTTCCTCGGTATAATGGACGGTGCTGGTTTCGGTCTGCACGATGGTCAACATTCCGTCCACTTCGATGGCTTTCGGCTCGCCGATCTCGATGGTGATCCTGATCCCGTCGTAGATCTCCTTAATAGCGGTCAGGTCGACGATCAGGTCGGCTATATACTGCTCCTTTTTATAATTATTCAGGATGATCAGCAACTGGTCGAGGATCACTTTCTGCTCGCCGATACTCTCGGCCAAACGCTTCTCGTCGGGGCGTTCCTTCAAAAACTGCGCCGACAGGTACAGTCCTTCCACCCAAACGCCGGCTATCATCAAGGTACTGAGGTTGCCGCGGCCGTTCTTTTGCAGGTACTTGTCCATCTTGTTGAAACTCCGCTGCGAAATATACACCAGCGAGTCGATGTTCTGGTTGTTGGTGGCCAGACGCTTCAAGGTAGAGAAATCGAAAAACTGTCCCACGTTGATCCCGTCGGCCAGGTTCTTCATTGCCGTAATATAGTCCAGCACCAGCGACGTCTTGCCGTACATGTTCAAATAACCGAGGTCGGTACCGAAAATACCCAGATTGAATGCCTTTGCAGAACTGGTATTGTAATTCGAAACATTTTTGGTTGTTGCCAGATACTTTTGCGAAAACGGCACTTTCAGGGTTTTCACCAGCGAAGCCATTTCAATAGGCGACGAGATATTACCCACCATTTCCTCCATCACGCTCGGTTTCACTTTCAGCTCCCCTTCACTGCGAATTGAGTCGGGGATAGCAAAATCGTCCGTATTTGTCCGGCTACAAGTGGTGCAGGAGGTGAGTCCCTGCATCACCAGCGCTACAAAAGCGATGACAAATAAAGATTTATGAATCATACGGTTACTTATTTTAAAGATACAAAGTTAAGAATTATTTTTTGAAATGTATACGGCCAAAGAAATCCATTAATTTTTTCAGCCAGTCGTAATACAATGCAGCATACAGCAAAGCCGAGTAAAGCCAGATCAAGCAGATATTGAACCAGTAGGTATCAAAAAATGTACCTGCAAAATATTTTCGCGGCGCAAAGAAATGGGTGCGGACATTGACCATACTCGTGGTGGTCGGATCCTTGTAAATCGGGTCGATCTGCTGTACCAACTCCTGATCGAACTCCAAAATTTTATTTTTTTCGAACGATTTCTTCACAATCTCGCCCAAATGCTCGTTTTGGTACGAATTTTTGAGATCGGTATAGAGCTGGGCGTTCCGGTCGAGCATGAAACCGATCAGTTTTTCCTTTTCGGTGTTGGCATGGGCAAACTCAGTCATATATCGCTCGTTCATCGCTCCGATGAATGTTTCCAGCTGAACGGCCGCCTCAACGTCAAATTTATCGGGAGTAAGCAGCAAAAGGTCGAAAGGCGCGGCAGGGTTAAGGGCCATCTCCTTCTTTACCTCATTGTACAACACTTTCAGTTCGCCGGCATTTTCCGTTACCTTCCCTTTTGCCGACAGTTCGTCGAAACACAGGTTGAAGCGTTTTTCCATTTCGGGAATCAGATATACCTGCCGGAAATCGGCTGTACTTTCGCGTTTTTCGATGTCGTAGAAGTACCGCTCAAAACGGTTGTCCTTGTATTGGTGCACCATCAATGCTTCATACGACCAGCGTGTCACCATGAACTCGGCCACCAGCGGCACCTTATTGATGCTGCCTACATTGCGGTTCAGTTTGTCGAAGCTGAACATCGCGCCGCTGAGCACCATCATCGGGATCATCAACAGCGGGATGATGATGTAGATGGTAACCGCCGAATTGAACGAAGCCGAAATGTTCAGCCCAAGGATGTTGGCAAACACCGCCGTAGAGAACAGCGCCAGCCAGTAGGCGAAATACATGCCTTTCACTTCGAGGATCGTGTTGGCGATCGACACAAACAGCAACGATTGAACAGCAGAAATGGCGATCAGGATCAATACTTTGGAAACCAGGTAACTCGACTTGCTCAGGTTGAGAAATGCCTCTCGCTTGAGTATCTTGCGGTCGCGGAATATTTCTTCGGCGCTCACGATCAACCCCAGGAACAGGGCTACGATGAGGCTCATGAAGATAAAGATGGGAATATTTTCGTTTTCGCGGAAGATGTACACTTTCGACATCGGGTCGGCGATATAGCGGATCACATACGCCAGGATGAAAGCCAGCGCCGGCGCCTCGAGCATCGTAAGCATCAGGTATTGTTTGTTGCTGATTTTCGAGAAGAAATCGCGGACCGTATAGATGCGTAGCTGCTTGAACCAGTTGGGTATGTTCAGTGCCTTTGGCGGCTTGTCCTGTATGACGTCTTGCGTTTCGGTCATATAATTCTTCCGGTAGAGTTCCTCCCACTGCGGCGGCGAAATTTTCCGCTTGTCGGTGTATCGGCCGAATTCGTCGACCACCCGCGCCTCGATGATATTGAAGATCAGCTCCGGGTTCACATTGCCGCACACGGGACACTCGCCTACATCGCTGTTGATCTGCGCGTCGATGCGCTTGAAATACATCACCGCTTCCACCGGGTTTCCGTAGTAAATCAGGTAACCGCCGGTGTCGAGGATGATCATCCTGTCGAACATCTTGTAAATATCCGACGACGGCTGGTGAATCACCACGAAGATCAGTTTTCCTTTCAGGACAAGCTCACGCAGGAGGTCCATCACGTTTTCCGAATCGCTCGACGACAAACCCGATGTAGGCTCATCCACAAACAGTATCGACGGTTCGCGGAGCAGCTCCAGCGCAATGTTCAGCCTTTTGCGCTGTCCTCCGCTGATGGTTTTATTCAGCGGCGACCCCACCTTCAAGTCCTTGCGGTCGTGCAGGCCGAGGCTATGCAAGGTCTTATCCACCAGCGCCACCAATTCTTTCTCGCTTTTGTCGCGGAAGCACAGCTTGGCATTATAATAAAGGTTCTCGAAAACGGTCAGTTCCTCAATCAGCAGGTCGTCCTGCGGGATATAGCCGATCACGCCTTCGAGTTTTTCCCTTTCGGCGTGCAGATCAACGCCATTGATCAGTACTTCGCCTTTCGATGGTTTTTCGAGTCCGCACAACACATTTAATAATGTAGTCTTGCCGGCACCGCTGGCGCCCATAATCCCGATGAGTTTGCCGTGTCCCTCGGTAAAGCTGATGTTGCGCAACCCGACGGCGCCATTGGGAAATTTGAAATCGAGGCGCTTCACCTCGAACGATATTTTATTGGCGGTCAGGTCGGCCAGAAAGTGCGACACCACATCGCTGTAGTAAACCGGCTTGCCCTTGGGCATTTTTACCGTGCTACCGCTGGCAAACAGGTATATGCGGCGTTTGTTCAGTCCTAACCCGTTCAGGAAGAGCGATTCGTTGCCGGTATATTTCAGGAAATAAAGATCGACGCTCGGTACGCGAAGCAGCGCTATGATTCCCTCCAGTTCGTCGGTTTTGATGAATTTGGCGCCGGACAATTGCGGCTGGTCGCTGCTGATGAGCAGAATATCCGGAAGATCAAGCTCTTCGGGCTGATTTTTCACTACAAAAGTCTCAATGCTTTGAAACTCCTCCTTCGACACCTTGAATACTTCCGCCACCGTATTGATAATGGCCATACGCTGGTCGGAAAACTTGCGGTCGGCGTTCACCAGTTCGAACAGACGCAGCAGCGACACCACTTTCTGCTCCTGGGTCAGCGTCTTGTTGATCTTTTTGCAGATGCCCAGCACGCGAACCGAATCCTTCACGGAGGTCAGCTTCTTTTTTCCGGTATCTTCCTTATCGGTTTCTTCCGAAGATTGTTCGTCAAATAATTTCAAGTATTCGCTGGCAGTTTCCTGGCTGAGCTGCTGGTTGAGAAAACTCTCAACATAAGCGCGTTCGCCACTCAAAACGCCTTCGTCTTGTTTTACAATCAATGCAAACAATTGCATTAACGCCCTCAAAATTTCCTCACTCATATTACTACCCTACCTTTTAGATAAGCTTTTTCTTTACTTATTCGTGTAAAAATACAAAGCATCGATAACTAAACAAATAATATCTACTTTTCGATCAGAACCTTATTCCTGTTTTACGGGAAAAAACCAAAAATGTTTCCCCAATGTTAACAAATATCATCTGCAAATTCGCATATTGTTTTTAACAATATATCAATCAATAATTTACAGCGACAACGGATCAAAGTCGAAAAAAGCGGCCTTATTGCCTACCAACAAACATTTTCATACATTATTTGTTTATTTATAGACAGTTGATCATTAATTGATGTTTCCATGCAAAAAAAATGCAAATGACTGTAACCTCAACGCCGAATTTTCGTATAATGATCGTAATCCAAAAACGAAAATCAGTCAGGGACTCAAAAATTGTTGTATTCATTTGAAAAATAACATATATTTGTGCCAATATTTAAAATCTCATCTTTATATTATAGAAGAGCTATATGGGCTTTGATGTCAATCAGTTGTATGCCGAAATTTGTGGGGATGATGTATTTTTTGCCTATGCAGGGAACATTGTATCGGAACAGATCAACCTGATCTTGGAAGAGATCGAAAAGAAGTCCGTAGAGGTGTCGACCAACATCAAGGTGAGGAAGAAGATCTATAACATCATGGTAGAAAGTCTTCAGAATCTTTTTCACCATTTGGACGATGTGCCCGAAGGATTATCCGAAACCCTTGGTAAGAGATACGGAATGATTGTCATCAAAAGAGAAGGTGGTGATTTCAGGTTGACGGTCGGAAATTTTGTTTCGGCGGATAAAGTAAAGTTTCTCACCGAAAAAATAGCGAAAATCAATTCATTATCAAATGACGAGCTTAAAGAGATGTATAAATTCATCCTTAATTATCAAAAGTTATCCTCGAAAGGAGGCGGTGGTTTGGGATTGATCGATATTGCACGAAAATCCGACAAAAAACTTGAGTACAGGTTTTATCCCTACAGCGATCGTTATTATTTTTACAGGTTAGATATTTTTGTTTCAATATAGAAATTGCGTAAATTATTAAAATTATTATGGATACATTGTCAATAGAAGGAACTCCCAAAACGCCTACTGTTCGTTTTAACGGATCAAAAGGAATCATTGAAATCAAGGGGCGTTCGATACCCGAGAATTCAATTGAATTTTATAAACCACTGGTCGAGTGGCTTGAAGCTTATGCGAAAGAATCAAAGCCACAGACTCAGGTCAATATTCAATTGGAATATTTTAATACAAGTTCGTCGAAATGTATCCTGGATGTTTTCAAAAAATTGGAGGCAATACAGAAGGCTAACCAGGGTGTTACCATCAATTGGTTCTACGACGAAGACGATGAAGATATGCTGGAAGCAGGGCAAGATTACGAGTCCATCATCCGCATACCCTTCAAGATGATCGAAGTTGTGGGTTAACCCGCTAAAAGCAACATATTCAAGCCGGTTTGAGACATAATTCAAACCGGCTTGATGTGCTTTCTTTTTGGCAGCTACAGTTCAAATTCTAAAGCCATGCCGCGGGAGCTTTCGTCGAAACGTCCATTGTGGTACACCAAGTTCCCGTTTACCCAGGTGTGTGTTACCGCCGACCGGAATTTTTGCCCCTCAAAGGGCGACCAGCCGCATTTATAAAGAATATTTTCCGGCGCTACCTGCCATTCCTGCGCCGTATCAACCAACACAAGATCGGCCCAATAGTTCTCACGTATAAACCCGCGACGCTTCACCCCGAACAATAGCGCCGGATTGTGACACATCTTTTCAACTACCTGTTCGATGGCAATACAGTGGTCGTGGAAAAACTCGAGCATGGCCACCAGCGAATGCTGTACCAGCGGCCCGCCCGACGGCGCATTAAAATACGTATTCTGCTTTTCCGCCAATGTGTGCGGCGCATGGTCGGTAGCTACCACATCGATGGCGCCGTTCAGCAGGGACTCGAAGAGCCGTTTGCGGTCAGCCGCTGTTTTAATGGCCGGATTCCATTTGATGCGCGCGCCGTACCGTTCATAATCCGCATCGCTGAAACACAGGTGATGTACGCACACTTCGGCTGTGACCCGTTTTTGCGAAAGCGGCACGTCGTTGCGAAACAGCTGCATCTCCCTTGCCGTGGAAAGATGCAGCACATGCAGCCGTGTGTTGTGCCTGTGCGCCAGCTCCACCGCCAATGCACTCGACCGGTAACATGCTTCGTCGCTGCGGATGGCAGGGTGGCATGCGATGGGGACATCCGCGCCGTAGTTTGCACGGAACAGTTCCGTATTCCTCCTGATCATGGCCTCGTCCTCGCAATGTACCGCGATCAGCCCCGGTACACGGGCGAAAATGTTTTCGAGCGTCGTGCGGTTGTCCACCAGCATATTACCTGTGGATGCGCCCATGAAAACTTTTATGCCGCAGGTTTTCGAGAAATCGGTTTTCAGCAGTTCGTCGATATTTTCGTTGGTTGCGCCGATATAAAACGAGTAATTGGCTAAAGATTTCTGCCCGGCCAGTGCGAATTTTTCGGCAAGCCGCTCCTGTGTGGTGGTTTGCGGCACCGTGTTGGGCATCTCCATGTACGAAGTTACCCCGCCGGCCACCGCAGCCCGCGCCTCGCTGTATATATCGCCCTTACAGGTCAGTCCCGGTTCGCGGAAATGCACCTGGTCGTCAATCACACCCGGAAGCAGGTACTTGCCGCCGGCATCGATAACCTCGCTGCCCGCAAGCGCTTCCGCCGGCGCCTCGCCTGCATGGATGGCGGCTATCTTTCCTCCGCGAACCAGGACGCTCCCCTTCTGTTGCTGCCCCTCGTTAACCATAACAGCATTGATGATCCATTGTGATTTCATGGAATTTGGATTTAGGTGAGAACAAAAAAGCACCTTCCCGAAAGGGTGAAGGCGCTTTTTGTGAAAATGCTATTGAGGATTACTGGGAATCGTCGTAAGTATAATCTTCTTTCAAGGGGATAAATTCCCACATATCATCAAACCAGGATCCCCCGGAGTTACCCAGACCGACAAATGCCCGTCGCGTATTCGGGAAAGAGAAAGCTACTGCCCCTCCCCTTGACGATCTGGATAAATTATTGTAAAAATATGTTCTTTGTGTCCACAAATCATTTTCATGATCATATTCCCATACGGAAGATTTGTTTTCGCCCGCCGCAATGTGTCCCCTCAACTGTCCGCCTTCGGATACTGTGGTAAAAGCAATGCCAAAGGATCGCGCAAGATCGCCATAGTCATCGTCATAATCTTCGTCCGGATTTGCGTTATTCATATTTTTTTTCGCCGTCCAGGGTTTTGCTCCGGCAGGATCGAACAGCCAGAAGTCGGTAATGGTGCCGCCCGAATTCCTGCCAAGACAAATATAGGCTTTGTTATCGAGTACAAATACTGTAGCGCCGGCTCTTTTACCACCACCGTAGCCGCTTACCGATGTCCATTTGCCATGCAACGTACCGGCGCCGCTTTCATTCGGAGTTGTACCTTCAGGATCGAATTGCCAGAAATCGAGCATATAATCTTTTTCCGGTTCTTCGGTATAACCTGTTCCGACGTAACCGTACTCTTTGCCGTTTACCGTAAGCGAAAAGGCAATAGCGCCCCGTCTCGCAACTCCCGGTAGCGGAGCGATAGAATCCCACGTATCAGTGGCCGGATCATACCGCCAAAAATCCCTCATATCGGTTAAATCACCGTCCCATCCGGTACCCACGTACCCGTAGCTTTTTCCTCCTGCCGTGAGCGAAAAGCCGACAGCCTGCTGACGGGCTTGTCCGGGAAAAACTCTCAACTGTTCGTTCCAGCTCCCTCTACCATCCGCCTCCGTATGCCTTATAGCGTATACTTCCCTGCGTGCACGCTGGGTAGCGCTGCTGCCATTATATCCGCAGCAAACATATCCCTGATCGCCAATAACAAAAGTGGCCGCATGTGACCTCGCTCCTTTGGGGAAAGGAGCCCGGCGCTGCCAGTCGCCGATTAATTCTTCTTCGCTATCGCTTCCGCATGCAACAAATACACCTGCCAATATCAGAAAAAACCACTTAAATGTCTTCATTCAATATATAATATTAATTTACCAACCCTAACGGGTCTTCTTTTGTTTTATTGTTTGTATTACTCAATTTTTCAAAAACGCACCAAAAGTATTGGGTCATTGGCTCATCTCAAAATATATTCTACCAATCAGTGTTTTTTATAATTCAATCGTTATTTTTTATCTGCAAAAATGAAAATCATCTCATTTCAAGCTTAAAGGTTGTAAAATCAGCTTTCATGGAAATATTATCATCTTATGTCTAATAAATTTTTTGATCATCGAAAAAGATGATTAGTTTGTATCAGCATTTAATAAAGGAGGTAATATGAAAACTTTTTGGTTGAAATTGGGGCGGTTAGCCTTTTTGTGGGCGGCGATCCTGATCGTAGCAATATCAGGATGCAAAGACAATACAACAAATTGCGACGAGTGCCCAACATGTGAGGGTTGCCCGGATGTTCCCGACTATACCGAGGTTAACGAATTTATACGGGAATGGATGTATTACGTATATTATTGGAACACAAAGATAGACAGCAAGCTGCTGGAAAATTCACGACAATTCAAAGACGTTCCTGCGACAACTGTTCCTGAAGATTATTTCAATTCGCTGCTGTATGATCAATCGATGGTCGACACGAAAACCACCAGCGAATACGACCGGTGGAGCTTTTTAATTTCGTACGAAGAATATGCGAGCGTTATGGTAGAAGGCGAGTACAAAAGCTTTGGATATTTTCTCGCCCAGGCTTCCGATTATTCGGTTCGCGTGTGCTATGTCTATGAAGATTCGCCGATGGCAAAAGCGGGAATCGAACGGGGTTACAAATTGGTAAAACTTAATGGAATCGATGTAATGACGCTTATTGGAAATAAAACCTTATTCAATAATGAACTGGCTAAAGGAACCAGTCGGTTTTTATTTGAGAATCGTCAAGGGGAACTTTTAGAAGAGAAAACAATCAGCGCTGCTGTAGTCAGGATAAATCCGATATTACGAAAAGAGAGATATTCGGTGGACGGTAAAAACGTTGGATATATCGTGTACAACAGTTTTATTACCGCATCGGAAGAACTGATCACCGGCACGCTGAAAGAATTTAATGATGTTGATGAGCTGATTCTTGATCTCCGCTACAACGGTGGAGGAGATGTTTCCGTTGCCGATCATATCTGCGAATATTTGTTGCCGGAAACGGAAGAAACAGCAGACAGCACAGAGTTTGCAAAATATGTATACAGCAAACGTACCAATGACAATTACAAAAATATTGGGCTAAGGGATGAGTTTCGCAAGATCAAGCGCAATGCCGACGCATTGAATCTGTCACGGCTGTTTGTTATTGTTTCGGATATGACCGCATCGGCAAGCGAAGAAGTGATCAACAGCATGAGACCTTTTATAAATGAAGTTATCCTTGTGGGCACGAAAACCGAAGGGAAACCGGTAGGAATGCTCGCTTTACCGTATCCTCAATACAACTCGAGGCAAATTAATGCAGGAATGCTGCCCGACTGGATCATTGCCGCCATCAATTTCAGAATCGACAACAAGAGGGGAGAAGGCAGCTATTTTGCAGGAATGTCCCCGGATCATGAGGTGGATGATGATTTATACCATGATTTTGGAACGGATCCACAGACTTTGTCAGGCGAAAAATGTCTGCAAACCATCCTGGAGTATATAAAAACGGGTGGGTCTGTTTCCAGGTCAGCCAAGGCGGTCAGAAAAAACGCCCCAAGGCTGGTTGAGCTTAAAGGGATTCAAATTCATGCGGGCTGCATTTAAGCAGGCGCAAGCGGTAGAGACGTGGGGTGGCCCCCGGCTAAAAAAAAAGATGAATGGTAATTTTTCCGAAAAGGGTGAATGTGGGGTTTTTTTTTTTT
>JAISCQ010000280.1 GCA_031265445.1 Bacteroidales bacterium
TATTGCCGCTCGGAACACTGCCGGATTTGTAATCCGGCAATATGTCAGGCTTTTCAGGAACAGATTGCGACAGGACTTACGACTGAACACATCCATCCGGTTGGCATCGGTTGGCATCATATTTTACCGCTTACTTCATTTTCTTTCTTCAAACGGAAATTTAGGGAAGCAATCTCACCGCAGGCAATTGCAAATTGCCTCGTGTTCCGAGCGGCAATACAATTGCCGCTCAACGGCGCGATTTTTTATTTGATTGATTTGTTTGATTGGCTCATTTCAGCTATTAACCGGCTCTTTCCGTCTTACATCTGAACTTTTTTCAATAAATCCGACGGCAAATAGAAGGTATCCGTTTTATCCACATACACCGTCACGGAGCCTAAATTTACCGGCTTTCCATTCAGGTATGCCACCGAAGAGAACGCCCTCGCCACAAGCGTGTTTTTGCCTTTCCGTACAGTGAGTACGGGAAATTCGCCTTTGACGTCTATCGAACAGTCGTATCCTTTCAGCACGTCGGTGTGCCTGGCGAAAATTTTCGCCGTCAGTTCGGGCAGCGAAACGGTTAATCCCATCACCCGGCAGAGATAGCGGTTGATGTCCACATTGGCGGTAAATCCCATGGGGACGTCGCCGGCGGGATGGAAGGCGGCCAGAAACACTTCTTCCCCTGTGTGCGACCCGGAGGTGAACCCGAAGCAGGTCCTGGCGTTCAGGAGGTTCATAACGTTGGTTCTAAGGTCTTTTGCGTCGCTTGCCTGCGTATAGTCGCCCGGATGACTGTAGTCTTTGGAAGCCAGGAGGTTTTTCCGTTCCTCCCCGGAGAGGTCGACGCCGGTATACTGCTTGAAGACCCCGGCGACCTGCCCGGCGGGCGTTGTCCTGAGAATGTCGGCTATTGCGCCGTATGTTTTTTTGTACTGCGAGACGGCGCCAAACAGGTCTTCCACTGTGGAGGACGAATTGCCGCATCCCCTGCGTCCGATGGTGAAGCCGCTGTTTCCGTGATCGGGCAGGATCACGATGGCTGTTTCGCCGTTTTCAACTGCAAACTCGACGGCGGCGCCCACGGCCCTGTCGAAGGCGAGAAACTCGGTGATGCAGCCGACAGGATCGTTGGCGTGGGCGGCGCGGTCAACATTGCTTCCTTCCACCATCAGGAAAAAACCGTTCGGATTTTTCGACAGCAGCGCAAGCGCTTTCCGCGTCATTGCTTCCAGGGAGGGAATGGCGGCGGTGTCCCTGTCCAGATCGTAGGGATGTTCCATTTTTCCGAACAGCGCCCATAGTTTTCCATCGCCGCTGTAGCTGTTGAATTGCCGGATGTCATCGCGGATCAGGGTAGTGCCGTTGGCTTTGAAATAATCCTGCATGTCCTGCGTGATGATGCTGCTGCCTCCTCCGAACATGACGTCGAGGTCGTTGTAGACCATTTGCGGCGCGACAAACTTGTAGTTGCCGCGCTGGTAACAGTGGGCGGCGCAGTCGGCAGGCGTAGCATGGCAGAACTCGCAGGTAACGACCAGTCCCGTCGCCTTGTTTTGCAGTATGCGTGCGGCTTCCAGTACGGTTGCCAGCGGCTGGTAGGCCATTGAAGCGTCCAGCGGTATGATTTCCCTGCCGGTGACGGGCGGATAAGTGGATACGAAACCTTCCTTCGACGGTATGCCGGTCATATAGCAGGAGGTAGTGGGCGCCGAATCGCCGATGGGCGCCGCGGCGCAAAAGGTCGAGACTGTACCGCAGAGCCAGGGGTCAAGGTTCAGGCGGTCGATGTGCCGGTTGTACATCTGATACCAGCGGGCGGCCGATACAACCCCGATGGATGTGCCGTCGGGAATCATTACAATCAGGTTCCTGACCGGCTTGACCGCTTTGTCCGGTTGTCCCCGCAGGCTAAAAAGACAAAAAAACAGTGGAATAATCAGTAAACTCCTTTTTACCATGAATAATTATGAATTTTGAATTATGAATTTTGAATTATGAATTGCTTAATTTTAGTATAAGCTGTTCTCCGGCTTTGACCGTCGTGCGGTTTTGCAGCGCAATCAGCACATTCGCGCCCCGTTGCTCTAATTTTGCCGGAATGCTTTGTCCGCCAAGCATGACATTTACCTTTTTCGCTTTTTTGCCTTTGGGCGCATCTACCGAAAAACTGCTTAACTGCACCTGTCCGTATCCGGGTTCGAGAACACATTCCATGGCGCTGTTCGACTGCTTTTGGGAGTAAGTTCCCCATCCTTCCGCTGCTGTGAATGGCGCTTTGAAATCGGAGGCGTTCCACTTGGGAGCAAAACGGATGTAGCCTTTCGGACCGTGGTATTCGAATCCGCAGGCGGTGATGAACGCGCCATAGCTTGCCATCGCGCGGGCGTAGTGGTCGCTGCACTCTATCTCGTTGTACGGATTGCGTTTGGCGGCATGATAGCGGTCGTGAACGGAGCGCACGAGTATCAGTCCTTCGTCGGTCATGCCTTCGGCAATCATGTGGGCTGCCACTTCGTATTCGAAACCCGTCATGCACTCGTGGAAATAACCCATTTGCCACGAAACATCTTCGCCATAAGGTTTCGGTTCGTTTTTGGGATTGGTATTCATGATCAGGCCGCCCTCGCCCGGCACAGCATAAGGACGCCCGCCGGTATGCTTTTTGATATATGGCCCTACATCGGGCGTGTAATTATATTTCCAGAGCGAAATCAGCGCCGACCGCACCTTTTTGTTGTCCAGTATCTGTCCGAGACCAACCTGATATGCCCACGACTGTCCCAACACCTGGTCGATATGGCAGGTGTTGTACGCGCCCAGTTTTTTCCTGCCTTTTTCCTTGTCGGGACGATGAATGTAATATTCGCCGTTGAACAGGTATTTGTCCATGTTGGCGCTGCCTTTCGATACGTAATCGGCGCAACGGCGGGCAAAATCCGTATCGCCGGTTTCTTCCGCCATACGCTGTCCCGCTTTGACTGCTGCGATGCACAAGCCCGCAATCCATGCTATTTCGCCGTCCCACACAGCGTCGAGCGTGTTTTCAAGCGGAGTGTCTTCCATCCCGTCGCCATTTTTGTCCTGACGGATGATGAACTGCACGGTTTGCTTGATTTTTTCCCAGTTACGGCGGAGAAAGGCATCGTCGGCGCTCATCCGGTGTTCACGATAGCAGCGCAACACCGAGCCGGCCTGTCCGTCGATAGCGGGACGCGATTCCATTTCGGCGCGGAAAATAATGCCGCCGTCTTCCCGCAACGCGATGCCGAGGTCGGTACGTTCGCGGCAGTCGCGTTCGAGCGCGGGGAAAATCCTTCCCATCGCCTGAGCGTATTGCCACACGTGCGTGCATGTCCCGTGACATGCGCCTACGCCTTCCCAGGCCCAGAAACGTCCGCTGCTGAAGCGGTGGCAGTTGGAAGTCGCCAGCGTATCGATGGTCAATAACGTACGTTCGAGAAACCAGTGCGGCAGGGTGGAATCTTTCCACGTTTCCGCCCACAGCAATGTCTGCGACGACAACCGGTTGAAATTCTCTTGAATATACTGCGCCACAGCCAGCGCCGAATCAAAACGGTTCTGGTAATAACGTCCCGTGTCTTTGATCTTGTCGTGGATTTTCAGATTCGGGAAATACCAGCTAATGACGAAATTCGCGGTAACTTCCGCTTCGCCGGCAGACAGGTTGAGCGTCGTTTGCACCGCTCCGATCAACGGTTCCTGTATGGGTCTGTTCGATTCGTCCACCGTTGGATGGTCGAACAGCCCGGGGAGGTTTTTCGTATTGACGGAAGCGTATCCCTTGGCGGCGGCGTCCAGCGCGGCGATGCACATTGTACCGAAATCGGGGCGTTTCTGCAACTCTTCCGCTTTCTCCAACGGCGTTAAAGTTTCGTCAACAGCAACCAGCCCCGTTTGCCGTACTACTTTGTTGTTGCGCCGGCTGACCGCCGCTAACGCCCCGAAATCGCTTTTTACTTCGTTTGCCGAATGGATGCCGGTTTTGTTTTCCAGCCAGCCTGTTATGGCGATTTTGACGGCTGCTGTTCCCGTATTTTTAAAGGTGAACGACAGGATGGTCGCCGGCAGTCCCGAATCGTCTTCGTTCAGCGGGATAAATGGCGAACAGGCGTGCAAACTGATTTCCACCGGCAGGGTTTTGTCGATATACCGGACAACTCCGACCGGATAACCGGCTTCGAAAAGCACTTCGTCCCAATCGAATGTTTCGAGGGATTTGATGACCGTCTTTCCGCCATATTCGAATCGCAAGGCAAAACCCTGTTCCAGCGGACGGACGTCTTGCGCCGGTTCGAGATAGCAGGCTCCGTCGCGGGGATAGATGTATTTTCTATGCGTCGTTTCCTGCGTCCACTTGACGAGTTTGGGTTCGATGCCTTCACGATTATCGTTGAAAATGTCCCACAGCCACAAACGCCCGTCACCGCCCAGATATACGCCGCCGGCATTGATTCCGCCAACAGGCATGCCGATATAGCGCAACTCGTTCCGCGACTTGGCGTAAACGGTGGGAACGCCGCGTTCGTACAGCGATTTCACCCACGCCGGATCCAGCTTTTTGTCGAGCGGAATACCGTCGGTTGCCTGCTGGACAGACGATACATCTGCAACTCTCGCCATTGCCGGCGCCTGTCCGGCGATGAATCCGGATGCAAGGGCCATACCGCTTGCTTTCACAAAATCTCTCCGTGATACTTCCTTCCCGTTCATTGTTCGCCGTCAGTCTTTTTTCCTGCACGGATACGTCCGAGGTGCTGAGCGAGCCTGTTTCTGTACTCCGTGGCATGCGCGTTGTATTCGGCGACAAAGCCGGGAACAAAGTCCTTGCCGTGCAGATTGATCATCGCATTGATCCGGTCGGTGATTCGCTGATAGACTGCGTCTATTTCACTGCGCACCTGTCTGGCGTTCAGATCGGTTTGCTTCGCTGTTTCGCCGGTACGCACGTTCAGCAGATCGGCGAGCGCATGTGCAGCCTGCTCGTGCGCCGCCATCCAGGGCTCAAGATTCAACGCCGTCACGTCGGACGTTTTCGCCCGCAGATCTTGCAGCAGATTGGACGACGAAGCCAGTTCCTGCCGGTAGGCTTCCTTGCCGATATTGCCGTAATGATCGAAAACGACCAGAAGGTTTTCCGCCGAAGGCCGCATTGCCGGATCGTAATGATTCCGGCACGAACGGGTATATTCGGACATGCCCGAAAAACTGCGGTCAAACTCGACGTCGGCGGCGGCGATGCGTTCCGTGTCCGCGCTTTTGCGGATACGTTCCAGCGCCTTGTCCAAATCGACGAGTTTGGTGCGGAAAGGTTCGTCATACTCCCTTATACCCAATGGATCAACGCCGTATTTGGTATAAAGATCGCCATTTTCAACGTGAAAACGGTAATGCAGCTCGTTGGGGAGAGACTGGGTTTTTACCCGGATTAATTGGTCATTCATTGCTTTTATTTGAATTTAATTTTAAAAGATTAAAGATTCATGTTTATTCCTAATAATAAAAAACACGCATCAATTCCGTAAAGGGCAACAGGAAAATACAGACCCCGCGGTTGAGCGGCAACTTAGCGAAGCGATCTCACCGCAGGTAATTGTATTGCCGCTCGGAACATCATCCGGATTTGCAATCCGGTAATCGATTCCCGAATCTCCGTAGAGACGCGATGCATCGCGTCTACAAGACCGTGGCGATAAGCGTGAACATACGGCGCGGTTGAGCGGCAACTTAGCGATGCCGGCAAAGTCAATTACAAATTGCCTGATGTTCCGAGCCGAATTGCAAATTCGGCTCAACGGCGCGATCTTGCTCGTCGGGGAAATTTGCAACATGCTGTTGTCTGACAGCAAAGACGCGAGGCATCGCGTCTCTACAACGCAGCCTGCCGACGGTTGCGGGGGACTTGTATCATACGGATCATTGTTCGCCGACAGCTGCGGGGAACTTGTATCATACGGATAATCGCTTGCCGACAGCTGCGGGGAGCTTGTATCATACGGATAATCGCTTGCCGACAGTTGCGGGGAACTTGCATCATACGGATAATTGTCTGCCGACGATCGCGGGGAACTTGCATCATACGGATAATTGTCTGCCGACAGCTGCGGGGAACTTGTATCATACGGATCATCGCTTGCCGACGGTTGCGGGGGATTTGTACACTGCATATTTTTTTAAAATAATCCCCGACAGGCGTCAAAAGCCTGTCGGAGATTCATGAAAAAATGAATACGGCGTGATCGTTATTCGTTGATCTCAGCGTATAGCGCCGCTACCTGCTCCGGTGTCAGCAGAGCGTCGTAAACACGGGCGATGGCGATGTCGCCGTCCCAACCGTTCTCACCTCCTTTGTTCTCGCCGGTGTCTGCTCCTATGCCTAACCACCGGTTGTTCTCATTCGAAGAAAGCACCATAGCAGTACTTGTTTCGCTGTGAGTTGCAACAAGTTCGCCGTTGATATACAGGGACAGACCTGTCGACGGGTTATATACGCCTACAAGATGATAGTATGTCCCCGCCACGGCGGCTGATGGAGCTATTGGACCTCTATAGCCGGGGCCGATATGAGCCTGGTAGGTAAATTTACCGCTGCTTGCACCGCTTCCAAAATACAGCGCCACTCCGCCGCCCTGGTGCCCGCCGAGCGCTTTCGCATTATCCTTCAGCACATTTGACGACACTAATGCTTCCATGCTGTGTCCATTGGTAAGCTTGTCCGCGACAGTTCCATATTCCAGCCTGTAGAAGCCGGTCGGGGTCAGATAGCCGCTGACCCAGTCTGTGTGAGCAAACCGTGCGATATACCTTCCGTATGTTTCGCTCTTCACGGTAGTCAGCCGGTCTATGTCTGTCTCGCCTGTTTTTACGTATGGTGTCGTAATGACCGGCAGTTCCGGGTCGGCGATGTTCGTTGCCGTTCCATCTGCATTGAAGATGAGATCCATGATATCGGCAAGTCCCCTCTGGATGACTTCCACCTGCCGGGATTTGTCGCCGGCCGTGATCGTTACAACGCCGATCCTGCTGCCCAGCGGTGCGGCGGAGGCGGTCAGCGTGAGCGTAGTGGCGGTTTTTCCGCTTTCCCTCAACCAGGCGGGCGCCGTGTAGTTCCACTCATTGGCGTCGGTAGTGACGGTAATGACGTCTGCATCGCCGCCCCCTTT
>JAISCQ010000002.1 GCA_031265445.1 Bacteroidales bacterium
CTGATTTCATTATTTGCAGTTTCATCCTCCATTGTGCTTATAAGCGGCTTGTCATATTCGTCAATCAAAACGACTGCTTTTTTTCCCGTCTGTTCGTAAGCGCTCTCTATAACCGCTTCAAATCTGCTTGCCAAATCCCCGGTATCGGTTTTCTTACCCCATAAATTTTCAAGCTCTTTTATTTTAACGGATAACCGTTCCGCAACATTTGTTGCGCTTGTAAGCAGGCCAACATTGAAATCCAGATAAATAACAGGATATTCTGTCCACTCTTTTTCAAGCCCGGCAATTTTCAGCCCCTCAAAAAGTTCTTTTTTGCCTTCAAAATAGGCTTTGAGCGTGGAAAGAAACAGACTCTTCCCAAACCTGCGCGGACGAGCAAGAAAATAGGGACTGACTGTTTGAGCCAATTGATAAACATACTGCGTTTTATCCACATAAAGACAGTTTTCTTTACGCAGTTTCTCAAAGTCCTGTATGCCAACGGGCAGTTTTCTTACTGTATTCATCATCAATAACAAATTACAAACATACAAATGCAAAAGTAACATATATTTATTGCATCAACCGAATTTAATTTGAACTTTATGCAAAAGAAATCACCGAAAGCAACAGCATATCATCTTATTACAACCATATTTTTCGTAAAAACAAGTTCATTAGTAAATATTTAATATTTAAAACGAAAGATCAGTGCGTTCAACAGGGTATTTCTTCTTCCACCAAATCTTCCTCGATCCGCAGGTTCCCAATGATAAAATGCTGCCTGTCGGGCGTGTTTTTACCCATATAGAACGTAAGCAATTCCTGTATCATGTCGGTTTTGCTGAGTTTCACAGGATCCAAACGTATATTTTCACCAATAAAACCGGAAAACTCGTTGGGTGATATTTCGCCCAGTCCTTTGAAACGGGTAATTTCGGCCGACGATCCTAATTTCTTCAAAGCCTTTGCCTTCTCTTCCTCCGAATAGCAATAATGTGTTTCCTTTTTGTTGCGTACGCGGAAAAGCGGCGTTTGCAGGATATACAGGTGCCCTTTACGGATGAGGTCGGGGAAAAACTGTAAAAAGAATGTGATGAGCAACAGGCGGATGTGCATCCCGTCGACGTCGGCATCGGTAGCAATTACCACCCGGTTGTAGCGCAGGTGTTCGATGTCTTCCTCTATATCGAGCGCGGCCTGCAGCAGGTTGAACTCTTCGTTTTCGTACACCACGCGTTTGGTCATGCCGAAAGTATTGAGCGGTTTCCCGCGAAGGCTGAATACTGCCTGCGTGTTAACGTCGCGCGACTTGGTGATCGATCCGCTGGCCGAGTCGCCCTCGGTGATGAACAGCGTAGAGTCAAGAGACTTCTCGTGTTTGCTATCGGTGAAGTGCACGCGGCAGTCGCGCAGCTTGCGGTTGTGCAGGCTGGCTTTCTTGGCGCGTTCCCTGGCTAATTTCTTGATGTTCGACATTGCCTTGCGTTCCTTTTCCGATTCCTCGATCTTTTGCCGGATGGCATCGGCCGTATCGGGGTGACGATGCAGGTAATTGTCCAGCTCGGTCTTCACAAAATCGCCGATAAATTTGCTCACCGTGAGGTCGCTGCCGGGGGACATCTCCTTGGATCCGAGTTTTGTCTTGGTTTGCGACTCGAACATCGGTTCCTGTATCTTGATGCTGATGGCGGCAATGATGGACGAGCGGATGTCGGAAGCATCATAATCCTTGCGGAAAAATTCGCGGATTGTTTTCACATACGCTTCGCGGAACGCCTGCTGATGCGTGCCTCCCTGCGGAGTGAACTGCCCGTTGGCAAAGCTGTAATATTCTTCGCCGTATTGCGTACCGTGGCAGATAGCAAGTTCGATATCTTCGCCCTTGAGATGGATGGGATCATACAGGCCGGGCGAGTTCATATTGTCGTCTAACAGATCGAGCAATCCGTTGCGCGACACATGCCTGACGCCGTTGTATACCAGTACAAGCCCCGTATTCAGGAAGGTATAGTTTTTCAACAGCCGTTCCAGGTATTCGGGAATGATCCGGTAATGCCCGAACAGCGTTTCGTCGGGTACGAAAGTCGTAAGCGTGCCGTTGGGCTGGTCGGTATCGGTCTCGACCGGATTATCTACCACCTGACCTCTGGCAAACATCACCGCTTTGGTACGCTTGTCGCGGAAGGATTGCAGGTAAAACCGGCCGGATAATGCATTGACCGCTTTGATACCCACACCGTTTAACCCCACGGACTTTTTGAATGCCTTGGAATCGTACTTGGCGCCGGTATTCATCTTCGAAGCCACGTCGAGCACCTTGCCGAGCGGGATACCGCGCCCGAAATCCCGGACGGACACCTTGCCGGATTCCTCGATATTGAGTTCGATCTGTTTGCCGTAGCCCATCATATATTCGTCAATGGAGTTGTCCAACACCTCCTTCACAAGGACATAGACGCCATCGTCGGGCGATGAACCGTCGCCCAGCTTGCCGATATACATCCCGGGGCGCAAACGGATATGCTCCTGCCATTCAAGCGTTTTTATACTGTCATCCTGGTATTCTGCCGCACTCATTTATTTCTGGATTTTTAACCGCCAAAGATAGGCAAAAGCAATTTTCCAGCCGAAGGAAGTTATGCACATATTTTTCCACAGTGGAAAACCTGCGATGATTTGCCGGGGCGCGAAGCATTGACCTGCCGGGTTTTCAAAATCCGGCAGGATCAACATACAGGGTTTTCTTTACCTTTGCGGAATCAAATGAATATAAATCGAATTAAATGAACCGGATCACTTCAAACAAAGGGGAATTGAATGTACCCTCTTCCCCTGTAATCCCATATATCGAAGGCGACGGCATAGGCCATGACATCTGGCCGGCAGCGCGTACAGTGATTGATGCCGCAGTGGAAAAATACTATCATGGCAGCCGGAAAATCCGGTGGCAGGAAGTTCTGGCCGGCGAAAAAGCCTTCAACCAAACCGGGGTATGGCTTCCCGATGCTACAATGGATGCTTTCCGCAAATACCTGATAGGCATCAAAGGGCCGCTTACCACGCCTGTCGGTGGCGGCATACGTTCGCTGAACGTAGCGCTGCGGCAGGATCTGGACCTGTACGTCTGTTTACGGCCGGTACGCTGGTTCAAAGGCGTGGTATCGCCGTTGAAAGAGCCGCAAAAGGTGGACATGGTGATTTTCCGCGAAAACACGGAGGATATTTATGCCGGCATCGAATGGATGCAGGGTACCGACGAAGCCCGTCAACTGCTCGCGTTCCTGCAAAAGGAAATGGGCGTGACGAAAATCCGTTTCCCCGAAACTTCCTCGCTGGGGGTGAAGCCGGTATCGGTAGAAGGAACGGAACGGCTGGTACGTGCAGCTATCGAGTATGCGCTTGATAACCGCCGCCCGTCTGTAACGCTGGTACACAAAGGCAACATTATGAAATTTACCGAGGGCGGCTTCAAAAGTTGGGGATACGCCCTGGCCGAACGCGAATACAGCGATGTGATCCGGTCGGGACGACTGGTGGTGAAGGATGTGATTGCCGACGCTTTCCTGCAAAATACACTTCTGCGCCCCGAAGATTATTCGGTAATTGCAACCCTCAATCTGAACGGCGATTATATATCGGATCAGCTGGCGGCAATGGTTGGCGGTATTGGCATTGCTCCGGGCGCCAATATCAACTACCTGACGGGGAATGCCATTTTCGAGGCTACCCATGGAACGGCGCCCGATATTGCCGGTAAAAACATGGCCAATCCGTCGTCGTTACTGCTTTCGGCCGTGATGATGCTGGAATATATCGGCTGGAACGGGGCGGCGCAACTCATTACCGCCGCTATGGAGCAAACCCTGCAGCAAACCGGCGCAACCGTTGACCTGGCACGTTTCATGCCGAACAGAACCACGTTCGGGACAAGGGAATTTGCAGAAGAACTGGTAAAAGCGATGTCGTACAATGACCTTCGGTGAAACCGCGCGCAGACGTATTTAAGCGCGCCCTGTTTACGGGTGGTTTGGAGAGGCGAGGTTTCCGCACGTCAACCTGCCGGATTCATGCCGGCAGATGCTTCTGCAAACAAGAACCTGACCGGATTCACGGTTTCGGAACGTTCTGCAAATAAGAATCCGATCAGGTTCATGGTTTCGGAACGTTCTGCAAATAAGAACCTGACCGGATTCATGGTTTCGGAACCTTCTGCAAGCAAGAATCCGATCCGATTCATGGTTTCGGAACCTTCTGCAAGTAAGAATCCGATCAGATTCATGGTTTCGGAACCTTCTGCAAGTAAGAACCTGACCGGATTCATGGTTTCGGAACGTTCTGCAAGTAAGAACCTGACCGGGTTCATGGTTTCGGAACGTTCTGCAGAGGCGAATCGTCCGGGTTCATGTTTGCAGAACGTTCTGCCGGCACCAACCTGCACCCCTCCCGGCAGAACGTTCCGCCGGAAGGGCGCAGATCACATAAAAATCTGTTTTGGAGTATTATTTTCAAATGAATATATGATGCCGTTTCTTTTACCCTGATCACCCTTACACTGCCTGATATACTTTTCCCGGCAGACTGTGTACCAGTCCGTTCAGTTCCAGGCTCAGAAGCAGTGTCGACACCTTACTGACCGGCATTTGCAGGGCAACACCCAGGGTGTCGATGGGACATTCGCCGCCTTCCTTTAACAGCCGGAGAATCGTTTCTTCTTCGGGCGATACCGTCGGGAATAATTTCCGCTGCACAGGCGCTTTTTGATTGTTGTCCCACCCCATCAGGTACTCGATGTCGGCAACCGACTGCAACAGGCTGGCCTTGTTGGTTCTGATCAGCCAGTTGCAGCCGACGGAACATTCGTCCGTAAGGCGGCCGGGACAGGCAAACACATCACGGTTGTACGAATTGGCGATGTCGGCGGTAATCAAGGCTCCGCCGCGTATGTTCGATTCCACTACGATGGTCAGGTCGGCTAAGCCGGCAATCAGCCGGTTGCGGCGGACAAAGTTGTTACGGTCAATAGGCCTGTCGCTCGGAAATTCGGTGAGTAAAGCTCCCTGTCCGGTTATTTCGCGGGCTGTGGCAGCGTGTGCCGCCGGGTAGATTTGCGCCAGTCCATGCCCCAATACGGCAATAGTGGGTAAGCCGTTGCGTAAAGCCGCCTTGTGCGCGCAAATGTCGATACCGTAGGCCAGTCCGCTTACGATGACGGGGTGATGATTGCGCCGGCACAGTTCATCCACCAGCCGGTTACAGAGGTCTTTCCCATACGGGGTGGCTTGGCGCGTCCCCACGATACTCACAATCTTGGGATGTTCGAAATCAACATCGCCTTTGTAGAAAAAGATAACGGGCGAATCCGGACAGTTTTTCAGGCGTACGGGATAATCGTCATCCAGATAAAAGGAATAGCCGATATGATGCTTGAAGATAAAATCCACTTCCTTTTCGGCTTTTGCCAGCACATCATGGTTGGCTATGGAATTTGCCAGCGCTTCGCCCACACTGGGAATTTTCATCAATGCCGCCTTCTTTTCCCTGAACACCGCCTCTACGCCTCCACAGTACGAAATCAGCTTCTTGGCCTGTATATCGCCAACTCCCGGGATCAACCCGATACCGATTTTGTATTTCAAATCATTCATGGAATCCGATTTTTGATTATTTGATACGCAATGATGATCCGTCAAAATCAAAAACAGCTTCCTATTTCAACGCTTTGCCCGTTGCGACTGCTTTCCATAGCGGCTTCAATGAGAAGGATCACGTTGAGCGCCTGCCCGGGCGACACTTCCGGCTCGGCGCGGTTGCGCAGCACATCATATATATTGTCGTAGAAGGCGGCATAGTTCCCGGCAACGGTTTCCACTTTACCGCGTATATGTACTCCGTTGATTTCAGTATTCAGTATTCCCCACCGGTCTTCGGGTTCTTTTCCCCAGTCGGGCATCGACGGGTTTCCGCCGCGTTTTAACATTTCTTCCTGCGGGTCGATGCCATATTTCAGGAACGAGCCATGGGCGCCGTGCAGCGTGTAGCGGGGACCTTCTTCGCGAACCAGGTAACTTGCCTTCAACACTGCTTTTATTTCGGGATAAATCAACTTGATGATGTAATAATCGTCGATCTCGCTCCCGGTACGCATGCTGTCGATATCGGCCCATACCGCATCGGGCATGCCGAACAGCGTTATCGCCTGGTCGATCATGTGCGAGCCCAGGTTATAGGTGATCCCGATTCCCTGTATGGCCGATTCCTTCCATGTGTCAGGCTGTATATAGTTGCGATAGCGCATATAGTTCGATTCAAATTCCACAAGCCTTCCCAGCCACCCGTTGCCGATCAGTTGTCGAACCGTAAGGAAGTCGCCGTCCCACCGGCGGTTCTGAAAAATGCTTAACATCCTGTTTTTCCGCTCGGCAAGGTTCAGCAAATCCTCGCCCTGCCCGATGGTGCGTGTGAAGGGCTTTTCAACAATCACGTGCTTGCCTGCTTCGAGCGCTTTGCGAGCATATTCGAAATGGGTGTGGTCGGGCGTATTCACGACTACAAGTTCGATATTGTCATCGTCCAGCAACTCGTCGAACGAGCGTACCGATGTAATCTCAGGGTATGTATTCTTCACCTCGTTTTTGCTTCGTTCCACGATCCTGCTCACCCTGAAGCCCGGATGATGAGTCAGGATGGGCGCATGGAAAACCTTCCCCGACATGCCGAATGACGCCAACCCTACCTGTATTCTGTTCATGATCCTATCTTTGACGGTTTATATTGATGCGACCAAAATACACATTTTATCAACAGTCTGCAATTGTTTTCAAAATATTGTCGTAAAATTGCGGCTGAAAATATAATGATGTATGATCCGCTGTATTGCCGTCGATGATAATGCCCATGATTTGGGAATTGTAGGAGACTACATTGCCAAAATACCGTTCCTCGAACTGCTTCGGACTTTCGATAATGCGTTCCATGCCATCGAGTTTATCGACAGGGAGAAGGTCGATCTGATTTTTACGGATGTTGAAATGCCCGTGCTGACCGGTTTGGAGTTTCTCGGCAGTTTGCGGAATAAACCCTATTCCATCATTATTTCGGAGCAGGAACAGTATGCCGTCGATGCGTTCAACCTCGATGCGGTGGATTACCTGCGCAAACCCCTTTCATTCGAACGTTTCCTGAAAGCTGTCAATAAGGTACGGGAACAAATCAGGCTGCACACGCAGGTACGCGCGCCGGAGCAGGGCGAAACACAGGATCGCGGCTTTATCTTCATCAAATCCGACTATAAAACCATCCGCATCAACACAGACGACATTCTGTTTATTGAAGGATTAAAAGATTATGTGAAACTGCACATTGTCGACAAGCCTGTTCTTTCGCTGCTCAGCCTGCGTACCCTGGAGCAGGGCCTCTCTCCGGAACGGTTCGTACGGGTACACCGGTCGTATATCGTGGCATTAAACAAGATCGACATTATCGAAAAGAGCCGTATCAAAATCGGACAGCACAGCATCACGATCAGCGACATGTATCGCGACGCTTTCCTGAAAAAGATACAGTTGTTGAAGTAGTCGCGTCAACGATATAATATCCGGTTTGACCCCTGACAGGTCTACAGACCCTGTATCTTACCGGCTATGTTCGCTACTGTTTTCCTCGGAAGGAGGCGGATGAGGAAAGCCAGCCAGCGGTTTTTGCTTCCGTGTATGGCTACTGTTTTTCCTTTCATCATGCTTTTCCAGCCATATTCGGCAACTTGTCGGGCGGCAGGCAGTTTCCCAAATCTCTTGAATACTTTGATACCTGCGCCGGTTGATGCGCGGTTTTCGAAATTCGTTTCGGTAGGGCCGGGACACAGCGCCGTTACCGTAATGCCGCTGCCCCTGGCTTCTGTAGCCAGAGCTTCGGAAAACGACAATACATACGCTTTGGCGGCATGATATACAGCCATCCACGGGCCGGGCATAAAACCGGCTATGGACGATACATTCAGTATTTTCCCCCTGCCCCTGCTATGCATCTGCCTGTAGATGATCTTGGTTAGTTCCGTCAACGAGGTGACGTTCAACTGAATCATGTTCGCTTCGGTTTCGGCGCCGATACGGTCAAAAGGCCCGTACATGCCAAACCCGGCATTGTTGATCAGTATATCGGGAACGATGCCGCGTCCGTGCAGTAATGACGCCACTTTCTCCACGGTTCCGGGATCCGTGAGATCGCACCCTACAGCCAGTACTTTTATCGGGTATAGCCCTTCAAGTTCTGTCCGTAACTGCATCAATTTTTCGGCGCTGCGAGCCAACAGTATCAAATTTATATGTTTGGAAGCGGCGATTCGCGCAAATTCCAGCCCTATTCCGCTTGAAGCTCCGGTAATTAATGCGTACTCCGTGATTTTCGATTCGTGATTTTCCACTTTTTATTGATCAGATTGTAAGACCTGTAATACATATTACCTCTTCATCGCTTACTGATTACTTTTTATCATTCTTTCCAGTTCGTCCACCCTCTTTTTCAAATCGGGCAGCCTGCGCACCACTACGTATGATTTGATGCAATCCTGATAGTTCATGCCCGGACTTCCCAAAATGGCGCTGTCCGGTTTCGTGATGCTTGAGTTAATACCCGACTGCGCCCCGATCTTTACGCCGTCGGCAATGACTAAGTGTCCGGCAAGTCCCACCTGCCCGGCAAACATACAGTTCCGGCCCACTTTGCAGGATCCGGATATGCCCGATTGGGAGGCTATGACGGTATTTTCGCCTATTTCCACGTTATGGGCTACCTGTATCAGGTTATCCAGCTTCACGCCCCTGCGTATGATGGTGGATCCCATGGTAGCGCGGTCGATGCAGGTGTTGGCGCCTATTTCCACACGATCTTCGATCACCACGTTGCCTATCTGCGGGATCTTCTTGTAATCCGCATCGGTTTGCGGAGCAAAACCAAAGCCGTCAGCGCCGATCACTGCGCCTGAATGGATCACGCAATCGCTGCCGATGATGCAGTCGCGATAGATTTTTACCCCGGGATAAAGAACGGTATTTTCGCCAATGGAGACATTTTCGCCGATATATACCTGCGGGTGTATCTTTACATGATCGCCGATCTTTGCATGATCGGCAATATACGTAAACGCGCCGATGAAAATATTTTCGCCCAGCGTAGCCGAAGACGCTACGGAAACAGGTTCCTCGCGCCCCGATTTTTCCTGCTGCTGCGAGGCGTACAATTCGAGCAAAGAGGCAAACGACCGGTAGGCATCGTCAACCCTGATCAGGGTGCATTTTACGGCTTGATCCAGCTTTTGTGTCTTATTGATGATCACAATACTTGAAGCGGTTTCGTACAGGTACTTTTCGTATTTCGGGTTGGCCAAAAAACTCAGCGCACCGGGATACCCTTCTTCTATTTTGGCGAAAGCCGATACGGTTACATCGGGATCGCCTTCGATCGTTCCATGCAGAAAACCTGCAATCATACTTGCTTTGAATTCCATGACAGAAATCACATTAATTTTTATATTCAGCAGACAAAAATAGATGTTTTTTTGGAAAAACGGTTCATTCTTTTTTGGGAGGCGCTGTGAAAAATATGGAGCCATCCCCCATACAGGACAGCTCACCCGGTTTACCCTGCACCCTGTGACGCGACTTTTACCGGAGGCGCGTCCGGCGTAATTCCTTCCGTCTTCATTTTTCTGCGGTACAGTTTGCCTTGTGACAATACATAAAGCAGATCTTTTTCTTCTCCCGCGAACGCAAGTGCATCTGTTTTTCCCGACGGCAAAGTCAGAATAGCCCTGACCCGTCCGTTCTGGTCGCAAACTTGCACGCCCAGGGGTGTTGCCACATAAAGATTGCCGTTACGATCGAACATCATGTTGCCTTTGGTTTCGAAATCGAGGTTATCCGTGTTATGTAGCCAGTACCAGCGTTGCCGGTTGCTGATGGTTGCATCCTGTTCGACGGTATAACTGTATAGCCAGTGTGAATTTTCCTCGCTTGTGATCAGCATCCTGTGATCGGGGGAAATCATCATTTGTATCCCGCCCTGCCTTGTTTTGTCGATGAGCGATTTTCCGCCCTTTCCGTTGAGCAGCCATATTTCCCGTTCTGTTCCGGCAGCGCGTCCGGCCAGGTAGATTCCCTTTGCGGTAACGAGCAATCCTTTTGCATCGGGATAATTACCGGGAAGCGTCTGTTTCTTGCCGTCCGCATATACGTTGATTTTCCCTTTGCCGCCGATGCAGTAAAGTTTCTTCTCTGCACACGCCATCAGCTTTTCTCCCGCCGGCAGTTGCATGAGCCGATCCCACCGGCCACGGTCGCTCATGCCGTATACCGTACCGGAGATGTCGGCAAAAAACAGTTCCCCGCGACTGTTGGAATACAGGTTTCCATGCGGTACGGAAGGAGTCGTTACCTCCTCCCAGCGATGTTCCGGGGCGAGTATCTGCGTCAGCATATCGTTTTTTGACGGGCCGGACTGTACTTTCGCCGGCCATCCTTTCCATAGCCAGCGCATGACATCGGGAAAGATTTCGTGTGCATGATTTCCGTCATGTCCGCCCGTTCCCCAGGCATGCGTCATCTCGTAGCCGGCAAAACTTAACGCCGACTGCATGTTCAGGTTGGCGTCGAACCAGCTTCCAAACAGGGGATTCCATGTGTCTTTTTCCCCGTCCTGCAGGAAGATACGCAACGGTTTCGGCTCCGTTTTGCGGATCAATGCCGGATATTCATTGCCTCCGCGCATGGGAACGAAAGTGCCGATAGCGCTGAATACCCTGCTCCATACATCCGGCCTGTTCCATGCGGCGGTAAAAGCGCATATCGCACCGCTGCTGTTACCGGCAATAGCCCGGTCGTTCGGATCGTCGGAGAACCGTACCGGCCTGCCGTCCGCAGTCTGCTGCCTTTCCGCATCGGGCAGGAGTTCTTCGATAAGGAACCGGGCAAATGTGTCGTCGGTTTTGTCAAACTCATTACTCCGGTTATAGCGTATCACTTCACTGTTCGCATCATACACCGTTCCCGACTGAACAAAAACGCCTATGGTGACCGGCATTTCGCCGGATTCAATCAGGTTGTCGAAAACAGTGGGAGCATCAAAGGATATTCCGTCCATGCCTGCGTACAGGCATGCAGGTTTGTCGGGAATATATGCCGCCGGGACATATACCCAGTATTTGCGTTTGGTTCCCGGATATATTCCGGAATCCGCAAATTCTCTTTCAAACACTTCTCCCTTCCGCTCTCCGGCAGGCTGTTTCCTTGCGGGATCGAAAGGGAATCCTGCATTGGGTATATCCTGGGCATACAAAGTGAAACCACAGGAAACGACCAATAATGTAAAAATGTTTTTCATCATGTCTGTTTGATCATATTCCGCAAAGTTATATAATATCATAATAATTCATAATTCAAAATCCATCATTGACCCCCACGCTTGCATATTACTTTAATTTGTATTTACTTTGCGCCGTCTTAAAACCCAGTCTATAAAAATCTTCAGTGATATGAAGTCATCAAAAAAGTCATTTTTCCGGAAAACCAAGGTTCGCTTATTTATCCCGGCCACACTCATCATACTTGTTTCTACATCATTACTGTATTCTTTCTGCAAGCAGCGTTCCGGAAAGAACGATGTGATCCTGCAAATGGTAATGCAATTGGCAGAGAGAGATCATTTCAACCCGCCAAAAATTGATGATCAATTTTCCGGAAAGGTTTTCGATGCATATCTGAAAAAATTAGATCCGTACAAATGGTTCCTTACCAGGGAAGATGTACGGCAAATGGAAGTATACAAACTGCAGATCGACGACCAGATACACAACAACACTTACCAGTTATACGATCTGGCAGGAAAGCTGCTGGACAGGAGGATTCCCGAAGTACAGGGATATTACAGGGAGATCCTGTCGCAACCGTTCGATTTTACCACCGGCGAAACATGGGAAGCCGATCAGGAGAAGCGCAACTGGCCTGCCAACAGCGCCGAGCTGAAGGATAGCTGGCGGAAAGAATTGAAATCGAGGACGCTCGCTCAGGTAACCAACGGCCTGAAAGCACAGGAAAAAGAAACCGACCCGTCAAAAATCAAATCGATGGATACGTTGGAATTCCAAGCGCGTAAAAAGGTATTGAAATCACTCAACGATATATTCCTGAACAACCTGGTGCAACAAAAGCCCGAAGGGAAATTTTCATTGTACGTGAACGCGATCATGACCGTATTCGACCCGCATACCATATATAACACGCCTTTCGCCAAGGAGGATTTCGACATGCGCATATCGGGACAGTTCGAAGGGATCGGTGCTCAATTGACCCCATCCGATGGTTACGCCAAGGTGATCATGCTGCTGCCCGGAAGTCCCTCATGGCTGCAAGACGAATTGAAAGTGAACGACCTCATCACCAAAGTGAAGCAGGAGAATGAAGCGGAACCGGTAGACATTTTCGGCATGAGCCTGGACGATGCGGTGAAATTGATCCGCGGGAAGAAAGGCACCAAGGTAACGCTCACAGTGAAGCGCGGCGACGGATCGACACACGAAATTACGATTACCCGCGCGGTAGTCATCGACGAGGAAACTTACGCCAAATCGGCTGTGCTTACCGATCCTGCTACCAACATCAGGGTAGGCTATATTGATTTGCCAAGTTTTTATGTGGATTTTAAAAAATCGGAAACCGGAAGGGCTTCATCCGACGACGTAGCCAAGGAAATCGAGAAATTGAAAACAGAAGGCGTGCAGGGGATCATCCTCGACCTGCGTTCCAACCTTGGCGGCTCGTTGCCCGATGCGGTCAAAATGGGCGGTCTGTTCATCAACACGGGGCCTATTGTGCAGATAAAATCCAACAGCGGAATGCCGCGCGTAGATTCTGATGATGACCCCTCGGTGCAATACGACGGCCCTTTCGTGATATTGGTAAGCTCCATCAGCGCTTCGGCGTCGGAGATTGTGGCTGCCGCCATGCAGGATTATCAGCGGGCTGTGATCATGGGCGCACCGCAAACCTTCGGTAAGGGAACGGTACAGGCTGTGGCCGAACTGGATGCATACCTGCCCAATGAGATGACCGGTTTGAGACCGATGGGGTCGCTGCTCCTTACCGTACACAAGTATTACCGTATCAATGGCGGGGCTACCCAATTGAAAGGCGTAACATCCGACATTGTACTCCCCGATGTGTACAGCGAATGGAAAATCGGCGAACGTTTCGAAGATAATTGCCTGCCATGGACTACCGTGTCGCCGGCAAAATACCAGGTATGGAAAAAACCCGTACCGGTGGCCGCATTACAGAAAAAGAGCAGGGAACGTACCGCAAAAAGCGAGAGTTTCAAACTTTTGAACGAGCAGGTAGCCCTTGTGAAACGACAACGTGATCAAACAGAATTGACGTTGAACCTGAAGACCTACCAACAGGAAGAAGAAAAACGCAAGGAAGAAAATAAACGCTTCGAGGAAATCAGCAAGAAATTAACCGCACTGACCATCGCAGCCCCTCGTGCCGACATCGCCGAAATGAAAGACGATACCACAAAGATTGCGCGCTCCAACAAGTGGCTCAAAGACCTGAACAGGGACATTTACCTCGAAGAAGCAGTGAAAGTAATCGGCGATATGAAGTAATATCCCGCCGGAACCGTAAAGGAAGAAATAATCCTGTCCGTTATACCGTCGCTGTCAGGGTCGGAACGGTTACCGTCTACCGTCCCCTGTCAGGGTTAAGACCGCTGACAGGGTGTCGTCGCGCGCTACCCTGACCTGCAAGGACGCATGCGAAAGCCTTCGCACGGGATAGGGTTAACCGGACAGCATCCGGCGCGTCATTTCCACTGGTTGGCGCGTTTTTCCAGCATGGCGCTGTTCACATAGCCGTGTTTGCCGAACACAAGGTTCAGGCCTGTCCGGATCGTGATTTCTTTCTGGCGTTCGGGAACGAAGGGTATTTTATCGCCGTCCAGCGTGAGGGTCGAATAGCGTATCGGCAGGTAATCGCTGATCAGGTAGAACTGCAGGGGGCCCAGAAAGAGCGAAAAGCCCGTGCCGAAATACGTATTGCCTTTGATCTGCGTATTGATGCCGATATTGAACGAAACGAAACTGTAGGGTTGCAGGTTGAGCGACAGGTTGAAACTCTGGTGAAAAGCTTTTTTCCAGAACACGCTGCGCGACAGCAGTCCCACGGATATGGCCGGCGTAAGGCGGTAAGAGGCGCCAAGGTAAAGGGATGGCGTCAGGGCGGTTTTGAACTTCTTGTGCTGCGTGCCGAAATAGATCACGTTTTTCAGTGAATCGCCGAGGGCTTCCCACGCATTGTCTATATCATCATCGTCCGCCGTATTGTATTCTATCCCCTTGAAAGCGTACTGACCCCGGAACGAAACGCCGTTCAGGTCCTGCTTCCACGATATGAACCCCAGGTTGTTCAGCGCCGCCGATACGGACAGTCTTTCCGTAAACGCATAAACGGCTCCCAGGTCGACGGCAAAGCCCGGATTGGAAAAACCGGCGTACTTGCTGATATAGTCTGCGGTTTCCAGGTCGTCCTGAAATTCGAACTCCTTCAAATCCCCGTCCTCATCTTCCGTCATGGTGGCGGGAAGCGAGGTATAGGCGTCGCCTTCCACCTCGACGCTCCATTCATTGAGGCCGGTTTTGATGCTAAAGGTACGGATCTTCGTCGTGGCGGCCACCTGTCCGAACAGCGGCTTCAGGTTGACGCCGATGGTCAGCTTCTCGTTGATGGGATGGCTGTAGCCGATGAGGATCTGTTTGTACGCCATGGCGTGTATCCGCATCGGCGAAAAATCCAGCCTGGTGTTGTCGGGAAAGCCTGTTTCGGATATCTTGAACAGGTCGGAAGGCAGTGAAGACACCCCCACGACATGCTCGGACACGCCGAAGGTGACATAGCCTTTGCCGGTGCGGAACCCGAAGCCCAGCAAATCCCACTCCACGCGCGCGTTGATCATGGTGGCTTTCCTGCCGATGGATTTGTACAGCTTCTTGTAGTCGTACTGTCGCTCTATCGGAAGATACCACCGGTCGCCGTGCTTCTGGAAAATATCCTTAACGGACAAACCGCTGCGAAAATCGACGCCGACCGACGCCGGAAGGGAGACAAATCCGTTGGCGCGGGGCTGAAAGGCGGGATTGATGCGGCTCGTCTGGGGAACGGTTTCCATGAAGTACAGCGCCATGGGATCCTGCGCCCGGAGGCTTGCGCTCGCGCCCAGCAATAACAACGGCAACAACAGATAATATAAGTATGATATGCTTTTCATTTTTATTTTCATGATGACTTTGGTTCAAAACAGGTCGAAAGATAAACTTACCGTTGCGCTGAGCGAAATCTCGATATTGAGAAACGACTGGTCGTTGAGCGTGACATAGTCGCTGCCGGCGGTTTTGGCGGTGGTTTCCAGCACAAGGTTCTTGACGTCCCTGTCTCTAAATTCCTTGATTTGCTCTTGCGTTAGCCGGATGTTCAGGACGCTGTGCTCGGATGCGATCTGATTGCCGCTGCCCGGAACGCCCGATTTGATGGGCTGTTCCGAAATGACGGGGACGCTCATCCTTTGGCCGGCGACGTTGACGGCTACCATGCCCAGGTTGATGTCCAGCGGCAATCCGTTGTCGATGGTTAGCGTCAGGATCGCCTCGTCGACTGCTTCGCTTTCCGCTTCGCTGTCTTTGATCAGGTCGTTGAAATCAAACTCGATGGTGTCCAGCCGCGCGTAATGGCTGGTTTTGAAATGAAACGGGATACGGATGTTCAGCGCTACATCCACCAGCTCGTCGTCGCCTTTCACCAGGAAATTGCGCTCACCGTCCGTTTCGGGCGTCGGGTTAGACATGCCGTCCACTTTGAATTTCATTTTGTTGGGAAGGTTGTTGCCGTCCAGATGAAGGGTAGCCACCGGCTTGAAATCGGTGACCGCTTCGGCGACTGTTCCGCTGCTTTCATTGTACGTCGCACCCGCGATCTTGAAATTGAACGGAGGGTTGAGCGCAAGGGCGTTGTCGATTTTGGTTTCGTCGCGGTACATGTCAAACTTGCCGTCGATCTGAAGGGGAATACCCAGCCGGTTTTTCACCTGCGCATCGATCTCTATGCCGGTAAAATCGAACTGTCCGGCAAGGCCGAAGTCGTCGAAAAAATCAAGTTTTATTTCTCCCTCCCCGTCGTCCTTCGGCGTCTGCTGCCCGAAATAGCCGAACATCCTGCTTACCGTTACGCCCGACAAGTCATAGCCTACCGTTACCCTTGCGTCGGTGGAGCTAACAGGCGTACTTCTTCCGATTTTGAAGGAATACGGTATTACCACCACGTGTTTGCCGTCGACGAGTATGGTATTTACGGTAGCGCCCGCCAGATCGAGGATGTAATCGTCCGGCGACGCTGTTGCGGTATTGATGTCGCGCGAGAAGTAGCCGGATGCTCCGGCAGGCGTCAACTGTGGCATTTCGAGATGGAAAAGGCCAGCGAAACCGGAAGGCAGACGGATGTCAAATTTAAACTGCCCTTCGGCAAACGTTACCCTTTCCACATAGGTCGTCTCGTCATCTTCGCCGCCGGTAGTGGCGGTAGTGAGTACGATCGTCGTATCTCTGGCGCCCTCATATGTAGAGGGATATGACCACCCCGGCGGCGCTGTCGGAATCGGCGGTAACGGCCCAATGGGCTCCGGATAGGTACCCGTGACGTCGCAGGAAAACTCATTATGAACCTCGTTGATACCGATGTTGTCCGTCCATTCCACCTCTTCCTTGTGGGTGTATTCCACATACATCACTCCGTCCCTGTTGATGAGGATGGGATCGTCCGTTTCCTTCCGGAGGGTGGCATACAGGGGCACCTGCACCTTTCCCACGGGGATGGCGAGCGAAACGGTGCGAAACTCCTTGCCTGCGCCATCCGTATTGTACACGATGTCGTTATCCTTGCACGAGGCAAGCGTCAGCCCGCCCAGCAGGACGGCTGCAAAATATTGACAGATTTTTGATTTCATGATCATACTAATCTAAAATTTCAATTTCAACTCTACGGTTGGCTGCACGTCCTTCTTCGGTGTCGTTGGGCGCTATGGGGCGGTCGAAACCGTAGCCTTCATATTCCAGCCGCTCAACGGCGATACCTTGCGACAGCAGGTAATTCCTTACGGAAAGCGCCCTGTTCTTAGAGAGTTTCCTGTTGAGCGCCGCCGACCCCGTATTGTCGGTATGGCCGGATATTTCGATCTTGACGGTTGCATTTTCCTTCAACAGGTTGACGAGCTTGTTCAGTTCGGTAAACGATTCGGGGCGCAGAGTGGCGTTGCCCGTGTTGAAGAGGATATTTTCGATGACGACCTTTGCGCCGCTTTCGATCTTTTTCAGCGCAAAATTTCTTACAATCAGGGTGCTGTCGCCGAACGAGACGGCGCTGTTGACGAAGAAATGGCCCTCGGCGGTGACTTCCAGCAGGAAGGGCGCCGCATCCCTGGTGATCAATTCGTATTTCCCGTCGTCGCCGCTTTCAACGGTTTGCCGGAAGCCTTCTTCCGCCGGGCGGGTCACATGGATGGACGCTTTCACGGGCTGCTGCGCTTCGTCGGTGATGATTCCCGTCAGCACGTAAGTGGTTACGCTTGTCCGGAGGGAAACGTCTTTGCGGCTTTCGCTGCCCGCCATGCTTTTCAGCGGGAGTGGTTCGGACTGGTCGTAATAGTCCGTCGCCTTAACGGTAAAGTCCACATCCACCTTGTCTTCCAGCGTAATGACGTAGAATCCCGTCTGGGCGTCCGACACGGCCTTATAGAGTTCTTCGTCGGCGCCGGCCGCTTTCAGGGTGATCTCCGCCTGCACGGGCTTGCCGGTCTTCGCGTCGGTGACCTGTCCGGAGAGCGCGAAGGGATGCAGGAGGCGTTCGAGGGCGAAATTTTTCTCCAGCCGGGCGTGGCGCTGCGTCGGCGGCGTCAGGCCGGACGTGACGCTGCGGTATCCGGGCGCTTCGGCCTGCAGGTAATAGTCGCCTGCGTCTTCCATACTGATGAGGTAGCGGCCGGTGACGGAATCGTTCCGGACGGTGACCAGCGGCAGGCTGGCGGCGCGGTCGAAGAGTTGGACGGTGGCGGCAAGGAAATTACCCGTAGCGGTATCGGTAACGCTGCCCGAGAGTTCGAAGGGAATCCGCAGGTCGGTACGCACCGCATAGATGTCCAGTCCGCCGAAACCGCCGCTTCTCCTGGAAGAAAGGAGGGCTACAGTGCTGTCTGAGGTAAGCCGGTAAAAGATGTCGTCGTCGGGGCTGTTGACGGGATAGCCCATGTTGACCGGCTCGCCCCACACGCCGTCGGTTTTCTGCGCTTTATATACGTCAAAGCCGCCCATTCCGGCGCGTCCGTTCGACGAGAAATAGAGCATATTGCCGTCCGGCGTCACGTAAACGCTTTCTTCGGAAAGCGGGGTATT
This sequence comes from Bacteroidales bacterium, assembly GCA_031265445.1. Taxonomy (GTDB): domain Bacteria; phylum Bacteroidota; class Bacteroidia; order Bacteroidales; family UBA4181; genus JAIRLS01. The sequence goes on from JAISCQ010000002.1 coordinate 18,467, forward strand.
GATGATGCCGCCCATGTTGCGGGCGCGTTTGTAGCGGCGCTTGCCGTTTTTCTCCGCATACCATATATCTGTGCTTCCTTCTCCGCCCAGCCGGTCGGAGACGAACCAGGCGTCGCCGTTGGCGGCAAAGGTGATGGAGGTTTCCTTGCTGGCTTTGCGGCTGATGCCTTTCCGCAGCCTTTTGACGTTCGTGCTGAGGCCCTGGTCGTCCTTAAAGCGGACGCGGAAGATGTCGCCGAAACGCCGTTTGGACTTGTAATAGAACAGCGTGCTTTCCTGAGGGTTGACGCCCGCCACGCTCATGTGCTTTCCTCCGGACCTCATGCGGGAAACGGGCTGTGCTTCGCTTGCTTTCCCGCCTGCGTACTCTGTCGAGAAGAGGATGCGTTCCCTGTAGTCGGACAGGTCGGCGACGTCCATCTCGCCGTCTTTGGGACGCCGCGAGGTGAAAAACAGCCGGCCGGTTACTTCCACTGCGCTGTAGTCGTCGTAAAAACTGTTGATTCCGGGTCCCAGATTTTCAATGAACACCGGCACGGAATCGCGCATGGCGGCTTCCGAAAAGTCGCATGTCGCCATGAAACGGTTGATTTTGTCTTCCTCTTTTTTCAGTTGGCGGGGCGTAAGCGTTTCCAGATAAAGGGAAAAGGCATCTTTGGCCTCCGCGTAGCGGCTTTGGTAGACCAGCGCGATTCCTTTCTGGAAATAATAATCGGCGGCGACGTTCGGGTCGCTCCGGTCGAAGTATTCCAGCGCGCTCTTCGGGCGGATGCCGTACAGATGGCTGACGCCGATCTTGTAGTTCAGCGGCGAATGATCCTTGATGATGCCGTACAGCCGCATGTAATGTGAAAGAGCGGCGTCGTACAGCCCTTTCCTGTAATATCTGTCGCCCTGCTTCAGCGCGTTTTTCACGGCTTTGGTATCCTCCGCCAGCGACATAATTTCATCCCCGTTGATGTCGGGATTGTCCTGAGAATACACTGTTGCGCTCGACAACAGGCACACAAGGAAGACTATTTTTTTCATCATGTCAACTCAATTCTAATTTAATTTTTTGCAAAAGTAAAAAAGTAAATTAAAAAACTAAATTTTTTTTTGAACAAAAACATTTATATTCGCCTCCGGTTTTTGATTATACCATGCGCGGGCTAAAATTGTGATATTGTAGAGACGTGGCATGCCACGTCTCTACAATATCATCGCACAAAATTACGCCGTGCGCAGTATAAAAATTGTCAGTAGAGACGCGATGCTTCGCGTCTCCGCATTTTTTGTACGGAAAGCGTCCCGTTTTTGCAGCAGTTACATTTCGACGGAGGTCAGTCATTCAATCAGTGCGCACAAAAAATCATTTAGGGTGCTCCCGAACTCAATTGTTGCGCGCAAAAACTCAATTGCTGCACGCAGCATTTCATTTGGGGTCGTCCTCAATTCGGTTGTTGCGCGCAAAAACTCAATTGCTGCGCGCAACATTTCATTTGCTGAGCTCCCCAATTCGGTTGCTGCGCGCGGAATAATACAAATCATACAAATCATTTCCCGGAAGCTGGAGGGAATGTGTCTTGCAGGAGTGATTCTTCCGTGCGAAAGCTTTCGCATGTGTCCTGCAGGAGTGATTCTTCCGTGCGAAAGCTTTCGCATGTGTCCTGCAGGGGTGATTCTTCCGTGCGAAAGCTTTCGAATGCGTCCTGCAGGAGTGATTCTTCCGTGCGAAAGCTTTCGCATGCGTCCTGCAGGAGTGATTCTTCCCTGCGAAAGCTTTCGCATGCGTCTCGCAGGGGAATAAAGTTTATATACAATTTCGAAATGAAAAACAGTCCGACATATTATATGCCGAAGATCTTGCGGAAACGTTAAAGCATCGGGAGACGCTTCAACAAAAGCCGTTTTTAAGGAAACTGTATACTGACTGGTATCAGAGCCTTATCGACAAAATAAAAGAGGTCGAAACCGCAAAGGGGAAAACGCTGGAAATAGGCTCTGGTGGCGGATTTTTCAAGGAAATGTTTCCCGAGGCGATTACTTCCGATATTCTGGAACTTGACAGTGTGGACCTGACGTTCAATGCCGAACGCCTGCCTTTTCCCGACAATTCGCTGGGAAGCATCGTGATGATAAATGTGTTTCATCATATTCCGTCTCCCGGTCTGTGAGTCGAAGCCACAAAAAAATTACAGTGATTTCAGGTTTTCGTCGTTGACAATATTCTTTCCTTCCGGCGAATAAAGGTATTTGATGCGGTCCATGTAGCGCTCTGTAATTTTTCCGCGGACTATTTTCAGCGTGCTGTTCATCAGGCCGTTTTGTTCGGTAAAGTCTTCGGATAATACGGCAACAGCAGCCGGCAGCCAGCGATCAGGAAATTTACCGGAATATGCTCCGCCTTTTTTGTATTGGTTGATTTCTTCCTGCAGGAGGTTCAGCGCTTTCTGCTTGCCTTCGGGCGAGTTCCATTCCAGATGATGCGATTTCACATAATTTTTCAGGGCTTCCCTGTTGGCAACGACTAATGCTGCCGTGTACGGATCCTGGTTGTTACAGAGCATCAACCGGTCGATGTAGCGCGAATTGCCGGCAATTTCTTCCTCGATGCCTTCGGGGCTGTATTTCTCGCCGTCGCTGCTAATCAGCAGGCTTTTGAAGCGGCCGGTGACGTATAGGAAACCGTCCTGATCCATGTAACCCATATCGCCCGTATAGAGCCATCCGTCACGGACTGTTCCGGCAGTGGCTTTGGGGTTTTTCCAGTAACCGGCCATCACGTTCTCGCCGCGGATCACAATTTCGCCTTTTTCGCCTGTCGGAAGTTCTTGACCGTCGGCATCGCAGATCTTCAAATCCATCGGTTTCACCAGTATCCCCGACGAACCCAGCCTGTGTCTCGACATGGTGTTGGACGAGATTACCGGCGTGGCTTCCGACAGGCCATAGCCTTGGAACATAGGGATACCCAGCGCATAATAGAATCGCTGCATCTGTATGTCTAACAAAGCGCCGCCGCCGATAAAAAATTTGAGTTCGCCGCCGAACACATCCCGCACTTTCGAGAACAGTATCTTATCGTACAACGCCAATAGCGGACGTTTCCAGAATTGCGCCATGCCGCCTCTGTTCAAGCCTTCCCTGTTGTACGAAAAAGCCATATTCAGCGCGTGGTTGAATAACTTCCACGTAAAATTACCCCTGGCTCTGATGCCGGACTCGATATTTTTCCTGAAGCTTTTGGCTAACGAAGGAACGCTTAACAGAATGTCCGGCTTGATTTCCCTGATGTTGCCGGGGATGTTTTTCAGCGTTTCCATCGGCGTGCGGCCTGCTTTTACCGTGGCTACGCTTGCGCCGTAAGCCATGAAGCTATAGAAGCCCGCTACATGGGCAAAGCAGTGATCGAGCGGCAGTATGATCAGGGTTTTATAATGCGACGGTATTTTGATCAGCGACATTGCCTGTTCCACATTGGCCGTATAGTTGCGATGGGTAAGGATAATACCTTTGGGATCGGCCGTAGTTCCCGACGTGTAGCTGATATTGGCAAAATCGCTGCCACTGATTTGCGAACCGGAGGAACTGACACAGTCCGGTTCGGCAGCCAGCTTCCTGTCGCCCATCCGGCAAATTTCGCCGAGCGAAATCTCGCTGTCACGGTAGATATCCGGGTCGTCGAACACGATAATCTTCTCCACCAAAGGCAAATCACCGGCAATGGCGCGTATCTTGGGTAACTGTGCACCTGATACGATGATGTATTTCGATTCGGAATGTTGCAGGCGGAATATCAGTTCGTTGCGTTCCTCCAGCTTGATGGACAGCGGCACATTGACAGCCCCCGTGTGCAGGATTGCCAACTCCCCGATGATCCAGTCGTTACGCCCTTCGGAAAGTAGCGCAACCGTATCATTACGCTTGACGCCGAGGCTCAGCAGCCCGGCGGCAAAACGGTATACCTGTTCTTTGGTTTGACGGTATGTGAGCGGCTCGAAACGATCGGTCTTCTTTTCCAGCAGAAATGGATTGTCGCCGTATTTTGCAACACATTCGTCAAATAATTGAATGATCGTTTTCATGATTGATCGTTAATTTTGTACATCCGTTTTCCGGAATTTGTTGATACTGTCACACTTTCCTTTTTTTTCGAGAGCCACTCATGGGATTCGAACCCACGACCTGCTCATTACGAGTGAGCTGCTCTACCGCTGAGCTAAAGTGGCTTAATAAACAGACCACAAAGATAACACATATTTTATTACATCAACCGAATTTGTTTGAACACACCGATAAAAATTGTGTAATCCTCTCGCTTCCATTTTCCAAAATAAAAAACCCTGCATCACTTCTTGCAGGGTTTTGATTTTCAGGTGGAGATAAGGAGAATCGAACTCCTGACCTTTTGACTGCCAGTCAAACACTCTAGCCAACTGAGCTATACCCCCATTTGCGGGTGCAAAGATATACATTATTTATTGATCATCTAATTTTCCGGTATAAATTTTTCGGTTTTCCTGAAAATTTACACCAAAGGCGGATGAGCGTCGAACCTGGATCGCCAAAGTATGTGATCAGGTGCAATTTCTGCAATCCGGCTAATGGACATTTTTGTGATAAAAATCCCGACAGACATACCAAAATCTGCCGGGATTCAAACATGCGCCGTTATCAGCAGGCTACTTTTTCCAGAGCCTGTCCATATCCTCCAGCGTCTTTCCTTTGGTTTCGGGCACCATTTTCCAGACAAAAACGGCCGAAAGAACACTCATCACGGCATAAATACCGTACGTCATGCCGCCGCTGAACTCCATCATCGGCGGATAGGTGGACGACACCAGGTAGTTGGCGATCCATTGCGCAGCCACGGCAATGGCTACAGCCTTGCCACGGATCCTGTTCGGGAAAATCTCCGCTATCAGCACCCAGCAGATCGGCCCCCACGACATCATGAACGAGGCTGTGTAAATGATGATGAATACCAGCGTACTGATGCCGATGGTGTTGGTAAAAGCCAGAATCGATATGGCAAACATGCCGACAGCCATACCAATGGAACCGGTAATCAACAGCGGCTTGCGTCCCCACTTGTCCACCGTTACGATGGCCAGTACCGTGAAGATAACATTCACCAGCCCCATGACCACCGTTTGCATCATGGATGCGTCGGTAGCGGCGCCCATGTTCTGGAAAATGGTGGGCGCATAGTACAGAGCGACATTGATACCCACAAACTGCTGGAATACCGACAGCAGAATACCGATCATAATAACAACAGGCCCATACGAAAAGATCCCGGATGTGGATTCGTGTACCGTCTGCTTGATTTCGGACAGGATGGTCCTTCCCGTTTCGGCGCCATTGATGCGGGTAAGCACACTCAATGCCTTGTCGTCTCGATGTTTCAGGGCAAGATAGCGCGGCGTTTCAGGCACGACGAACAGCAACAGGCCGAAAAGAGCGGCAGGAACGGTTTCGGAAAGGAACATGTAGCGCCAGCCGGTAGCATTGATCCATGCATCGGTCTGCCCGCGCGCAATACCCCAGTTGACAAAGTAAACCACCAGCATGCCGAAGATAATGGCAAACTGGTTGCACGATACCAGCCGTCCACGGATAGCGGCAGGCGCTATCTCGCCGATATACATGGGGCAGACAGCCGAAGCCAGTCCTACTCCTATCCCGCCGATGATGCGGTAAAAGTTGAAAGTAAGCAACAGGGACATCGACATTTCGCCTTTCGGGAAGAATATCGCCTCGGGGAAGGACGAACCAAGGGCTGAAACAAAGAACAGCACGGCGGCGAGCATCAGGGTTGCCCTGCGTCCGAAATTCGAAGCAAAATAACCGGAAATAATCCCTCCGATGATGCAGCCGATCAGGGCGCTCGAAACGGTAGCCCCGTGCGCAAACGAACCAAGCTGCAAGGGATCGGTAAAAGAAGCCTTGATAGCGCCCACCGCACCGGAAATAACGGCCGTGTCGTAGCCGAACAGCAGCCCGCCAAGCGTAGCGACCAGCGTGATCGCCGCTACGTAAGATGTATTATATTGTGAACTCATAGAAAAAATTTAAGCCTTCCCCAACTCTCCCTCAAGCGGGAGCGGGAGCGTCGCGCTAACCGCATGCAGTGAAATGAATATCATGATGAAATTTCCCACTACCTTAGAGCAGCACGCTCCCCCGCCCCATTTGGGGGAGGGGGCCGGGGGGGGCTTATATATACTGGTTAATAAACAATTCGTACAACTCCTGCCTGCCGCTGATCTGTTTGGGTTCACCCTGTGTCGCCGCCAGATTGCGGAGGTCTTCGAGCGAGAGCTTACCGGCCTCAAACTCGGCGCCCTTGCCGCTGTCGAACGACGCATAGCGATCCTTGCGCATCTGCCGGTAAGGCGACTTTTCGAGAACGTTTACCGCGATGGTCAACGCGCGGGCGAAAGCATCCATGCCTGCGATATGCGCAATGAAGATATCTTCGAGATCGGTAGAATTACGGCGGGTCTTGGCGTCGAAGTTGATGCCGCCGGTAGTGAAGCCGCCGGCCTGAAGGATCACCAGCATCGCTTCGGTAAGCTCGTACAGGTTGATGGGAAACTGGTCGGTATCCCAGCCATTCTGGTAATCGCCGCGGTTAGCGTCGATGGAACCCAGCAGACCTGCGTCGGCGGCTACCTGCAACTCATGGTCGAAGGTGTGGCCGGCCAGCGTAGCGTGGTTCACTTCGATATTGAGCTTGAAGTCCTTATCCAGTCCGTAATAGCGGAGGAAATTGATCACCGTGGCCGAATCATAGTCATATTGATGCTTGGTAGGCTCCATGGGCTTGGGTTCGATGTAGAAACAGCCCTTGAAACCGTTCTTGCGGGCATAGTCGCGCGCCATGCCGAGGAACCGGCCCAGGTGGTCAAGCTCGCGTTTCATGTTGGTGTTCAGCAGGCTCATGTAGCCTTCGCGACCTCCCCAGAATACATAGCCTTCGCCGCCCAGGGCGATCGTTGCATCAATGGCGTTCTTTACCTGCGTACCCGCATAAGTCAGCACATTAAAATCGGGATTTGTCGCCGCACCGTTCATATAGCGCGGATTGCTGAATACATTGGCCGTACCCCACAACAGTTTCACGCCGGAAGCTGCCTGTTTGGCCTTTGCGTAATCCGTAACGGTCTGCATGCGCTTTTCGTATTCGGCAACCGTAGCGCCTTCGCCGATCAAATCCACATCGTGGAAGCAATAATACGGAGCGCCCAGCTTGGTGATGAACTCAAAAGCCGCATCCATCCTGTCCCTGGAAGCCTGCACGGCATCGGTCGATGCGTCCCACGGAAATACTTTGGTGCCCGGTCCGAACGGATCGCCGCCGGTACCGCAGAAGGTGTGCCAATAGGCCACTGCAAAACGCAGGTGATCTTTCATCGTTTTGCCCGCAATCACCTTATCCTCATCATAACATCTAAAAGCCAGCGGATTATTCGATTCATGACCTTCAAACTTAATTTTCCCGATTCCGGGGAAAAATTCCTTATTACCTAACGTAATATTCATAACAATTTTTGATTTTAAATTTTTGATTTTTGATTATTGATTGATAATTATCTCGACACCCCGAAGGTGTCTTTACTCTTCATTCTTTACTTTTCAAAGGCTTTCGCCAAAATACCCTTGCCCGTGACGGTGATCCACCCGAACAGCAGCCCGATAAACCCGTAGACAAGTTCCACTGTAACTGCGCTGCACAGATGATCTCCGGCTCCCGGCACATAAGTGATGATACCGAAAAAGCATCCGGAAGCGACAAACATCGACGGGATGTAATTCGCCCAGGGCACTTTCTCCAGATACAGCACAAGAAACACCACGATAAACACAGCAATCGGCACCATGAAAAACGGCGTGCAGGAGAACAGAGCGGCAAGTTGAACGATACCGATAGAGAATGTAATACCGATCACGTATCCTATGGCGGCGCGTATTCCATCTCTGGAGGTGCCGGTGAAAAAATACACCGCCCACGCCACGAACGAGATATAGGTAAATCCGCCTTCAGCCCCGACAGGCATGTAGCTCTTGATGGACTGGTCGATGCAAACAATTAAAAAGGCAAGCAAAGCTGTATAAGCCGAACCTGCTGCAAAAGAAAGTCTTTTCATGTTTAAAAAAATGTTAATGATTAATGATTAATGATTAATGATTATGATTGATTATGATTTAATATTTCAGGATGCTCATCACAGTCTCCTGACTGCGACGCGCAACGGTAAGTTCCGACTTTCCCGGATGCAAACTCGAAACTATTTCCCGGGAAAATCATCGGGAACTTTTTGGGTTACTTTACCTGTAGCCGCCCATTCGACGCCACGCAGGAATGTAACGATAAAGTCGGGACATTCCACGGCCGGATGTTCCGCTTCGTTGCCCACATGTCCGAGAATGGTGTGGAAAATGCGTCCTTTGCCCCAGCTAACGACCATCAGGGCAGGCTCGTCGCGGCCTGTTCCTCCGGTCGATTCATCCGAAAAGGCTGTAGCCAGAATGGTCATGTTCCGGGCTGGTCCGCGCAGACGGTCGTACAGCTCGTCCCTGGCGTGCGTCCACGAAGCGGGCAGTCCCTTAGTGATCGGATGCTTTTTGTCGCGCACGGTAACCACATATTCATGCTGCTTACCGTGACTGCCGCCCCGACCGGGCGTATCGTCGCGCACTTCCTTACCGTCCCTGAAATACACATACGGGCCATCCTTCTCGTTACGGCCTTCCCAGCCGCCCAATCCGATGATCTCGTTATATTCCTTCCAGCGCGAGAAAGCATTATCGGCAGCATGGTATACGACCACTCCACCACCCTTCTCTACATATTGCAGGAAAGCGCTGTTGGTAGCCGCCGGCCACGAGTCGCCGTTATAATCGAGTATAACGGCTTTGTACGCCGAGAAATCGGGCTGAAATTTCGACATGTCTTCGGATTTTTTGGGAGAAACAGCCATATCGGCGACAAACAGTCCGCTCTCATTCAAGTATTTTTGAAGGATGACGCTGCTCGCCTCCCAATTATGATTACTCTGCCCGGTGACAATCAACACCTTGACAGGCTCCTTTGCATACCCCGTGATACTGCATAACACAATGGATAAAGCGAATACAAAAATGTTTTTCATGATGCATCAAAATTTAAAGAGTTACAATGACCGGGTTACAAGCGTCCGAATAACCCCGTTCACTTGTAACCTGTCACTCGTCACTAAAGTCATACGTTCATGGTCCAGGGTTTACGTAAATAGCCCGAACGCAGCCTGTTCGCTTCGGCATCATTTTCAAACTCCTCCTTGACGGGATTCCATTTCAGCGGACGCCGCAACTCATAGCCGATATTGGCAAGGAAGCAAACCGTTGCCGTGCGATGCCCTATTTCGGCGGTGCAGAGCGGTTGCTGGCGCGTACGGATACAATCCAGCCAATTCTGGTAATGATCATTGCTTTCGTAAAGCTTGATCTCGCTGTCGGCGAACTGGTGCCTGGTCAGGTTGCCGGGCAGCGCTTCGAAGAATCCGCGGCTGATGTCGATGATTCCCTTGCTCCCGATGAACCTGACGGCATAACCGCGTCCGAAATCCTCGTGAGTCATGGTCACGCCGTTGCCGTACACGAAAGTCAACACCTTGTGATCCTTGTCCGGCGGGTAAATGGCTACCGGGCCGCTATCATCCATGCCCAGGCCCCACTGTGCGATGTCGAACATGTGGGCGCCCCAGTCGGCAGTCATCCCGTTGCCATATTCCCTGTAATTGCGCCAGTTTGGGAAAATATCCCTTTCAAGCGGCGGCGACAGTTCGGCATTGAACTCGTGAAACTCGGCAGGCCCAACCCACATTTCCCAGTCGAGATAAGCGGGTTTAGTTTCGGCGCCAAGATCGTACTTTTTGGGCGGAGGACCGCAGCACACCTTCACTTCGCTGATGTCGCCGATAAGTCCGTTGCGCACTAACCGGCAGGCATCGCGAAAGTTCTTCCATGAACGCTGCATGTTACCCGTTTGGTTGATGCGCTTGTACTTCTCCACTGCCTGTACCATCAGGCGCCCTTCCTCGATACTGTGCGAATAAGGCTTTTCGCAATACACATCCTTCCCGGCCTTAGCCGCTTCGATCACCATGACGGCGTGCCAATGGTCGGGAGTAGCGATCACCACGGCGTCGATCTCCTTATTTCCGAGCACTTCGCGGAAATCCTTGCAGGTTTTGAACCCCTTGGCCGATGTGCCGAGTTTGGTATACAATCCCTCGGTGATGACTTTGAAGTTTTCCAGCTTGCGCGAATCGACGTCGCAGCCGGCAATGACTCTGGCGCGTTTGGCAAACTCGGTCACCAGATGACGCGATTGCTTGCCTGTACCGAGAAAGCCAATGGTAATCTGGTCGCTTGGCGCAATAAACCCGCTCCCGCCCAACACGTGGCGCGGAATCACCGTAAAAGCCGCTGCCGCAGCCAGTCCGGCGCCTAAAAAATGTCTGCGAGACATTCCATTTTCCTGTTTTTTCATAATGCTTAATTGATTGGTTTGTTTTGAATGGTTTTCAGAATTTAACCGCCAAGACGCTAAGTTTACTTTCGCGTCTTAGCGGCATTATCGAAATTTGTGAATTACGCATGATCCTTCTACGCTTTTGGCGTCGTTCCCGGAAGCGGAATCGCCTCGTACTTGCTCATATCCACATTACCCAGCGTCAGTTCGGCCGGCATGTAGCTCAAGTCGGATTGCGTCATCTCATCCCAGGTATAGGCTTTGCCCGTATAGGCCGACTCGCGCGCCATGATACATGCCATGGACGAAATAGCGGTCGTTTCGGCAATGTTGATCACTTTACCGTTGCGGATATGATTCACCAGGTTGACGTGCTCCAGTACGTACGGATCGTTTTGCTTGAAATTCGCCTTTTCCGCTTCCTTATCGTACTGCCAGACCGTATTCCCGTCAAGGTCAAGAATGGTAAACTTGTCATTCAGGGTGTTCCACGAACCTTTCGTTCCCTGTATGATTTCGGCCACACGGTTGTCGCAGTTGTCTATCTGCCGCGCCATGCCGTGCACATGTACACCGCCTTCATATTCGAAATCCACACTGAAATTATCGTAAATATTGCCGGTGAACCTGCGCAGGCGCGACCCCATTCCGATAACCCGTACCGGTTTCAGGTGCGAGAACCATGTAAACACGTCCACATTGTGCACCAGCTGGTCGATCACATGGTCGCCGCACAGCCAGTTCCAGCTGAAGAAATCGCGGAACATGTATTCCATATCCGTCCATTCGGGTCTGCGGCGGGCAAAATTCATGATTCCCTGGTTCCAGTATACGTTTGCCGAAGTGATGCGGCCAATGTAACCCTCCTGCACCTTTTTGTACGATTCCACATAACCGCGCTGGTGGTGGCGTTGCGTTCCCGTAACGATGCATAAGCCGCTGGTTTGCGCCTGTTTCACGGCCATCATATAAGTCCGGTAGCCTACGGCGTCGATGGCGGCAGGTTTTTCGCAGAACACGTGCTTACCCTGGTCAATGGCGTATTTCACCTGTTCGGGATGGAACAGCGTGGGCGTGGCGATGATGACCATATCCACCGGCGCTTCGCACGCTTTCTTGTAAGCGTCGAAACCCAGGAAGCACATATCATCGGCGATCTCGTTGTTTCTTTCCTCTTTCAGTTTCTTGCGGCAACCGTCCATCCTGTCCTTGAAAATATCGGCGCAAGCCACGATAGACAAGCCGTCTCCGGCGCTCAGGAAGTTGAAAGCCGCACCCGTTCCACGCGATCCGCAACCGATCAGCGCCGCCTTGATGGGTTTACCCTCAATAGCCTTGTCGGGAAGGTCAGGGATATAGACTTCGCCGGCTGGACGCAGCGGCGTTAATTTGTTCTCGTTGCTTCCACCCCCGGAACAAGCGGTGAGTAACGATCCGGCGCCCAATGTCCCGGACGCTCCAATAACTGCTACATTCGAAAGGAATGTACGCCTGCTTAAATCTGATTTTTTCTTTGTCATGATATAATTACTTGATTTGATGATTTGATGATTTGATGATATTTGATGATTTGATTTGATAATGTTTTAAAATTTTTTCAGTTTAAAAAATGTTAAAATCGGATTGTCTGTTTCCGAAGTCTTTTCAACAAGTCCCTTAAGAAAAGGGGACAGGTTAGGATTGTTTTGACTTGTCTGCCTGATTTGTTCGGTTTGGTATAAACCGATAATTGTATCGTTAGAAGCAGTTAAAGTTTTGATATATGAAGGATTAAGTTGACGATCGCCTTTAAATGCAACACCATAGCAGGTCTTTCCGGAATGTTTTGAATAGACAAACGTGTATTGTATATTATCCTGTCCTTTAATTCTAAACATCAAATGGTCATTCGTAACAGCATCTATAGACGAAAAACAGTTATACTCCTTAATTGATCTCAAAAAAGACCTCCCCTCATTCCCTTTTTTGTAAAGCGAGGAGGGAATAGGATTTTTTAGCTGAACGAAATATTTGCGCTGTATCTGGGTGTCATTTATTAAGTAAACCGTATCGTTACAATATTGATTGTAATAGATTTGACCGTTGATTTTTTTTATTGTATTGCTGTTCATTCTCAATGTATTATCTTTATCTACATACATTCCTCTTTTCACTATATTAAATGAACTGTCACACAGTAAAACATTATAGTTCCTGATATTGGGAACATGGTGATTAAACTCGCTAAAAGTATAAAATAAATACTGTCCGCATGGCAGGTATTCAAATTGCGAACAAATGAAAGGTAAGGACTTATCATATAGAAAGGCGCCATCTTTCGTATAGTAATGTATTTTCCTTTTATGCTGATCGTAAACAGCAACCTTATCTTCCACTAATAAAAAATCGGTAATACCTGCAAACTCTCCAGGGCCATTTCCCTTACTTCCTATTTGGTTTAAAAAATTACCGGATAACGCAAAACGAAATAATCCTTTTGCGCTGTATTTATCCAGAATAAAGACGGATTGACGATCAAGTTCTATTTTTTGCGTTTCTCCAATGATGCATTTGTCTGATGTTTCCAATGGTACATACCACATCGTGTCAATAAACAAATCTGCATCGGAAATCTGTTTGTTTGACAGATCAAAACCTGTCAGATCAATCACCGTCGGATTTTGGGTATCAACGCGATAATCATCCATTTCTTCAGTCAATTTGTCAGCGTCAACATCATGTATTAATAATACGCGCTGCTGATTTCCGGATTGACAGGAAAATGCACAAATAATAACGAGAAGCGCAATAAAATGAAAACCAAATGATCGGTAATTCATATTCAATTATTGAGATTCTTGTTCAATACGTCTTTCCATCTTTGATACGCCTTCTCGTACGCTTCTTTTTCCGATGGATTGGGAGCGATGGTTTCGATGCGCTTGAGCGACGAGAGGGCTTCGGCGGGTGTTTTATAAACCCCGGCTCCTACGCCTGCGCCTTTGGCTGCACCAACTGCGCCGTCGGTATCGAACAGTTCGATGGAGGCGCCGGTAATCGTTGCTAAGGCTTCGCGGAACAACGGACTCAGGAACATGTTGGCATTTCCGGCGCGGATGGTTTTCGGATCGATGCCGATGCTTTGCATGACCTCAATACCGTACTTGAATGAATACACGATACCTTCCTGCACGGCGCGCAACAAGTGGCGCTCGTGGTGAATATTGAAGTTAAGCCCGTCGAATATGCAGCCCGGTTCCCTGTTGCCCAGCATGCGTTCGGCGCCATTGCCGAAGGGCAGGATGCTCAAACCGTCGGCGCCGACAGGCGCTTCGGCAGCCAGGTCGTTCATCACAGAGTAGCTGATGCCTTCGCGCGCGATGTTTTTCTTAGCCCACGAATTGAGGATGCCCGTGCCGTTGATGCACAGCAGCACGCCCGTACGGGGAACCTGCGGCGTATAGTTCACATGTACGAAAGTGTTTACCCGCGACAGCGGATCGTATTTGATTTGCTCGTTAACGCCGTACACTACGCCCGACGTTCCGGCAGTAGCGGCAATTTCACCGGGTTGCAGCACATTTAATGAAAGCGCGTTATTGGGCTGGTCGCCTGCGCGGTAACATACCGGCGTACCCGCAGCAAGCCCCAACTCGTCGGCCACCGCTTCGGTCACCGTTCCCTGCCGCGAAAAAGTGGGAACAATATCAGGTATCACATTTTGGCTGAAGCCGAAATAATCGAGTATCCTATCCGAAACTTTGCCTTCGGAAAAATCCCAGAAGATACCTTCGGACAGGCCCGACGCCGTGGTGCAAATGCTTCCGGTAAGGCGGGCGGCAATGTAATCGCCGGGGAGCATGATCTTATAGATTCCGGCGAAGATGTCCGGCTCATTTTCCTTCACCCATGACAGTTTGGCAGCAGTGAAGTTGCCGGGCGAGTTCAACAGGTGCGACAGGCACTCGTTTTCGCCGATCGCCCTGAACGCTTTTTCGCCGTAAGGAACGGCGCGACTGTCGCACCAGATGATCGACGGGCGCAGCACCTGCATATCCCTGTCCACACACACCAGTCCGTGCATCTGGTAGGAAATACCGATGGCGCCAATACTTTTTTTCGACACGCCCGATACCCGCAGCGCTTCAGCAGTAGCCGCTTTCAGGTTGGTCCACCAGTCGGCGGGATCCTGCTCTGCCCATCCCGGACGAACCGCCTTGATAGGCATTTCCTGTTTGGGGTAAAACGCCGATGCACAAGTCTGTCCCGATTCGTCGACCAGGCAGGCCTTCACCGACGAACTTCCAATATCGTACCCAAGTAAATACATAAATCAATAAAGAGTTAAAAATTAAACACGAACAATCCGGTAAACCTGCAATGCCTTTAGTGCGACGAAGTCCGGAAAATTCGCCGAACACGAAGAACATTGCCACAAAGAACGAACCCTAAAACAAGGAACCTAAAGACCCGTCAAGTTTTGAACCTGACAGGCCGGTTATAAGTAAACACTCCCGATATTGCGCTTGTATTGGTTATAAAGCTTTTTGTCGAAGCGGTAGAGTTGTGCCGGTTTATGGCTCACACCCTTTTCGCGTTCGTTCAATGGGATGATATATTCAAGTTTTAAAATTCGCTTGCGGAAATTACGGTTGTCGATTTTTTGGCCGAGCAACACTTCCTGTAGGGTTTGTAATTGCGTAATGGTGAACTTTTTGGGCAGTAATTCGAAGCCAATCGGTTCGGTAAGCATTTCGCGCCGTAGCTGTTCGATGGCACGCTGTATGATTTCGTTGTGGTCGAAAGTTAATTGCGGTATTTCGTCCACATTCACCCATTGCGAGCGCTCGGACAGCGGCAAGGGCGAGCCGTTGATTTTGATCAGCGAGTAATACACCACAGTGACCATCCTTTCCACGTGCATACCCGAAGTACGGCGTAACCACTCCAGATCAGACGGCGGCTGTAGGCGGTCCGGCGAACTGAGCACGGCAAACTGCTTGAGAAAGATCCGGTCGAGTCCCGTAAGCTCGCGGAGGATACGGTAGGCCGAACGGTCGAGGTCTTCGGCATCGGTAACCGGGCTTCCCGGAAGCTTCATCTTGCCCGGCTCCGGATCGCCCTCCAAGGGCTGTCGTTTCACCAGCAATACGCTCAACTGCCGGGAGTCGAACCCGAACACCACACAGTCAACCGATATATGAGGATTAAGCTTGTTTTGCATGATCAAAAATTCCTGCATCAAAAATACAGTTATTTTTCATCACAAACAAACTTAACGTAAAAAATACGCTAAGTATTGAAAAAAATATTTTCCGAACAAAATTATAAATATTTAAGTTGTTGATTTTCTGTGTCTATAAAACAAAAATAGGAAGAAAACAAAAAGTTCTCTTCCTACCAAATTAAAAAACGTAAAGCAATGAAAAACGATTTTTTATCCTAAATAGCTTTTCAGCAATTTACTTCTTGAAGTATGCCTCAACCTGCGGATCGCTTTTTCCTTGATCTGTCGCACACGTTCGCGGGTTAAGCCGAATTTTTCGCCTATTTCTTCGAGGGTCATTTCCTGTACGCCAATCCCGAAGAATAATTTGATGATATCGCGTTCGCGCTCGGTAAGTGTTGCCAATGCGCGGTCTATTTCACGTATCAGCGATTCGTTGATCAAAGCGCGGTCGGCAATCGGCGAATCATTGTTCACCAGTACATCCAGCAGGCTGTTGTCCTCTCCTTCAATAAAAGGAGCGTCAACAGAAACGTGCCGTCCCGAAACGCGCATCGTGTCGGCGATTTTTTCCTTTGTAATTTCCAAAACGTCCGCCAGTTCCTCAGTAGAGGGTATACGTTCGTTTTCCTGTTCAAATTTCGAGAAAGCCTTGTTGATTTTATTCAGCGAACCGACCTGGTTCAGCGGGAGACGTACAATACGCGACTGTTCGGCCAACGCCTGCAGTATCGATTGGCGAATCCACCACACAGCATACGAAATGAACTTGAACCCACGCGTTTCATCAAATTTTTCAGCCGCCTTAATTAAGCCCAAATTACCTTCGTTGATCAGGTCGGGCAGGCTTAAACCTTGATTTTGATATTGTTTTGCTACAGAAACCACAAACCTCAAATTTGCCCGTGTTAACTTTTCCAAAGCGGTGCGATCACCTTTTTTGATCCTTTGGGCCAACTCCACTTCTTCTTCCACAGTGATCAATTCTTCCTTGCCGATCTCCTGGAGGTACTTGTCCAGTGAAGCGCTTTCACGGTTAGTTATTGATTTTGTGATTTTTAACTGTCTCATTCTTTCTTGAAAATTTTTGCAAAATTACACTAAATATAGATGCATGCAAAATATATTTTACAATATGTGTAACTCTTTATTTAACAGATACATAATACTCTACTACGCCATTCGGATAGACGCCGTCGATCAGGATTCGTCCTTTAGGTTTAACAGAATTCACAATCGACCGGATATCGCTCGGCGAATTAACGGGCTTATCGTTCACTGCGGTAATAATGAAGCCATTGCGAACGCCCATTTCCTTTAACTTGCCCTTTGGCTCCACTTCTTTAACTTTAACGCCTGAACTAATGCCAAGATTTTGTCTATCTTTTTTGGAAACTTCCTCAAATTTCGCGCCAAGAATATCAGTTGACGGATCTCTGCGTAAAATTTGTGGGTCACCATCTATATTACGTAAAGTAACCGTAAATTGTTGCGTTTTTTGATCACGAATTACAGTTACGCTTACCTGATCGTTCGGACGGTACTTGCTGACCTGTTCCTGGAGTTCCGCACGGCTGTTGACAGGCACGTTATTAATGGCTGTGATCACATCGCCCTCCTTGATGCCGGCAGCCGCGGCGCCGCCATTTTCGGTTACACTGTCCACAACAACACCTTCGCTTTTGGTACTTTTATCCTTGGCGAACTTGTCGTCGACGGGTTTGAAACCGACACCCAGCATGGCACGCTGTACGTATCCGAATTCTTTCAAGTCGCCGATCACTTTTTGTACGATCGTTGCAGGGATAGCAAAGGAATTACCCGAAAAATCGCCCGTTTGCGAGGCAATCGCCGTGTTAATGCCTACCAGCTCGCCCTTGATATTCACCAGCGCTCCGCCACTGTTACCCTGGTTGACAGCAGCATCGGTCTGTATGAATGATTCGATGCTCATTTGCGATGCAATGATACCCAGCTGGCGCGCTTTGGCGCTCACGATCCCTGCCGTAACCGTAGATGCGAGGTTGTAGGGATTGCCCACGGCCAGCACCCATTCGCCCACACGCATCGTTTCAGAATTGCCAAAAGTAAGAAACGGTAAATCGCTTTCGTCGATTTTCAGCAATGCCAGATCGGTGGACGGATCGGCGCCTATCAGTTTGGCGGTAAATACGCGATCGTCATTCAAAGCTACTTCAATATCGTCGGCCTTATTAATGACGTGGTTATTGGTGACGATATAACCGTCGGAACTGATAATCACACCCGAGCCAAAACCTTCCCTGGGGACTTGTTGCCGGCGGTATCCGTAAAAGTAATCGAAAAACGGGTTACCCGAACTGGCATACATATCCTGCATCGATTTCACTTTCACGTGCACTACGCAATGAACTGCCTTTTCGGCAGCAAAGGTAAGATCGGGATAGGATACATCGCGAATGTTTTGCGAATCCAGCGAAGTGAGGTGATATGGCATCGACGGTGCAACAGATGAAACATTCCCTTGACGATCGACCACTTGCGTATATGCAAATACTGCAACAAGCCCGCCACAGACAGCGACGAGTAACATGAATATTAAATTCTTGATTTTCATATTAAATACTCTATTTTTATTAACAACTGACATTTTGTCTTTATCAAAGAGGCTTGCAAAAATGACGCCGATTTTTTACAAAAGCATCAGACTTAACAATTTTTAACGGGAAATGTGAACACATTTTTTAGGCGGGCGATCAAAAAAACCAACAACAACATTGCAGATGCCGCCGGTTTGATCATTTACCCCACCCTGACAGTGGTCCTGAGCCTGACAGCGGCGGTATTTACAGGAATAGCTCATCGATTTTTGAAAACCGGGGGGATAACCTGACTGATGCGCAGGTAAAGGATTGGGTGAAACAATTGAAGAAAGAACCGGATTGAAGATAATTTTTTATCTTTGCCGGATAAACGGATAAAGCGTTCGTAACGTTGCTGCGCTTGAACGCCTGTAATATTGTTGTGTTTGAACGTTACAGGCGTTATGCGCCCTGTACGTTCAACGTAAATATATTCATTAAAAATGAAGTTTTTATACCATTTAGGACGTTATTACCTATTGGTGGGGAAAGTATTTTCCAAGCCCGAGAAGTTCTCCATTTATTACCGGAGGATACTCAAGGAGATCGAACTGCTCGGCATCAATTCGCTGGGGATCGTCGCGCTGGTGTCGCTCTTTATCGGCGCTGTGATCACCATGCAAACCGCTTACAACATCGAAAATCCGTTCATACCGCGCTACCTGATCGGCCTCACGGCACGCGACACTATGCTGCTTGAGTTTGCGTCCACCATGATTGCGCTCATCCTTGCCGGGAAAGTCGGTTCCAGCATCTCGTCCGAAATCGGCACCATGCGCGTAACCGAACAGATCGACGCCCTCGAGATCATGGGCGTCAACTCGGCATGCTATCTCATTCTGCCGAAAGTCATCGCCAATGTTTTCTTTTTCCCGATACTCACCATCCTGAGTATGGTGATCGGCGTGTGGGGCGGCTGGCTGATCTGTTCCCTGCTGAATATTATCACACCGGAGCAATACATACAAGGCATACGTTACGCGTTTATTCCCTATTATATTACTTATTCCTGTATCAAAATGGCGGTGTACGCCTTCATCATATCCACGGTTCCCGCGTACCACGGCTATTATGTCGAAGGCGGATCGCTCGACGTCGGCAAGTCGAGTACAAGGTCGGTAGTCTATTGCAGCATCCTGATCCTTTCGTTCGACCTGATCATCACCCAAATGCTGCTGTCATGATAGAAGTAAAAGACGTCACCGTATGCTTTGGTGAAAAAACGGTACTCGACCATGTTTCGACGACCTTTGACCGCGGCAAAACCAACTTGGTGATCGGGCGCAGCGGTTCGGGAAAGACCGTATTGCTGAAATCCATCATCGGGCTGGTGGATGTAACCGACGGCGAAGTTGTATATGACAGCGTGATTTTCACGAAGCTCAATTTTATGGAAAAGAAAGACATCCGCAAGGAAATAGGAATGATTTTCCAGGGAAGCGCTTTGTTCGACTCGCTGAATGTGGAGAAAAATGTAATGTTTCCGCTGGATATGTTCACGAATATGACGATTGGCGAGAAACGCGACCGGGTGAATTTTTGCCTGCAACGCGTAAATCTCGATCAGGTGAATAAACTGTCGCCTTCCGAATTGAGCGGCGGGATGAAAAAGCGTGTGGCCATTGCCCGCGCCATCGCCCTCAACCCGAAATACCTGCTTTGTGATGAGCCCAATTCGGGCCTCGACCCGCAAACATCCATCGTCATCGACAATCTCATCAGGGAAATAACCGAGGAATACAACATGACGACCATTATCAATACCCACGATATGAATTCGGTGCTCGAAATCGGCGATAAGGTGACATTTATCTACGAAGGACGCATTGAATGGGAAGGTACCAAAAACGACATCCTCCATTCGCACAACAAGTACCTGGACGATTTTGTGTTTGCTTCCGAATTGGGGAAAAAGATCAAGGCGTCGGCAGTAAAAATGAAGCGTGACGAGTGAAAAAGATTTCCAAATTCATCCATACGAACAACCGGAGAGGAGCTTTCTTCTCAGTGGGCCGGATGACTCTCCTATGGCATCATAACTTTTATCAATTCATCCGCCGTCACATTTACTAAATAATCAGAAAGATTAATTTGTTCCAACTTTTGGCGGACGCTTGTTTCGTTGTGCGGCGTTCCGGCAAGTAACCGTTCCAGTTCGGCGGTATCCCTGACATTGAAGAAATCGCCAAAGATACGTACATGCTTGATGATCCCGTTTTGCACGTCGAGGTGTAGTTCCAGATACCCGCCGTTGGTTCTGATGCCGTTCACCATATTATACCCGGGGGATTTCCCGAAATTCCAGTTCCAGGTTGCATATTTTTCGTCACGCAGCCTGCTGATGGAGGCTATGTCGGCATCCGTATACTCATACAGCGTACAATCGGGATAGTTATCCATCATATAACGGAGCACCATATCGCGAAATTCTTCCACATCGAGCGAGTTTTTAAGGTGGCTGCTGATGTTGGTCACGCGACTGCGTACCGATTTGATCGCTTTGTCGGTGAATTTTCCCGGGTGCACATTCAATGCTCCCGAAAGATCGGTGAGTTCCGATGCAAAAAGCAAGGTACCGTGGTGCAGCACGCGATTACGGAACACATGTTCGGCATTACCCGAAAATTTTCTACCGTTGATCACCAGATCGTTACGGCCTTCAAAACGTGCATCGACGTCCAGCAACTGCAAAACGGCAATGATCGGTTGTGTATACTTTTGAAAATCAATTAATTTATCGTTCCGCGCATTTTCGATAAAGGTAAAATTGATATTTCCCAAATCGTGAAAAACAGCGCCACCTCCTGTCAATCGTCTAACAACCTTGATGTTATTCTTGCGGATAAAGTCCATATTGATTTCGGCCAAAGAGTTTTGATGACAACCCACAATTACCGAAGGGCCATTACGCCACAGCATGAAACAGTTATCCGTAAAGTTTTTAAGCATATATTCTTCGGCCGCTAAATTGAAATACGGGTCGGTATGATGATCGTTGATACAAAGCATGCTAATTCAAATTTAAGATTCAAGATCCAGGGTTCTTGCGCTGGACGATTTACGATATGTATTGGTAATGAATGTTTGCAAAATTAAAAAAATAATTGTTCGGCAAGCGGTTTTTGTATCTTTGCAGGCTAATCAAAAATCGAGTTTTCCAGTGGTTTTCTCTTAGTCTGCTCCATGCAGCCAACCGAAAATCAAAATCGAAAATCAAAAATGAAAACAGCGTTAGTAACAGGTGGTTCGCGTGGCATTGGCCGTGCAATATGTCTCAAATTATCCGCAAGAGGATATTATGTAATCGTTAATTATCACAGTAATCAAGACGAGGCATGCCGTACATTGGCATTGATGCGGGAGAACGGTGGTGATGGCGAAATCATGCAATTTGACGTTGCAGATGCCAATGGAGTAGTAAAAGCGTTGGAAAGCTGGCAGGAACAGCATCCGGCGGAGTATATTGAAGTGCTGGTGAACAATGCCGGGATACGCAAGGACAGTCTGATGCTCTGGATGGAAGACGAACAATGGTATAAGGTGCTGGACACAAGCTTGAACGGCTGCTTCCAGGTAACGCGTATGCTTCTGAAAAATATGCTGGTACGAAAATACGGACGGATCGTCAACGTAGTATCGTTATCGGGGTTGAAAGGCCTGCCCGGTCAGACCAATTATTCGGCTGCAAAAGCCGGTGTTATCGGGCTTACCAAATCGCTGGCTCAGGAAGTGGCCAGGAAGAATGTAACTGTCAACGCCGTTGCCCCGGGTTTTATCCGTACGGACATGACTGCCGATATGGACGAGAATCAACTCAAAACTCTCATTCCGGTCGGACGTTTCGGAACACCCGACGAAGTAGCCGATGCGGCGGTTTTTCTCGCATCGCCGCAGGCATCATACATCACAGGCGAAGTGTTGTCTATCAACGGCGGATTATACACATAAACCATGGTAACATCCGAAAGTACTTCGATGTTGATACTGCCGGACAAGCCGATGCATCTTTGGATAAAATGAACCAACACAGATAGCAAGGGATATAAAAAAAGAGCGGTTCTCCCGAACGGCTCTTTCCACTTATTTTTAACAAAATGAAAAAATTAATAAATTATTAGACTTTAGAGCAAGCAAATCTCGCGCCAATTTTTTTGACGACACTAAAATTATTCCGGGTATTCGCTGAACCGGGCTATGACAACTGTTATCCGGTTAGTTTTGGCAAATGTACTGATTTTTGGGATTGTCCTGTTTTATCTTTTTAGTTGTGACCATCTTATCCAAAAAGAGCAAGGGATATCAAAAGAAAAAAGAGCGATTCTCCCGAACGGCCCTTTCTAACTATTTTAAAACTAAACTAACTAAATATTTCAATTTTTGAAAAAATTATTAGACTTTAGAGCAAATCTCGCGCCATTTTTTTTGACGCCAAATTTATTTTCCGGACAAATCTTGAAGGTTAATTTTTTTTGATCAAAATAAAGAAAAACTGACAGTACATTGGTCAGCTCCCATCACGGAAGGACAAATTGGCAGTTCCGGTGGCGTATCGGCATTTTTCATCATTTCCCGCATCCTGTTATTGTCGGTTATTTGATCATATCCAAAAAGAGCAGGAATATAAGAAAAGAGCGGCTCTCCCGAACGGCTCTTTCCAAATTTAACAAACTATTTAAAATTCAATGAAAAAAAATTTAATAACTTATAGCACAAATCTCGCGCCAAACTTTTTGACGACACTAAATTTCGCCAGACCCGACAAGTCGTGTATCAACGTAAATTGCGGCTGTATTCGCCGGAACCTTTCAGTTCGCCGGCTTTCTCGGCAATGCCGGCAAGAAGGTCAATGGCTTTCGTGCTGACGGTGTATGCGGGTGCGGTCATAATTATTCTATTTTCCTTAGATTTCTGCCGAAATCTCGAAAAGCTTTTGCAATCCCTCCGAATATTTCTTTGTTGTAATCCAGTCCTGAAAATTTAAATCGTGATTATGCCTGTCAAAGACAAAGGTTTTCAAATTTGTTTTGTTACAGGTTTTAAATCTGGTTTCAAGGTCATAGACGCTTTCTACGGGAACATTCGCGTCTTCCTTTCCGTGAAATACATATATGGGCGTATCAACTTTTAAAAGTCTCGTCTTGTTCGGTTCGAGTGTAAAATGCTCCCTAAACCAGTTAACTGTTACCCGTACATAGTTATTCCAAATCCAGCTTTCCTCATTTCCGGATATCTTTGTCATCAAAAGTTCCTGAAAGGGCTCCCGCATGGTTCTAATATCTTTGATGTCTATCACTTCGTCTTTCACAACATTAACCGAGTCAAAAGCCATATTCTGGAACAGATAATTTCTATACCGTGCAATTGTCGGGTCTTCGGATGCATATTCTTCCCTGTCAACAGCCTTATCGCCATTTTTGTCGAATATGGAATTGACCATAATCATGACGCCTTCGCCCGTATTCTGCCATTTGATAATGTCAAACATGTTGTTGTGCGCATAGCCATGTAAAAACAGGGCGTCTATTTTTACTTTCTGCCTTTCGGCTACCATAGAAGCAATAATAGTTCCTTCACTTATACCATAAAGAATGATTTTACAGTCTTTGAAGCGTTCGTCTTTTTTCAGGGAGACAATCATTGTTTCCATATCGGCGACCTCAATATGAGGCAGGGACTGAGTGTATTTCAGACTGTCCACCTTATCAAACCAGGGAGCGGTCTCTCCCAAATCAACGCCACGACGGTTGTAAGTAAAAAAGCCAACACCTTTTTCACAAAATCCATTCGCCAATACATCGTAGTAGTTGAATCCCTGCCTTTTTGTCAGATATGTCATGGGACCCGTTCCATGAATACCGACAACAATCGTCTTTATTTGACCGTCTTCGGGAAGACAAAGCCGTGTTGTTGCCGTTTCGCCGTCCGGTAAAGTAACCGTCTTTATTTCGGAAGTAAAAGCTCGTACCTGCAACGAAATGACTGACAATATTGCCGCTAATGCGGCGCTTTTGAATAAATTGCTCATAAATATTTTGCTTTAAATTATTGATACTATACTTGCTCCAGCCTGCATGCGCACACCACAAAGCACAAAGGTAACGTATATTTATTGCATCAACCGAATTTCATTTGAACTTTATGCAAAAAAATCATCGAAAGCAACAGTATATCATTTTATTCAACCATATTCTTCGTAAAAACAAGTTCATTAGAAAACAAATAAAATCAATTCCAAAACCCGTCGTAAAGCAATTGAATGAATAATATTTGTATTTTCGCGGCATGTAATATCTGTAATAAATAAAATATGGAAGCTTTAAATATTGAAATCGTTCATCCGAAAGCAAAAGTACTTTTGATGAATTTAGCGGAAATGGATTTAATTCATATTAAACCCAAGCCCACTTTGT
>JAISCQ010000023.1 GCA_031265445.1 Bacteroidales bacterium
ATTGTCTATTTCCGCTTCTGTGACGGCTACCCAGCAGGTATCCGAATATTTCATCAAAAACGGCAAGCCGGCAACGGTTTTCTCCGTAACATCATCCAGCGTCTTTTTCTTAAATTCGGATTCATAGGAAGAGGCGTAAGGGGTAGCGTATTCCACCACCCATGCGGCCGGATTGCCGGGAATATGGAATGTGGTCAGTTCTCCGGTCAGTTGCCGGTTGCCGATATGCCCGCTCCGGTACAGCCTGTAACGGAACGCCACGCCATCGTCATACGCGCGGAACACGATATCCATCCGGCGGCGCAGTCCTGCTTTCTCTTCCGTGACCAGCACCAGTTCGTTGCAGGCATCGGTTATTTTTGCATGTTTGCTTTTCACAACGGGAGTCCATACATCATGACGGGAAGACGAAACGGCTCGGACAACGCTCAAATCTTTCTGCAAGTCCGGTTCGCCGTTGAAGGCAAATCCCAAAGAGGATTCTGCTATGACCGGCTGACCGGCAAAGGTAACGGAGTATTGCAACTGATCCGTCGCTTCTATCCGAACGGAAACGGATTGATCGGGCGAAGCTACGGCGTACGATTGGGCATTTGCCCGTTGTGCAGTCAACACCAATAAAAGTATCCATAAGCCTGCTACATACGAACGCATACTCCACACGTTCCGAAAGCAGCGATACGGGAAGAACGGGGTAACGCCGATTTCAGCAATAAAAAAACCGCATATCATCAAAAATGATACTGCGGTTATATATAAACTTTGAAAGATTTTTCTTATCTCACGCGCGCGAAATATTAATGGGAGCTCTCTCTCTCTCTCTCTCTCTCTCTCTCTCTCTCTCTCTCTCTCTCTCTCTCTCTCTCTCTCTCTCTGCAAAAGCCGTGCCATTCGGTGACTTACCGAACGTTACACCGGACATTGCCTGTAACAAATTTTCGAGAGATTTCGATATGATGAGCATGCTTTTGATCTATTTTTGACATTAAAAACAGGGACAAATATAAATGGTTTTTGAACAAAAACAAAAAAATATTTGTTATAGGAAATTTTTGATTGATTTTAAGGAGTTGTCAGAAAATAAGCATTACACTGTCCAAAATTTTCTCAAGGCATCATAGCCCGGAGGGCTTTATTTTCGTAACCGCATGCAAGCGAAGCGCAGCTTGCGGAAGACGCGTCCCCCCTCCACTGCTGTCTGGAAAGGCAGGACACGTAAAGCCTGAAAGCCTGACTTTCAGTCAGTAACCGCGAGACAGTTCCTTAGCGAAGCGATCTCAGGCAATTGCAAATTGCCTGATGTTCCGAGCCGAATTGCAAATTCGGCTCAACGGCGTAAAAAATCGCCTTTGGCACCATATTGACGATTTTCCGTCCAAGCGAAGCCGACAGGCGGAGCGCGTTTAAATCGTTGAGCCGTTTTTGGTTCTTTTTGCGGCATCAAAAAGAACAAGAAATAAAGAAAATGGAAAATAGCACCTCAAAAAAAGAATGATCTTTGTAGAGACGTGGCACGCCACGTCTCTACAACATGTCGATATATACTGCGCACGGCGTAATTTTGTGCGATGATTTTTGTAGAGACGTGGCACGCCACGTCTCTACTACGTATCACAACTAATACTCAAATACCCCGTAGCTGCCGCTTATGGTCAATTTTTTTCCTTCTGCGGCCTCGCATCTGCCGATGATCTTCGCCTCAATACCGAATTCCGCGGCAATTTCAATCACCCGGTCAGCGTTTTCCCTGTCAAGGTAAAGTTCCATGCGGTGTCCCATGTTGAATACCCGGTACATTTCGCGCCACGATGTTCCCGATTGCTCCTGTATGATACGGAACAGCGGCGGCGTATCGAACATGTTATCCTTGATCACATGCAGGCGATCCACAAAATGCAGCGCCTTCGTCTGCGCACCGCCCGAACAGTGCACCATGCCGTGGATTGCAGGACGCATCTCGTCCAATATGCGGCGGATTACCGGAGCGTACGTCCGTGTAGGCGAAAGCGCTAATTTCCCTGCATCCGTGCCTAATTCGTCGATCGCATCGGTGAGGCGGTAACTGCCGGCATATACCAGGCCGTTCTCTATGGCGTGGTCGTAACTTTCGGGATATTTGGCCGACAGGTACTTCGCAAACACGTCGTGCCGCGCCGAAGTCAGCCCGTTACTGCCTATACCGCCGTTGTACGCCTTCTCATACGTCGCCTGTCCCGATGAGGAGAGTCCCACAATCACGTCGCCGTCGCCGATTCGTTCGTTGGTGATGACTTCATCACGCCGCATGCGGCAAGTCACCGTCGAGTCGACAATGATGGTGCGAACCAGATCGCCCACATCGGCCGTTTCGCCGCCCGACAGATAGATTTCGATGCCGAAGCCGCGCATCTGTTCCGCCAGCTCTTCCGTTCCATGGATGATAGCGGCAATCACTTCGCCGGGAATCAGCATCCTGTTGCGCCCGATGGTAGACGAAACCAGTATCTTATCCACAGCGCCCACGCATAGCAGATCATCGGTATTCATTACCAGCGCATCCTGCGCAATGCCGCGCCATACGGACAGGTCGCCCGTTTCGCGCCAGTACATGTATGCCAGCGACGATTTGGTTCCTGCTCCGTCGGCGTGCATGATGTTGCAATATTCCGGATCGCCGCCAAGTATATCCGGCAGTACTTTACAAAAGGCTTTCGGGTACAGGCCTTTGCCGATATTTTGAATGGCGTGGTGTACGTCTTCCTTGGCAGCCGAAACACCGCGCTGCATATAACGGTCGCTCATGTTGGTTTTCCTGTTCTGCTGATCGTCATTGGTTCTGTTTCGATTGATCCTCCTGAACCGGCTTCAGTTTCGCGAAAGCGTCCTTCATCTGCTTCATCGCCTTGACCAGCTTTTCGTCGGCTGTGGCGTATGAGAGACGGATACATTTCGGTTCGCCGAAAGCATCGCCGGGAACGGTAGCCACATAAGCTTTGTCCAGCAGGTAAAGACTCACATCGGTACAGTTACGGATAACCGTTTCGCCGTCGGTCGTGCCGAAATATGCGCTTACATCGGGGAATACATAGAAAGCGCCTTGCGGAATGTTGTATTTCAAGCCGGGTATTTCCGAAAGTCCTTGCAATACGAGGTCTCGCCGGCGTTTGAATACCCTGTTCATCTCCACGGTAAAGGAATTATCGGATGTCAACGCCTTCAATGCAGCGCGTTGTGCGATGGACGACGGGCCTGAAGTAAACTGGCTTTGCAGTTTCGAACATGCCTTGGCAATCCACAGCGGCGCACCTGTGTAACCGATCCGGTAACCGGTCATGGCATAACCTTTCGATACGCCGTTGATCACCACTGTACGGTCGCGTACATTTTCGAACTGCGCTATACTTTCGTGCCTGCCCACGAAATTGATGTGTTCGTATATCTCGTCGGCAATGATGATGATATGCGGATGCTTCGCAATAATATCGGCAATAGCCTTCAATTCGTCCCTGGAATATACGCTGCCGGTTGGGTTCGACGGAGAGCAAAGCAGCAGCGCTTTCGTCTTATGCGTGATGGCGGCTTCCAGCTGGGCCGGCGTCACCTTATAGTCGTTTTCAACGGTGGTTTGTATCACTACATTGATTCCACCGGCTAATTTCACCAATTCAACGTAGGTCACCCAGTAGGGAGCGGGTACAATTACTTCGTCGTCATCGTCCACTATCGACATGACGCTGTTGGCCAGCGCATGTTTGGCTCCGTTGGAGACAATAACCTGCTGCGGCGTGAAATCGAGGTTGTTTTCGGTCTTGAATTTGGCAACGATGGCTTTGCGAAGATCCATATATCCATCGCCGGGCGAATAGAACGAAAAGTTTTTATCCACAGCTTCCCTGGCTGCTTCTTTAACATGGTCGGGCGTAAAAAAATCGGGCTCGCCTACGCTAAGGTTTACCACATCAACACCCTGCGCCTGCAAATCCTGGCTCTTCTGGTTCATGGCCATGGTCTGCGATTCCGAAAGACAGGCCAATCTTTTTGATAATAATTCCATACAATAATTTATGATTGAAAAAAAAATTAGGCGGTTCTTAAGCCGGGCAAAATTACATTTTTATCCATATCTTTCCATAAAAAGGTATATTTTTGTTGATCACGTAAGCTCAATCAGTAAATGCGGCTAAAATAAAAGCATCGTAACCGGGTTTGATGGCATCTCAAAAAAGAATGAACCATTTATTATTTGTTCGTTAAAATATATACTCTATTTTTGTGGCGTTAAAAGTCGGTCTCCTCGTGTGCGCACACGAGGAGACCGGTGAGCAATAAAAAGTTAACAAAACATGGCACGATTTTCGCGAATTGAGGTCGCATTAAAAATGAAGGAAACGGGCATGGTCCCGGTGTTTTACCATTCACAGGTCGAAACGGCCGAACATGTTTTGAAAGCATGCTACGATGGCGGTGTTCGGGTGTTCGAGTTTACCAATCGCGGCGATTTTGCCCACGAAGTGTTTGCCGGGTTGAACAAATGGGCCGCCAAAGAGCTTCCCGAAATGATTCTTGGTGCAGGATCGGTGGTTGATGCGGGAACGGCATCGTTGTATATCCAGTTAGGCGCCAATTTCGTGGTGTCGCCCGTATTGAAGGAAGAGATGGCCCTTGTTTGCAACCGCCGCAAGATCGCATGGAGCCCCGGATGCGGATCGCTTAACGACATTTCGCGCGCCGAGGAATTAGGCGCCGAAATCGTCAAGATCTTCCCCGGTTCGTCCGTTGGCGGGCCTCAATTTGTTGCCGCAGTGAAAGGCCCCTGCCCCTGGTCGAGCATCATGCCCACAGGCGGAGTGGAACCCGTCGAGGAAAACCTCAAAGCATGGTTTGATGCGGGCGTTACCTGCGTGGGTATGGGCTCGAATCTGTTCCCGAAAGATGTGATGGCTGCCGGCGATTGGGCAAAAATTACCGAATTGTGCCGCAATGCATTGGCAATTATCAAGAAAATCAGGAAATAAAAACCAATTCTCATCAACCCCTTAAAACTATTTTCATGAAAAATTTGAATGAAGTTGCGGAAAAAATGACAAGCTACAGGTGGGTAATCTGTGCCATGCTTTTTTTCGCAACAACGGTTAACTATCTCGACAGACAGGTATTATCCCTCACATGGGATGAATTTATCAAACCCGAATTTCATTGGAATGAGAACCATTATGGCACCATCACGTCTTTCTTTTCCATCTTTTACGCCATCTGTATGCTCTTTGCAGGGCGTTTTGTCGAATGGATGGGGACGAAAAGAGGTTTTCTCTGGTCTATTGGCGTATGGAGCGCAGGCGCTTGTCTTCATGCTGTTTGCGGCGTTATTACCGAATCGTGGGTTGGGTTGCATACTGCCAGGGAATTGGTCGCCGTAACAGGCGATGTCGCTGTGGTGATTGCTACGGTTAGCATGTACTGTTTCCTTGTAGCGCGGGCCATTCTTGCACTTGGCGAGGCCGGGAACTTTCCTGCCGCCATCAAGGCGACTGCCGAGTATTTTCCTAAAAAGGACCGTGCTTTCGCTACATCTATTTTCAATGCCGGGGCATCCATCGGAGCGCTTTTTGCCCCCTTGACCATCCCGCCTCTCGCAAAGCATTTCGGTTGGGAAATGGCTTTCATCGCAATCGGGGCATTAGGCTTTATCTGGATGGCATTTTGGGTATTCGTATATGACAAACCGGAGAAAAGCGAGCATGTAAATTCCCTTGAACTTGAATACATTGAACAGGATAAAGCCGAAGAAAAAGAACCGGCAAAACCGCAAACAGAAGAGAAAAAAATACCTTTCTTCAAATGTTTTACATTCAAACAGACATGGGCGTTTGTTGTCGGGAAATTTATGACCGATGGCGTTTGGTGGTTCTTTTTGTTTTGGACGCCTTCATATTTAAGTACGCAATTCGGAATCAAAACATCCGAAGGTCTTGGAATGGCGCTTATTTTTACGCTTTATGCCATTGTTACCGTTTTATCGATTTATGGAGGCAAACTGCCAACCATATTTATGAACCGTAGCGGACAAAACCCTTATGCTGCGCGGATGCGGGCCATGTTGATATTCGCGTTTTTCCCGCTTGTCGTATTATTTGCCCAGCCGCTCGGAATGGAATTTGCTTCCCTTGGCAGGAATGCTGCATGGATTCCGGTATTACTGATATCGATCGGTTGCGCTGCGCATCAGGCCTGGAGCGCGAACCTGTTCTCTACCATTGGCGACATGTTCCCCAAGGGAGCTATAGCAACCATTACCGGTATCGGCGGAATGGCGGGAGGTATAGGCTCCATGATCCTGCAGAAATCGGCCGGCAAACTGTTTGTATATGCTTCCGGGAGCGCCGTCATGGATGGAAAAGAAGTCGAAATGACCAAAGACTTATTGGCACAGGGACACGAATATCTTCGTATGCCGATGCAGTTGATCGGGTTCGAAGGAAAACCCGCCGGTTATTTCACTATTTTCTGTTTTTGCGCCGTTGCTTATCTCATCGGTTGGGTCGTCATGAAATCGCTGGTTCCCAAATATAAACCGATTACCGATGATTGATCAAAACAGGCTTTTGGTACTTGTAACCGGAAAAATCATTTTCTAATGAACTTGTTTTTACGAAAAATATGGTTGTAATAAGATGATATACTGTTGCTTTCGGTGATTTTTTTTGCACTCAAGTTCAAATGAAATTCGGTTGATGCAATAAATATATGTTTCTAATGAACTTGTTTTTACGAAAAATATGGTTGTAATAAGATGATATGCTGTTTCTTTCGATGATTTTTTTTGCACCCAAGTTCAAATGAAATTCGGTTGACGCAATAAATATATGTTATCTTTGTCGTTCTGTTTCATCCATTAATAAAAATTATGGCACGTTATTTAGACCCCAAAACCGACCTGACCTTCAAGCGGATCTTTGGCGAACACAAGCATTTATGCATCA
>JAISCQ010000063.1 GCA_031265445.1 Bacteroidales bacterium
TTCCGGTTTACAGGCTCGGTTTTTTCAACCGGTGGGAAAACGAACCGCTTTGGAAATAATCACCATCTGTAATCTTCCCATTCCGTTGCTTTGAACACTGCCTTCTGGTTAACATACCAGGCAAAGTGTTTTTGCATGGCGGTAGGCCGGCTGTTGTCATCAAGGTCACGATATACCTGCGCGAAGGGATTTACGCTTAACTTTTTGAGTATTTTACATCGCCTGTTGGCGTCTTCAACGTCCTTTACCAACAGGTAAACGAAAATCCGATAGTTTTTTATGCCATATTTATTCAGTTTTTCAATGGCTTTCAGCAATGGTTCTACTGCCTGAACCCGGTCACACGCAAAGCGAATGAATCTAATCCATTTGACTTTGGATAACATTTTTGCAATCTCATCTGTAACTAAACGACTGTCCAGTCCCTGTTAAAATCGACCCTGCAACCCAAATCAGCAATCTTTTCAAGTTGCTGCAAGCCGTGTACGCTTGCGAGTACGTTATTGTCCATCAAAATAGCCGTTTTTCTGCCCTGCAGAACAGTTTTAATGTCGCGGTAGGGACGAATATGGGCTCACCGGCAAAACCCTGTGTTTGGTAACATAGGTTGAAAAAAAGAATTACCTTTGTGCTCTATGAAAACAGAGAATTCTTATGTAAAGTTGTTTCAACTAATTCTTCCGTCGGATATCGCCTCGTTTTTTGATTTGGTAGATGTAACGGAAAAAGACGGAGTAGACGACAGGCAGGAAGTTCATATGTATCTGGACGAAAAGTTAGTTGTACCCGCCGGTTATAAATCCTCCGACCTCTCCCCCAATGGTTTTTATGAGGCCGGAAGTATTCAAGATTTTCCGATACGTGACAGGCGTATCCATTTGCACGTTCGCCGTCGCCGATGGTTGGATAATTCAACAGGCAAAAGCGTGTCGAAAGACTGGGATTTGGTCGCCCGGGGAACCCGCCACTCGAAAGAGTTCGCGGCTTTTTTAAAAGGATTGCCTGGAGAAATACCCGATTACGGCCCGCTCTCCTGAGCGTTTTTTTTATGTCAAGGGAGATGAGTTTGAGCGCCAATACAAAGAACACCTGAGTGGTTACCGAAATTGGGAACAACTTTCCCATGCGCAGGAATGGCTTCTTTTCCCGGAAAACATCGGCCCGTATCTGAGCATAGACGAGACCTCTCTTTCCAACGGTGAACTTTACACCATACTGACCAACAGGGAAGGACATGGCGGAAAGGGAAGCCTGACAGCCGTTGTTGCCGGCACAAAGTCGGAAGATGTAATTGACGTCCTGGAGAAGATTCCAGAGGAAGAAAGGACTGTAGTGAAGGAGGTTACACTGGATTTATCTGAAAGCATGAACAAGACAGTACGTAATTGCTTCCCCAAAGCCTCCCGTGTCATTGACCGATTTCACGTCCAGAAACTGGCTTGTGATGCTGTTCAGGAAATCCGTATTAAACATCGCCGGGAAGCCATTGAGGAAGAAACCGACAGCAAAGAAGAGGCCAAAGGAAAGAAAGAAAAATATCTTCCCCCACGTTTTGAGAATGGAGATACCCGAAAAGAATTGTTGGCAAGAAGCCGTTACCTGCTTTTCAAGTCAGGGGAGAAATGGACAAATTCCCAACGCATACGCGCTAAAATCCTGTTTGAACAATATCCCGACATAGAGAAAGCCTGTTCACTTTCCCACAGCCTGCGGATGATATTTAACAAACGTTCCATCAAAGACAGCGCCCGACTAAATATGGCCCGATGGTACAATAAGGTAGAAGAAGCCGGATTCCACTCCTTTAACGTTATTGCCGCTACTTTTTACGAACATAGCGAAGAAATATTAAACTTCTATATGAACCGTTCCACTAATGCCTCGGCCGAATCTTTCAACTCAAAAATCAAATCGTTCAGGGCTGAACTCAGAGGTGTTCTTGATATACCTTTTTTTCTTTTCCGCCTATCAAAGCTTTATGCCTAAACACAGGGTTTTGCAGGTGAGCCCGAATATGCCCTTCCTTTTTAGGAACAACATACCACGGACAACGGCGGATACAGCCGCGTGTCAAAAAGCCATAAGCGTGGGGATATTGGGGATACAGGGTATAATCCGGTTCTGTGTCGTCGCAAAACAGTTCGCTGTACATTCTGTAGCCTGTTCCGCCTCGAATAATCTCATCGCTTTGCAAGGCAAAGGGATTGTCGGGAGTGAAGGTAAAAACTTTGGACTGGTAAATTTTATCGTACCGTTCCAAATGATTCACCCATTCGACGGTATCGCCGTTTGACTTGTGATAATTGGCCAGTTTCATTAGCGCCAGGTTCGGGAAATGATGCCCGTCTATATCTAATAATCCGATTTTCATACTGTTAAAATTCAATTTTCATTTGCCGATTAATTGCGTCGGGAAAATCTATCCCGCAAAATCGCAAAGCCTCTCTGTAAGTAACCCCGTTATTTTTCATTTGCATGAAGTGACTGTAAATCTTTGGCTTGTGTTCTTTCAGAAAATAAAACCGGCGGTCGCCTTTCACGCAGCATCCGAACCCGCACACCATACAGCCTGTCCGCCGGATACCCATGTCGTAAATGGGGCTGTATGGAAGGTTAAACCTGCGGATATAAGCCCAGACATCGTTTTCCGTCCAAATCGACAAAGGATATGATGCAATCATATTCGATTCAAACGAATTACAGCCATGTTTCAGCCACTTTTGCAGTCTTAGTCTGCTCTCGCCTGCCATTGTTCCGATGACCGGAAATAAACCGGATTCCCTGTGAAATTTCTCAAAAGGTTTCCGTTTAAGGTATGTGCAACATTTTTCCGAAACATCAAAAGGCGCGTCAATCAGGAATTTCCAACGTTCCGATATTTTGCCGATACCTTTTTCCCCACCGTACAGGCGAATATGCAACAGCTTTTCGGATTTGGTGTGTTTTGCCTGATTGATGTAACGGCTCTGCTCCTTGCTTATTAATGGGAAACCGTATTTCTCGATGATTTGTTTTATCTGTATATCGGGACGGACAGTTATAAGATTTCCCGTTTGCCGGACGAATTTCACCACTTCGGGGTATTCATTGCCTGTATTGCAGAAAACGGCGAGGGCGTTTTTATCAACAAAACGCCGGGTAATATCCAGCATTACTTCGGAATCTTTTCCTCCCGATACCGAACAGTATATTTTCCCCTGAACCTTTTCCCTGAAAACGGAAACAGCTCCTGCGGCATGGTCAATCTTCTGTTCCAGCGTCCAGCCTTGCCGGTATTTCAATTCTTCTACGGTCATAATTTAAATCCTTTTGATTGATTTTCACTGTGATATTTTGGAATAGAAGCAATAACAAGCCTTTCGCCCATCGTTTCCTTTGCCTGCTGCAACCTGTCCGGTATGAGAATGGTTTGCGAATGAATGTTGCCGGTTTCCGGTTTATTCTCCTGTGCTTCTTTCGGTTTGTCTTCTCCCTGTTCAACGGGTTTCAGGGACAGTTGTATTTTCCTGTCTAATGCGGCAAGCTCGGTTTTCAGGTCTTTGAGTTCCTGGTCCCTGCGCCATGTGGACTGGGTGATATCCTGCAATACGGGCAGGTCCCGGGATAAGTCGCTGATTTTTCTTTCGTGATTATCAATCAGGGTGGGGATTCTTTCCAGTGCATGAATAAAATAATTGACCGCCAGCTTCGGGTCATTAGCAATGTTTCCGTTGTTATAGCTGTATTTGATACTCCCTTCGCCTTCAATATAAAAACGGTTTTGTTTGAACAGTACCCCTTCCTTTTGTGAATCTTCGGTCTTTACTAATAAACGGAACCCATACAGTTCGCCGATTTTGTAATGTTCGCCGTGCGTGGTGGCATTAGCGTGGATTTGCGCTAATTTGGCGGCAAGGATTTTCACATCCGTACTTTCCACGCCGTCGAGTTTTAAGGGATTGAGTTTGCCTCCATCTCTGTCATATTGCAGGCGGCTGTTAAGAGTTTCCCAATCGCCTTTCATGCGGGCAATCAGTTCCCTGTTGCCGTCGATACTGCGGATAATGTCCTGTAATTTATATTCGGACGAAGCCCTGTTTTTGGTGAAAATATGCCGTTCGCTTTCGAGGGCGGCGACTTTCTTTTCCAGACGGGCCTTATCCAGCAGGTCGGTATTGCCGGAAAGGATGGCGACGTATTCCGAAAAGTTCATGCCGCTGTGTTCGTCCATGCTGCCCTCGTCGATACGACGGCTTCCCATGTTGCTGGCCTTAAGCTGCATGATGAACTGTTGCTTGTTATGTAAAAGATTGAACTTATAGGAATCCAGCGATTTTTCTACGGCGTAAATGATAACGTCCACCTTATTATCCGCAAAATGTTTGGCAACTTCATTGCCTTTACGAATGGCCCTTCCTTCACGCTGTTCGAGGTCTGAAGGTCGCCAGGGCGAATCAAGATGATGGAGTGCAACCGCCCGCTGCTGGGCGTTTACACCTGTCCCCAACATCTCGGTACTACCGAAAAGGATGCGGATTTTCCCTTCGTTCATACCCGCAATCATCGCTTTGTGGGCGGTTTCGGTTTTTGCTTCCTGAATGAAGCGGACTTCATGCGCCGGTATGCCATGGTCTTCAACCAGCTTCCGTTTTATTTCACTGTAAACATTCCATTCGCCCGGTTTATACGTTCCTAAATCGGAAAATACAAACTGCGTTCCTTTCTGTTCGTTATATTGTCTGTAATATTTGGCAATGTTTGCTGCACAGTGGGAGGCTTTACTGTCGATATGGTCGTCGTATCTGTCGCGGCTAATCATGCG
>JAISCQ010000081.1 GCA_031265445.1 Bacteroidales bacterium
GGCGAAGCTGGCTGATCGAGCTTGCCATTTCACTGCTGATGTTCCTTTGGATTTTCGGAAATAAAGGAAGAAAAACAAAGGAAGTAACAAAGGAAGAACTGATTAAAATGATTGAGGAGTTATAAAACAAAAACTGAATAAAATGGCTAAGTACAAAGGAGTAGAATATCAGACGCAATACCGGAACTGTGCAAGGCGTGAATGTTTCGTACCGTTTGCCGGTAACGG
Organism: Bacteroidales bacterium; assembly: GCA_031265445.1. Classification (GTDB taxonomy): domain Bacteria; phylum Bacteroidota; class Bacteroidia; order Bacteroidales; family UBA4181; genus JAIRLS01. The sequence goes on from JAISCQ010000081.1 coordinate 229, forward strand.
AACACCCATTTGCCGGTTGTGGGAACTGGGGCAGTGTAAAGATGGCAAGGTTGGCAAGCGTAAACGGATGGAGCTATGAAAACAGTTAAGGAAGCGGCAGAGATATTATAAACTGTTGAATTAATAAAATGTAGCCATGTCGCTCAGAAACCAGCCCTACCTTCCTCTCTACGTAGAGGATTTCCTGACGGACGAAAAACTTATTTTCTGTTCGGCAGCCACTACCGGCGTATATATCCGCCTGATGTGTCTGATGCACAAATCCGAGGAATACGGGAAGATTTGTTATAACAAAAACAATAATAAAACGGATAACAAAATTGATGATTTTGCGGGAAAACTTACAAAACAAATGCCGTATTCATTTGAAGAAATTCGCGATGCACTGGATGAACTTCTCCGGATGGAAGTGATTCATTTTTCGGGAGAAAAGTTGATACAAAAACGAATGGTAAAAGATGGCGATTTGAGCGAAAAAAGAAGAAAATCAGGAAAGAAAGGAATGGCAAGTCGCTGGAATACAGAATTGAAGGAAGTGGAAATTTGTTATAACAAAAACGATAACAAAACGGTAACAAACAGCATAACAAACACTGAATATGAATATGAAGATATAAAGAGTATATTAAATAATAACAAGAAAGGGGGTGTGGGGGAAAACAAAAAAAGCGATGCCGGTAAAAAAACGGCAGAAGAAAAAACGTGGAGAGATTCGTTCGATATTTATCTGAGCGAACTCGAAGCGGCATACTCTGCCTGTATCCAGGATCGGGTATGGCTGGACGAGCGACAGAAGTATCATCCGCGTCTGAACATTCTGCTGACCATAGAAAAGGCATTCGGGGACTACTGGGCGACGGAGGCCGGCTGGAAAAAGAAAAAGGCTTCCAGAGGCGGAATAGACTGGCGAAGAACATTTAATAACGCTTTGACTATGAACGGCAATAAGGTGTGGAATGATGAAAGTCCCGTTCGTCGCAGACAGCCGTCATCGAATGTTAAGGACGTCAACGAGCTGTGGGGAGATGGGGTATAAGGGTATGATATTAAACTTGTTAATTAAAAAAATGATATGAATATTGATGAGACTGTGAGCCGAATCATCGGGAAGGAACGTACAGGCCGGATTGTGCGCGAGGCGTTCAGGGAGTATGACATCGACGGGGCGCTTGGAACGGTCGAGGCTATCGGAAAGGCGAAGGAGTCCCGGTTTTGCATTGACGACAGGAACCGTTTTGTGTACTGCAACCTTGTCCGGTGGCTTCATGCGGATGAGCGGATGAAGGCGATTCATCCCGTTACGGGGCGGGAGATTGCGGGCCGTCTGGACTGCGGCATATATCTGGGCGGCAGCACGGGTACGGGCAAATCGCTGGCGATTGGCGTGATGGCGGATTATGGACGTCTGTGCGGGTTCAGGATGTGGTTTGGCTGTGATGACGGCGCTGCCACCTGGCGCGTCATACGCAGCGATGCGATATGTGACGTGTATGCCGAATCGGGAACGGTACGGAAATACGGGGATGCGCAGATACTGTGCGTGGATGACTTCGGGACGGAGCCGGAGGTGTCGTCGTATATGGGGAACCGTGTTGACGTGATGCGGCAGCTTGTGGAAAGCCGCGGTGACAGGCGGGACAGGATAAGCATAGTGGTGTCTAACCTGCCTCTGTGCGGAGGGGTGAAGGCGCGTTATGGAGACCGCGTGCAGAGCCGGCTGTACGGGATGTGCAACTATTTCAAACTTGAGGGAAAGGACAGGAGGCTGCCATGAGAAAGAAGGATGACGGGCGGATCGTGTTCGAGAGCGGCGTGGGGCGCCTGATGCCGCAGGTGTGCGATCTTGAGGAGGCAACGCTGGGCGCGATTCTGCTTGATCGGGACGCGTACCCGACGGTCAGTGAAATACTTAAACCGGAATCGTTTTACAAAAAAGAGCACGGGTTGATTTTCCGGGCGATTGTTGACCTTGCGGCCGGCGGGATGCCTGTTGACATGTTGACGGTGGTGGAACAGCTTCGACGAAACGGGAGCCTTGAGGAGGCGGGCGGGCCGTTTTATGTCTGCCAGCTCACGGGCAAGGTGGCCAGTGCGGCGCATCTGAAAGCGCACGCGACGATTATCGCGGAAAAGTATTTTCGCAGGCAACTGATAGAGATGTCGATGAGGGCGGAGGCGGGCTGCTTTGACGGTACGGAAGTATTTGAGGAGGTGCTGGCGCGGATTAATGCGGATATAGAAAGCCTGATGGAGAGGTCGGCGCCAAGGGGGGAGGCGGTCATACTCGGCGAGGCGCTGAAGAAGTCGATAAACGAGGCATACGTGCGGAGGGAAAAGGTGCTGAAGGGCGGCGAGGCGGCGATTACGACCGGTTTTGCCGCGCTTGACCGGATCATGGCGGGCGGATGGAAGGGCGGGCAGCTTGGCGTGCTTGCGGCGCGTCCGAGCGTGGGCAAGAGTTCGCTGGCGTTGCACATGGCGAAGCGCGCGGCGATGCGGAGGTATTGCGTGGCGCTGTTTTCGATGGAAATGAGCGAGACGGAGCTGGCAGACCGTCTGGTTGTAGGCGAGAGTGGGATAGATAAAAACCGCTACCGGTCGGGCTGTCAGAGCGACGGGGAAATGAAAAAGGCGGAAGAGGCGGCGTTTGGGAGCCTTTACGGGCTTAATATCAGCATTTTTGCGAATGAGAATGAGAATATTGCGGGCATTGTCGGCAAGATGCGGCTGCTGAAGAAAAAGGGGATGTGTGACATGGTAATTATTGATTATTTGCAGCTTATAACTCCGACGAGCGGGATCGACGTCCGGGAGCAGCAGGTGAGCGAGATGAGCCGGGCGCTGAAAAAGGCGGCCGGCGAGCTTGGGGTTCCGATTGTCGCACTGAGCCAGATGAACAGGGATATAGAGAAGCGTGGGAACAGGAGGCCTCAACTGTCCGACCTGCGGGAATCGGGTTCGCTTGAACAGGATGCGGATGTGGTGATGTTTCTGCAGAAGAGGGACGGGATCGAGGATGAGGGGAATATCCTGGATGTAATCGTCGAAAAAAACAGAGACGGCGAGACGGGAACGGTGAAGGTGGTGTATAATGAGAGCATGACGGCGTTCTTTGATTACGACTACGGGCAGTTCGGAAAGTTTGTGCACCCTCCGGTAGAACACTGGCAGGAAAGAGCAGGGAAGGATGATGAGGAGAGGCCTTTTTAAGTCTGTATTTTAAAAAAAATTACCGGATTATGAGATGTGTAAGTATAGAGGAATATGCAGAGGCGCTTTGCCTGGATGTGAAGTCTTTATGCGGCAGGTCGCGTCGACGGCCGCTGTCTGACGCGCGCTGTGTGTATGCGGTGTATTTGCGTGATGTGGTGGTGAAGGATGACGACGGGCTGTGGTCTTATTCCCGCATAGGGAGGTTGTTTGGACGTTCACATTCGACGATGTTCCTGAACTGCAAAAGGCAGCGGTGCTTTCTGCAGGCGGGAGACCGGATGACGGTGCTGCTGTGGAATGTGCTGGTACATGCCGCGGGAAGGGATGATTTGCACAGGCAGGCGAAGTTGTGTTAGGGTTTAAGGTGTTTGTATGCGTATTTTTGTGTTTATAAAAAGCAGTATTACCTTTGCGGCGAAGTTTCGATTCGGAACGGACAGAATCATGCTTGCGTGTAAATGAGACAGTAACTAATGGATGGGACTAAGATAATACTTGAATATATCGCGGCTAACCGGCCGGGCGGAATATGGCTACTGGCAGGCGGTTTCATTTCATGGTTTATATTTACGATTAAAAACCATGCCAGGCGCGCAAACGAAAAGGCGGGAGAGGCTCATTCCAAACCGGGGCAGTTGCCATGCGATGCTCATAAAAACAAAATGGACGAAGAAAGAACAGGCCGGCATGAACTTCATGCAAAGGTAAACAGCGATATATCGGAAATTAAAACGGCGATACAGTATATAAAGGGGTCGCTTGAGATGATACAGCAGGGTTTGCGGAATAACAACCCGTATACTCGGGCAAACAGCCCCACGGGCATCACCAGGGACGGGCATGGTCTGGTGGAGCGTGCAGGAATGGATCAAATGATTGATGAAAACCGGACTCGCATTAAAAGTACCGTACTGGCGAAATATATTGCGGCCTGTCTGAACGGGAACGGGGCGGATGTTAATATGACCAAGGTTCAGAAGCTGACATATATTGCGTATGGGACTTGTCTGGCAGTAACGGGAAACAGGCTGGCAGACGAACATCCGCAGGCGTGGCCGTACGGCCCGGTATTTCCCGCTGCAAGGAGCAAACTCCTTAAAACAGACTTGAATTGTATCAGATTAAGCGATCCGGATTTGCAGGAAATATCTAATGATGCAACAGTCAAATCTTTGGTTATGCTTGTATGTAAATCTTTCGGCAAATGGCCGGCCTTTGCGCTATCGGAATGGTCGTATAAAGACGGTTCACCATGGGAAAGAACTGTTTCTTCGCGTGGCTTCAAGTGGGGAAAAGAGATTAATGACGAATATATCAGGTCTTACTTTCGTAAAATAGTTGTTATTTCCGATGAATGACAAATTCGTATAGCGCAAAATATTCCAGGAGGGTTCTTCCGTAAAAAAAATACAACGGTCGAAGTCCTCAAGAACAGGGCTATGCCAGTCGTTAAGTCATTCAATTGAATTGGAGCCGCACACAAAAAAAACAGGCAGCCCAAACTCACGCACGGACTGCCCTTTCTTTATAAACTTCAAATTCGGGGCAAAGATAGCGTTTTTTTTGATATTTCGCCTCAATTGCTCCAATCATGCCGTATAATTGCGAAAATAAAATGTACCTGCTATTTCATTTCCCCGAATTACGGGATATCTTTGTCGTGGATGTTGCCTGTGATTGTCTCGTTTTCTCCGCGAATGAACGAATATAGCGAGTATCTTTGCCCGACTTCAATTGCGGTCTGCGGGATCAGGGTACTCCCCGGCTTGACGCCTTCGGGGTTGACGAATATTATTTGAGCGTCAAATCCGGAGCCTTCGAAACAGACTTTATACCGTATCTGTACACCCGGATGGACATCGAAGGTCTCTCCGCTGCACACGCCACAACTGTCGGTGATGCGCCTGTAAATGTGTGGATGCGCCGTTTTCTGGAAAATATCCCCCTCGTAGATTTCCTTTCCCGTGCTGTCGTAAAGTCCCGTGAACTGCCCGACGGTTTCGGGGATGACCTCTATCATCGAGGGGCAGCTAAAAATGTAATGTCTGACTTCGCCATTGGTCAAATCCTGCAAATAGTAGCCGAATACCCATCCGCCGCCGTCTGTTCGCTTTCCGCGAAATTTAATTTGTCTGTTCATGTCTGTTTGTTTTTAAAAGTTTCTTTATAGTCCTATTGAGATAATTGTTTTCCTTTTCCAACTCCTTTATTTCAGCGCGGAGCTTCCGTACTGTATCGTTGTATTGCTTTCGTTCAAATTGCGCAAAGCTGACCTCACTCCTGCAAGTGCAATATTCCATACCTCTCGCTGCCGTACCCATACAACCGGGAATGAGTACTTTCCCGTCCTCTTCTGTGTATATGTAATGACATTTCATTAGTACCGGAAATTTGTGAAGTGAATGATTGCCATAGGCTGTGTTAAATCATAGTTCTCAAACCATGCCTCAAAATCCGCTGCGGACAGTCCGTCATTGTGGGCGATCTGTATGAAGTTTGCAATTTTCCCGTCTACGAAGGTACAGTGTATACGCTCGCAGTCCGGCTCTCGTCCAAATCCCAATTTCTGCACACCTATGGTTTCCGCCGGAATATCGACAATGATTTCATGCGGCGAGCGATAGGGTTTTTCGCTCCACTGGCGGATGCTTAACACGCCACCCTCGACTTTCAGGCGGTCGATTTTCTTTTTCCAGTATTCGTAATTTGCCCGGCAGGTGTGGATTTTCCGTTCTTTGACTTCAGAACCGTCCGGAGCTGTTAGCGTTACATGCAAAGTCGGTCTTTTTATTACCATTTGTGCGGCTAAAACCTTTTGCTTGAAATATGTCGGCTGTCCGGCTTTCGGGTGGCCCTTGAAAAATGTTTTGCTTAATAATACTACTGCTTTCATGTTCAATATTTTAATTCGTTTATAACTGATTCTATATCCGGACACTCATATAAATATTTGTATCCTTTTTTATAGCAATACTTTATGTATGCCTTTGCCAGCGTGCCGGAAACTCTTTTCCCGCTGTCGGATTCAAGTAC
>JAISCQ010000098.1 GCA_031265445.1 Bacteroidales bacterium
CAAGCGGCAAATTAGCGCCGTTGAGCCGAATTTGCAATTCGGCTCGGAACACGAGGCAATTTGTAATTGCCTGCGGTGGGATCGCTTCGCTAAGTTGCCGTTTGAAGAAAGAAAATAAATGGTAAAATATGATGCCAACCGAGATTGATGCGTTCAGTCATAAGTCGCGATCTGTTCCTGAAAAGCCTGACGTGTTGCCGGATTGCAAATCCGGCGGTGTTCCGAGCGGCAATACAATTACCGCTCAACGGGGAAGACGCGATGCATCGCGTCTCTACAACGCGAATATACTTTCAAGGGCGTCCGAATATGGTCAAATATCATCAGGAGCGTACAGATCGTGAACATCAAGTGGTTACAGCTTCGAAAGGGCCGAAGCGGCAGAGTCTTTGTAACTACCGGTATTTCATCGTCGATTCGGGACTTATTTTGCTGATGATGGCTGAGGGCAGGATCAGCATCAGCAGGATGGCGGAAGCAGCGCCAATATTGATCAGGATCAGTTGCAGCAAATGTATGGAGATGGGCGCCCTGTCGAGGAAATAACTTTCCTGGTCAAGCGTAATGACGCCAAATTTCCACTGTACCCAACACAGGATCAAGGCGATGGCGTTACCCCACAACAGGCCTTTGCCCACAAAAAAGGCCGATTCGTAGAGGAAAATCTTACGAATCAAGCGGCTATTGGCGCCAAGCGCTTTCAAGATCCCAATAGTAGATGTCCGTTCGAGAATGATGATCAGCAAGCCGGAAATCATATTGAAACCTGCAACCAGCACCATTAGCAGCAGGATAATCGCAACGGTGGTATCCTGAAGACTGAGCCAGTCGAAAAGCTGCGAATACAGTTCGCGGACATTCTGCACATTCAGCGCCGAACCATTCTCGGAGAGACGAAATCCCGCCAGATCGAAAACCTCGTTGGTTACCCGCTCTATGTTGTCGAAATTGCGGATAAAAATCTCGAATCCGCTGATTTGGTCAGGCGTCCAGTCATTCAGCCTTTGCAATCGCCTCATGTCTACCAGGGCAAACTTCTTGTCGAGTTCCACCAGTCCCGTATCATAAATTCCCGATATGATGAAGGGGAATGCACGCAACGGAACCTGTACAAAATATACGACCACACGATCGCCCAATTTCAGTTGAAGCAGTTTTGCAATATGTTTCGAGAGGACGATTTTATTCGATATCGCCGAGTCCGGGGTTTCAAATACATCGCCTTCTATCATGTTGTTCCGGAAGAAATCCCAATCAAAATCCCCGCCAACGCCTTTCAGTACGATGCCCTGTATCTCATCGGCGCTTTTCATGATGCCCGGTTTGATGCAGAACTGCTGTACATGCCGAACTTCGGGATTCGCATTTAATGCGTCCAAAAAAGGCTGGCTGGCCGAAATGGGCGACATGTTATATAATGAGCGGTTGCTGTCTAAATTGGTAATTTGTATATCGGCGGCAAACCCCGTAGCCTTGCGTCCTATTTCTTCCTTAAACCCTGTGGTGATGGCTACAGCAATCATCATCACGGCAACACTCAGCGCAATGCCGAAGATACTGATAGAGACCATCAGTCCGGTGGATTTCTTTTGCGAGCCTCCCTTTAATAAGCGCTTGGCAATATATAATTCGGTATTCAATATCTGAATCTATTTGCTGGTCGACAAAAATAGGCTAAGTAATTGGAAATCGAAAATCGAAAATCAAAAATAAGCGCAAAACACATAAAATAAGAATGAAAGGTTTAGCTGTTATCTTCGGTTTTTGAGGCAGAGTCTCTTTATGGAAACTGCTCCCCGGCAAGAGGTATGCTGAAATAGAACGTAGTGCCCACGTTCACTTTGCTGTCCAGCCATATTTTGCCGTGGTTGTGTTCTACAAAATCCTTGCAGAGCATCAATCCCAAGCCTGTCCCTTTTTCCTTTTCGGTACCGGGCGTGGTGAAGTTGGCTACAGCAAACATTTTCGCCTGGTTTTCGGGACTAATCCCCACACCGGTATCTTTCACCGAGATAATGGCATGGTTTTCTTTTGTCATTGCCTTGATGGTGATGATTCCACCGGGATGAGTGAATTTCAGGGCGTTCGAGATCAGGTTGCGGAGGATCACTTTCAGCATTTCCACATCGGCACATACGTGGACAGTGGTTTTCAACGAATTGTCGATCACGATATGCTTCTGCTCAACCTGCATGCGGTACAGATTGATACATTCGTCGATGATCTTCTGCAGGTCTACGTTGTCGAAAATCGGTTCGAGGCCCTTCAATTGGTATTGCGACCAGTGAAGCAGGTTTTCGAGCATCGTGGACGTATTTTCAACCCGCGAAAGAAGCTTGCCGAAAAAGTCGACCAGGTAGGCTCGCGCAATATTATTGGTATTGAACAGGCCCAGCAGCGCTTGCAGCGACGACATCGGGCTGCGTAAATCGTGCGAAATAATTGACAGAAGCTTGTCTTTTACGGCATTGCTCTTTTCCAGGCGGTCATTGTCCCGGGTGAGTTGCTGGTTTTCGTCGTAATACTCATTGACCAGCCGGGTCAATTCATCCGATTGCTGCCGGCCTTGTTCGTTCTCGTTCAGCAGCGAGCCGTTTGCCCGTTTATGCCTTTCGTACCGGTATATTTCCACTATGACCGCCATCATCAACACCAGCACAATAACCGATAATGCCGTGATCCGTTTCATACGCGACCTGGCTCCGGTCTCAGTCGTTTCGAGTTCCTCCTCCATACCGGCAATCTGTTGGTTCATTCCTTCTAATGACTGACGTTTCGCCCTGTCGTTGATGATTTCGTCCTTTTGGGCGGCATACCATTTTTGTGCAGCCTTCTCCTTCGCTTTCAGATGCTCAAAGGCAGCGCTGAAATTTCGGGTCATTGAATCGATGACGATCAGTGTTTCGTAATTTTGCAACACAACATCCCATATATGTGCATCGCCGGCTGCCTGTATATTCTGTTCGGCCAGCCTGCGGGCCTGTATGTAATTTCCCCTGTTGAAAAATAGCCGTATGGAGTCATTCCTTTGGCTGGCTTGTCGCACAATGCTATCAGCCTTTATCTCATTGTCGCTAACCGGCCGCGTATTGTTTGCCGCCGGGTATGCCGCTATGGGATCGTGCAAAACCATCAGCAGAACAACTGCTAATCCTGAAACTATTGGTTGATGACATTTGGCCATGCCTTGATGAAGGTTATTTTGTGTATTTATACGGTTTTTGATGCAAAAAGTTGCGCTGTGAGGAAAAAATCGATAAGAATATTAATTTTGTCCGAAAATCGACGAACAGTCAAAAAATAATAAAATAAAGACAAAATGGCTATACTGAAAGCATTTCAAGGTATCCGTCCGGTAAAGGACAAGGCGGCAAAAATAGCATCGCGACCCTATGACGTACTCAATCGCGCCGAAGCGCATAAGGAAGCGGAAGACAACCCATTGTCGTTCCTGCATGTCATTAAGCCCGAAATAGACCTTCCTGCTTCGACGGACGAACATGCCCCTGAAGTATATCGTAAAGGCAGCGAGAATTTTCGGAAAATGATCGCTGACGGGATATTCCTGACGGATCATACCGATCGTTTGTATGTTTATGCACAAACGATGGATGGCCGCACACAGTATGGAATCGTTGGATGTGCGTCAGTGGACGATTACATGAACAATGTGATCCGCAAGCACGAGTTGACGCGGCCCGATAAAGAGGAAGACCGCAAGAACCACATCCGAGTGAGCAATGTCAACTACGAACCGGTGTTTTTTGCTTACCCTGCTGTAGCCGAAATTGACGATATGGTGGCAAAAATAACCGCCACGCCCGCCGAATATGATTTCACAGCCGACGACGGCATTGGGCACCGGCTTTGGGTGATCGACGATCCGGCTGTCATCGGCCGCATGATCGAACTTTTTGCCGCTATTCCCAATACGTACGTGGCCGACGGGCATCACCGCACCGCAGCCGCTGCGCTGGTGGGCGACGAACGCCGCAAAGCCAATCCCAACCACACGGGCAACGAGGAATACAATTTTTTTCTTGCCGTGCATTTTCCCGACAACCAGTTGAAAATATTCGATTACAACCGTGTGGTGAAAGACCTCAACGGACGTTCGGAGGCGGATTTCCTGAAGGAACTCGAAAAAGGCTTTATGGTGCAATGCAAGGGAACCGGGGAGTATCGCCCGGCGGCACTGCACGAATTCAGCATGTACCTTGGTGGGAAATGGTATGCGCTTACGGCGCGTCCCGGTACCTACAACGACAGCGATCCCATCGGCTGCCTGGATGTGACGGTACTTTCGGATCTCGTACTGGCGCCCATCCTTGATATCACCGACCTGCGCAATTCTAAACGCATCGACTTCGCAGGCGGTATCCGTGGACTGGGCGAACTGAAACGGCGTGTGGATTCGGGTGAGATGGCCGTTGCTTTTGCGCTCTACCCCGTCAGCATGAAACAGTTGATTGATATTGCCGATACAGGCAACATCATGCCACCCAAAACAACATGGTTTGAGCCGAAATTGAGAAGCGGACTGGTCATACACAGTATTTTGTAATCTGGTATTGTTAAATTGGCATAGATTCGATAAAACCATATAACTGAAAAATAACAGTTTAAATCTCAAATTTTGTCCAAAAACTACATGAATTTAACAATACCTGTAATCTAATTCGTGATGATGGAATCGTTAGTTGTCTTGAAAACAGGCGGTCATCTCATCGACAACCCGCCGGCGCTTGAGGCTGTGTTACGTGATTTTGCCGCATGGCAGGGCCCCAGGATTCTGGTGCATGGAGGCGGTAAAATCGCCGACAAGCTGATGGAAAAGTTGGGCATTGTGCCAAAAATGGTGGAAGGCCGTCGTATTACCGATCGCGAAACGTTGGATATCGTTGCCATGGTGTATGCCGGACTGATCAACAAAAACATAGTGGCCTCGCTCCAGAGCCATGCCTGCAATGCCATCGGGCTTACCGGCGCTGACGGTAATGTGATCCCTGCCGGAAAACGCCCTGTTAAAGATGTCGATTATGGCTTTGTCGGCGATGTTGATCCCGGTTGTATTTCAGCCGATATGCTGGGGAACCTTGTAAAGATCGGTCTTGTCCCGGTGATGGCGCCCCTTACGCATGATGGCGCAGGGTCGCTGCTCAATACCAATGCCGACACCATCGCTTCGAGCGTTGCCATTGCTTTGGCGAAAATATTCCGGGTTCAATTGGTATTCTGTTTTGAGAAAAAAGGCGTATTGCGCGATCCTGACGACGATCATTCGGTGATTGATTTCCTGGACGAACCGTTGTTCCGGCAGTATAAAGACGAAGGCGTCATCACAGCCGGCATGATCCCCAAGCTCGACAATGCTTTTGCTGCGCTGCACAGTGGCGTATCCGAGGTACGTATTTGCAGTCCCGATGGCTTAAAGGCAGGACAACTGGGAGGAACGAGGATTGCCGGCGCTCAGGATCCAACTGCACAATGACGAAAAATCCGGAGGTAACGCTGTTTATTTTTTTAATATCTCTAAGCGAAATTTTTCATAACCGGGGGTCGCGATCTCCGGAAAGGATATGACAAGGTCGAACAGAAACACCGCTGTCAGGGTATTCCGCGCGCTACCCTGACAGTGGTCGACAGACCCCTGTCAGTGGTGGAATTTGCAGACCTGTCAGGCTGCGAAGCTGCTGACAGGGTCAACGAAGACATAATTTTAGTCGGACAACAGTGAAAAAAAATATTTATGATTTTTTTCAAAAAATTGATTTTCTCAAATCTTTTACTTAACATTGAAATGCCTGGTATAAAAAAATCCGTATATGGAAAAATCGGTTTCAAATAGGAAAAATGATCATTATACTGTTCCGAACCTTGAAAAAGGGATTGTTGTATTGGAATGTTTAGCGCTTCATCCCGAAGGGTTAGGTTTGCAAAAAATGAAAAACCTGCTGGATATTCCGCAAACCACCATTTACAGGATTTTGAACACCTTATACCGGCTGGGTTATTTGTTGTATGACGAGAAAGCAAAGGAATACAAACTTTCCAGCAAGTTATTGACCCTGGGGTTTGCTTCGCTGAATGAACACAACCTGCTGGAGATTGTGTTGCCCTACCTGCGCGAGATCAGGGATATTGTCAAGGAAACGGTTTGTTTTGGCGTACTGGGGAGCGAGAAAGGGGTTTTTATCGAACAGGCGCAGGGACATCACACCTTCCGTTTTGTCCTCACGCCGGGCAAGCCTTTCGAGTTGCACTGCTCTGCGCCCGGCAAAGCGATTATGGCTTATCTTCCTGTTGTGATACGCGACCGGTACCTGTCGTTGATGGGTTTTGAGCGCTTCAACGAACGAACCATCACCGACAGGGAAGCTTACCTGAAGGAATTGGACAAGGTGATCAGTATGGGTTATGCGCTTGACAATGAGGAAGAATTATCCGGAGTTATTTGTGTCGGCGTACCCATCCTGAACTATAAGGGTTTTCCGTGCGGATCGATATGGACTTCGGGTCCGAAAGACCGGTTAACGCCTTCGGTGATCGCCGCGTATGCGCAACATCTCAAAAAAGTGTCGAAAGAAATATCCGAACGGCTGGGACACCGGACTTTGTAATTCCCGTCAGGGGTCGGGGTAACATGAAAATAAACAGTTAATTAAATAAATCATATATAAAAATGAATACTTTATCGAAAATCAAATCTTTTGCAGTCTGCATGGTCATCACAAGTGTTTGGGCGTGCAGCGGAACCAATTCAAACAATCACTCGGTCATGAACCCAAAAAAATACGTAAAAAAGTATACAAACGCCGATTTTTACACAAACGGTCAATTTAATGAAGAAGTCGCCTTCAAAGCTTTTAAAGACATGTTTGAGTTTTATGGCGAGCCGTTTACTCCGCTGATGGAAAAGGATATGTGGGTTACCGACTTTGGACTGGGCGATTTTGAAAATACCGGTATGGGCGGCATTTTCTGGGTCAACGACTCGGTACACAACTACTTTGCACACGAAATTTACCTTCTTCCCGACCAGATGATTGCCGAACACGCACATTTCCCGACAGCGTTTCCGGCAAAATTCGAGTCGTGGATGGTACGCAAGGGGATGTGCTACAACTTCTCCGAGCTGGGCGACGCCACTCCCAATGCCCCCGCCTTGCCCGAGAGCCAGAAAGCAAGCATTATTTCGAAAAATTTTGTAGAACAGCATACAGGTGAGGTCGTACACCTCAAAAAGAGCGAAACTTTCCACTTTTTGAGGGCCGGTTCCGAAGGCGCTATTGTTTCCGAATGGGCTTCGTATCACGACGGCGCCGGCTTGCGCTTTACCAACCCCAAGGCCAGATTGTGACCGGGGTATCAATGGTCGAAAATTAACCTTAAAAACATACAGTCATGAAATGGAAAGCTATGGAAAAAAGGGGTATCCGCAAAACCGGCATCCTGTTTGCCGGGATATTCCTTGCGATCGGTTGTCTGGTTATTTTCCCGGGAATGACAGGGCGTGAGAAACCGGTTGTAGCGCTCAACGCCGAGTTACGCACCGAGGCCATGATGCAGTACGACCGGTTGGAAGCTTTGCGTACCGGCAAACTGCCCATGAGCCGCTTTGCAACGCCCGAACTGGTACACCGGCAGGAAGCGCTGTTCTATAAATCGGACCGCGACCCTGCCGACATCGTGGTCAGGCGTACGAGGGCTTTATGGAACGATCTCTCGCAGAATCCCGATGCCGGGGTATGGGACATGGAGGCGGAATTGAAGAGCCTGGAACATGATGCCAAAAACACGCCTGCGACTGCCGTCGATAGCCGGAAGGAACTGTACGTGAGAGCGTGCGCGCTACGGCGCCGGATTGCCTTTGCCAATCCGTTGCTCGATTTCGACCGGATTGTGTTTGTGAAGCACAAGAAAAATCCGCGTACCGAAATAGGGGGCGACCACATGGCCGGACAGTATTACGGTATCCATGCCACTGGGGGCGAAGGGCTTTTCATCCTTGAAAATGCCTTTGGCGATAACCCGGCGGCTAAAAACGTCATCAACGGCAACCTGCCCGACGGCGCCTATCTTTCGCCCGAACTGTCGTTCGACGGCAGGAAAATCCTGTTTGCCTATACCGAGGCCCAGGGTTACCGGCCTGCGGTGCTGGCTACCGAGGACAAAAACGGTTTTTATAACTACAGCGGACTGCAATGTTCCTTTACGGATAAAAATAGCTGGCATATTTACAGTGTAGATGCGGACGGTTCGAATTTGCAGCAGCTCACCGATGGCGTTTTCAATGATTTCGACCCCTGCTGGCTGCCCGGCGGTAAGGTGGCTTTCATATCCGACAGGCGAGGCGGGTTCGGACGTTGCCACATGACAGCCAATGGCGGTGCGCCGTGGTTTACCTATACGCTGCATCGTATGAATGTCGACGGCAGCGCCATGGAACGCTTAAGCCATCACGAAACATGCGAATGGCAACCCAGCGTGATGCACGATGGCAACATCGTATATTCCCGCTGGGATTATGTGGACAGGGGCTTCTTCCAGGCGCACCATCCGTGGACAACCACGCCCGACGGGCGGAATGCGCTTTCGATACACGGGAACTATCCTAAAAATTGGAAAGACCGTACCTGTATGGAAATGGACATTCGCGCCATACCGGGTTCACAGAACCTGGCGGCTACGGCAGCCGCTCATCACGGCCAAACGTATGGCTCCATCGTACTGGTCAATCCCATGGTGGACGACGACGATGCCATGGCGCCGGTAAGGCTGGTCACGCCTGACGAACGCTTTCCCGAGTCGGAATACGGCTATTACTGCCGCGAAGCATCCTACTCCACTCCCTGGCCGTTGAGCGAAGACTATTACATCTGTGTGTTCGGCTACCCTGAACCGGAAGAATATGAAAGATCGCCTTCCGGCAGCGACAGCAAAAAAACGGTCGAAAATTACGGGATTTACCTGCTGGATGCGTTCGGAAATATCGAGCTGCTGTACCGCGACCCGAAGATTGCATGCCTGAGCCCGATACCTTTGAAGGCTCGCCACACGCCTCCGGTTATTCCCGACATGGTACAGCCTTATATTGTGGATATGAACCAGAAGCGGTTAAACCTGGATCGCCCCGAGCAGGTAGCCGAAGCCCGCCCCGAAAGCGCAAACCACGAACCGGCTGTGGTGTCGGTCATGAATATTTACGAAAGCCGCCACGACTGGCCCGAAGATGTGAAGATCAAAAGCCTGCGGATTATCCAGGTGTTGCCCAAAAGCAATCCGGGACGCAACAACCCGGCCATCGGCTACGGAACCGAAAAGAACGCCCGCGTGGTGCTGGGCACTGTCCCGGTGGAAGAAGACGGCAGCGCAAGGTTCTACCTGCGTCCGTACATCCCGGTATTTTTCCAGGCCCTGGACGAAAAGGGAAGGGCTGTACAGTCGATGCGCTCGGATGTATATACCGCTCCGAAGGAAAACCTGAGCTGCATCGGTTGCCACGAAAACAGGCGTTCGGCTCCCCCAACGCAGCGTACCACCATTGCCATGAAAAAGCGGCCGTCGGTCATCAGGCCCGAACTGGAAGGATCCAACCCGTTTAGCTATGTAAAGCTCGTACAGCCCGTACTGGATAAGAACTGTGTTTCGTGCCACAGGGAAGGCGGAAAAGAGCCCAACCTGTCCGGTAAAGTCGACGACAAGCAATGGTTGCCTTCGTACCGGAACCTGAAACCGTTTGCGTTCTATTACGACGGAGGCGGATCGTTTGTCGAGTCGAAAACCTATCCCGGTAAATTCGGCGCATTAGCTTCGAAGCTTTACCGGCAACTGGAAAAGGGACACCACAATGTGAAACTTTCCCGCGACGAAATGCATCGTTTGGCGCTTTGGCTGGATTGTAATTCCGATTTTTACGGCACTTACGAAAAGATCGAAGAGCAGCGAAGAGGAGAAACCGTACGTCCGATATTGGAATAAATGACCTGTCAGCTCATGATCATGAATCATACATACATGAAATACCCGGCAGGTATCGCAGGGATACTCCTTTTGATTGTCTTATCGGTTACCGGGGTTAACGGGCAACAGGCTTATCTGTCGCCAACCCGCATGGCTGTTCATCCGGTCACCAAGGAAGTATATGTACTGTTGTCCACCGCCCGGTCGTTAGCCAAAGTCGATCCTGTGACGGAAAAAGTAACGGGCGTTTATCCCCTTGGCTTCGTACCGTCGGATCTTTGTTTTTCCGCCGTGGGGAACACTTTATATTTGTATGTTACCGAATACGAAGCAAACGGGAAAGTACACATCCTGTCGCCGGTAAACTGCAAAAAAGGCGAGTCAATCGATGTCGGTTACTATCCGGATGCCATCTGCGTTAACAGGCAGGGGACGCGCGCATGGGTAGCCAACCGCTTTTCGAACGACGTATCGGTAATCGACCTGTCGAAACGCAGGGAAGTAAAACGCCTGCCGATGGTCAGGGAGCCCAGGTCGCTGACCTTGTCGCCCGACGAAAAGCTGCTGGCCGTAGGGAATTACCTCCCGCTCCAGTCGTCGCTGGAAAGCCCGGTAACTGCGCGGGTAACGCTGGTGGATACGGAGCGGGACGCTGTTGTGGAACATGTTCCCTTAAGCGACGGGACACAATCTATCGAAGATGTGCGTTTCTCCAAAAACGGAGATATGATTTTCGCGACACACGTCCTGTCGCGCTACTTTTTTCCCACCACCCAGCTGGAACGCGGATGGATGAATACCAATGCCGTTTCGCTGATCAGCGTCGCCGCAAGGAAATACTACGCCACCCTGTTGCTGGACGACATTTACCTTGGAGCAGCCAATCCCTGCGGCATGACCTTATCGTCCGACGGCGACAGGCTGTTCGTCGCCGCTTCGGGAACGCATGAATTGATCGCTGTTTCGCTTCCGCCGGTACTGGAGAAAATCAGGCAGCAGGCAAATCCTGCCGACCTTGCCAACAACCTTACCTTTCTGAGCGGTCATAAAGTACGCATCCCCATGAATGGAAAAGGTGCAAGATACGTGGTGATGCAGGACAACAAACTGTTTGTAAGCAATTATTTTTCCGGCGGATTAACCGTGGTGGATGCCAATGCGCCTGCCGAAAAGCGTTTTATAAAATTAGGCAGCGAGCCTGAGCCGGACAGCGTGCGTAAAGGAGAGCTGTATTTTGCCGACGCCAGCCTTTGTTTCCAGAACTGGCAAAGCTGTGTCACCTGTCATCCGGGCGGAAGAGCCGACGGCCTCAATTGGGACCTGATGAATGACGGTATCGGTAATCCCAAAAACACCAAAAGCATGCTTTATTCCCATGTCACTCCTCCGGGCATGATTACCGGCATCCGCACAAGCGCCGAAATAGCCGTACGCGCCGGCATCCATCATATCCAGTTTGCCGAAAGGCCGGAAGAGGATGCCGTATGTATTGATGCGTACCTGAAATCCCTGCGTCCCGTACCAAGTCCTTATTTAGTCAATGGGAAATTAAGCAGGCTGGCCAAACAGGGCGAAACGCTGTTTGTACAGGCAGGGTGTAATTCGTGCCACAATGGCGAGTATCTGACGGACGGGAAGATGTATAACGCAGGGACAGGCGTGGAAGAATATACCGATGCGCCTTTCGATACGCCTGCCCTGAAAGAAATGTGGCGAACCGCTCCTTACCTGTATAATGGCAGCGCTGTAACCATCAGGGACGTCATCACCAAATTCAATAAAAACGACAGGCACGGCGAAACCTCCAAAATGTCAGAAAAGGAAATAGAGGCGTTGGAGCGGTACATCCTGTCGCTATAATCATTGAGAATGAACATAAAATTTTGTATCATGAGAACATATAATCACATCGGTATTGTTACCACTGACAACAAAGACGGCGCTTCGTTCAACGAGGCATTGGGCGTATGGCTGACCGATTTCGGCAAAAGTCCGAATAAAATAGAATTTCTGAAATTCGTAGAAGGTTCGTGCCTGCCCGAACTGGTGCAAAAAGTATCGCATATTGCCTACGAAGTTCCCAGCCTGGAAGCCGAACTGGAAAATGCAAAAGTACTGTTCGGCCCCTTCGTATGCGACGAGCATCTGACCATCGCTTTTATCGAAGAAGAAGGTATTTCCCTTGAGTTAATGGAATTTAAATAATCACATCAAAATAATCACATCATGACTCAGGTAAAAACCAAATTCATCAACCGGCCGGAAAACCTCACCGCCGAATTATTGGAAGGCTATACGCTGGCTTACAGGGACAAAGTTGCTTTAGGCGCGGAAAATATTGTTGTCAGGAGAAATCCGAAACCTGCGGATAAAGTTGCCGTAGTTACCCTGGGAGGTTCGGGGCACGAACCCGCATTGAGCGGTTTTGTAGGCGAAGGCATGCTGGATTGTTCGGTGGTTGGCGATATTTTTGCCGCTCCCGGGGCGCAACGCCTGTTCCAGGCTTTGCAGATGTTCAAGCGCGATGCAGGTATCCTGCTGGTTGTCCTCAACCATTCGGGCGACGTGATGAGCGCCGGTATGGCCTGTCAGTTGGCCGAACGCGCCGGCATCAAAGTAAAAAGGATTGTTACGCACGACGACATCAGCGCCGGCGTTGGCCGGCCCGACAGCGAACGCCGCGGATTGGCCGGTTGCATACCCCTGTACAAAATAGTGGGCGCCGCAGCCGAAGAAGGGAAAAGTCTTGACGAAATCGTGGAAATCGGCGAACGGTTCAACCGGCAGATTGCTACGTTGGCGGTGGCCATGGGCGCGTGTACCCATCCGCAAAACGGGGCGCTGCTTTGCGATCTTCCCGAAGGAATTATGGAAATCGGCATGGGACAGCACGGCGAAGGCGGCGGCGGCCGTCAACCCCTTGTATCAGCCGACGACACGGCGCAACAGATGCTCGCATCGCTGCTGCAGCAGGTTCCGCTGGTTAAAGGCGACAAGGCCATGCTGTACATCAACGGCGTTGGAGGATCTACCCACATGGAGCTGAACATTGTTTTCCGGAAGGCATACCGGCTATTGACGGAGCGCGGCATCGACGTGGTTGATGGCAGGATTGAAGAAATGCTTACCGTGCAGGGCGAAAACGGGTTCCAGATGATACTGGCCAAGCTGGATGCCGACCACGTGGAATTATTGAAAAACCGCAGGGCCGACGCTCCTTACTGGACAACAATCGGGAAGTAGGATGGAAGAATTGACGCTGGATACTTTCAGGCAGATGCTGCGCAATGCCTTGCTGCGCATTAAGGAACGGCAGGATGAGTTTTCGCAGCTGGATGCTGTTTTTGGCGACGGCGATCACGGCACGGCAATAGTCGCAGCCATGAATGCAGTTGTGGAAACAGCGGAAAAAGGCGCCGATTTCAAGACCATGCTGAACGATATGGGCTTTAATGTGATGTTGCAGACAAGCGGCTCCACGAGTACCTTGCTGGGCGCTTTTTTCCTGGGGATGAGCGACCAGGCGGAAGGGGTGTCTTTATCCGTCACAGCCGTCAAGAAGATGTTTGCGGGCGGGTTGAACGGTGTTTGCACACAGACCCTGGCCAGGAAAGGCGATAAAACCATGATGGATGCGCTCATTCCTGCCGTTGAAACGATGGCCGGTTTCCGGTCGGATGAAATCGGGGATATCCTTGCCGCGGGCGCCCTGGCAGCGCAGCAAGGCGCAGACAGAACTGCCGGGATGAAAGCCGCTTTCGGAAGGGCGCGCAACTACGGCGAGCGTTCGGTGGGAAGCGCCGACCCCGGGGCAAAATCCTGGGCATGCATGTTGTCCGCATTCGCCGAAGCGGTGATACCGCGCTTTGCGAAAGTCCCTTCAGGGTGAAGACAACTTTAAGTAAACGATATTAATCAGAATTGAAAATCATTGAAAAATTAAAAAAAATGGCAGATTTAGAAGGAATTAAAGAAGACGAAAAGAAAGATTACGGAATTGGAATACCGGTAAAGAAGGAAGCTTATTTCCTGAAAGGGCTCAACCATTACGATTGGGGCATTAAAGACCGCATGAGCCGTATTTTCAACCCTGAAACAGGGCGTACCGTCATGCTGGCTTTCGACCATGGCTACCTCATGGGGCCAACCTCCGGGCTGGAGCGTTTGGACCTGGCGATACCGCCCCTCATCCCTTATGCCGACTCGCTGATGTGTACTCGCGGCGCCTTGCGCTCAACTGTACCGCCAACTGCCAACAAACCGGTCTGTTTGCGTTATTCGTCGGGAACAACTGTTTTGACGGAGCTGAACGACGAATGTATCCTCGACATCGAAGAGGCGGTTCGCATGAACGCATCGGCAATAGCGATCATGGTTTCGGCAGGCGGGACATACGAGGCCAAAACAGTCGAAAACCTTGTACGTACAGCCGACTATGGCTACAGGTACAGTATCCCCGTATTGGGAGTAACCGCTGTAGGCAGGGAGCTGGTTCGCGATGCCCGTTACCTGTCGACGGCATCGAGGGTTTGTGCCGAAAACGGGGCGACTTTCGTAAAGACATACTATTGCGATGATTTCGTGAAGGTAGTCAATTCATGCCCTGTGCCCATTGTGATAGCCGGCGGCAAAAAGCTCCCCGAAAAGGAAGCGCTGGAACTTTGCTACCATGCGGTTAATGACGGGGCGGCAGGCGTGGATATGGGACGCAACGTGTTCCAGAGCGACTGTCCGGTTGCCATGATACAGGCCGTTAGGGGTATTGTCCACCAAAACCTGACGGTTGACCGGGCTTACCAGATGTATCAGGATTTGTCGGTACAGGCGAAATAAGGCGGGTATTTGAAATGAATTGAAAAAGGCGGGATTGTTTTTACTTCAAAAGTACGCTTCATCATGTCGAAATCTCTCGAAAATTTGTTACGGGTAATGTTCGGTAAATCACCGAATGGCACGGCTTTTGCAGAGAGAGAGAGAGAGAGAGAGAGAGAGAGAGAGAGAGAGAGAGAGAGAGAGAGAGAGAGAGAGAGAGAGAGAGAGAGAGAGAGAGAGAGAGC
>JAISCQ010000168.1 GCA_031265445.1 Bacteroidales bacterium
CGAGGTTCTCCGAGCGGGGTTGGAGGTTCTCCGAGCGGGGATGGAGGTTCTCCGAGCGGGGATGGAGGTTCTCCGAGCGGGGATGGAGGTTCTCCGAGCGGGGTTCGAGGTTCTCCGAGCGGGGATGGAGGTTCTCCGAGCGAGGTTCGAGGTTCTCCGAGCGAGGTTTGAGGTTCTCCGAGCGGGGATGGAGGTTCTCCGAGCGAGGATCGAGGTTCTCCGAGCGGGGATCGAGGTTCTCCGGGAAGGTCGATTGTCGGTAAAAGCGAGGACGTCCCCGTTCGGAGCGGGGATTGAGGCTGCGTTGTAGAGACGCGATGCATCGCGTCTTTGCCGACAGGCTCCCGGAGCGCGGCAAGGAAAAATCCTCCTCCCAAAACCGCCCGGCTGTATGGAGGAGGTTTTTCGTTTCTTCCGCTACTCATTGGGTTTCCGTTTGATGGACGGGAAACGCGCTTTCAGGTCGCTGTACACCTCCCTGGCGCCGGGAATATCCTGTGCGGCGGCGGATGGTATCGGATTATTCAAATGAAATTCGGTTGATGCAATAAATATATGTTATCTTTGTACCCGATTTTTAACCACACGTGTTGTTGATAACCACGTATAAAAAACAATGTGATGAACCGTTCCGTATCCCTCTCTTTCATGCTGCTGGGCATCCTTTTCAGCGTATGCCTCATCTTATCCAACCTCCTGGCGACCAAAGCGATTTCCATTTTCGGATTTTCGGCTACCGCGGGGTTGATTATTTTCCCCATATCCTACATCATGAACGATGCCATTGTTGAACTGTGGGGTTACCGCAAGGCAAGGCTGATTATCTGGATCGCTTTCGCGATGAACTTTATGGTCATCGTCTTCCTGCAATTGTCTGTAAAAATGACGCCTGCACCTTACTGGGATGGGCAGGAAGCTTATGCACGTACCTTCAGCCAGACGCCGCGCGTGGCATGCGCCAGTCTGTTCGCCTTTCTGTTCGGGTCGTTCATCAATGCTTATGTGATGAGTCGCATGAAAATACGTACGCAGGGAAAAGGCTTTGGCGTGCGGGTTGTTGTTTCCACATTGTTTGGCGAAGCGGCCGACTCATTCCTGTTTTTCTCCGTCGCCTTTGCCGGAATCTTTGCGTGGAAGGATATTTTCATCATGATGGTGGTGGAAACCTTCCTGAAATCGGCTTACGAAGTGGTTATCCTTCCCGTGACAACGGCAGTGGTGCGCTATATCAAACGTACGGAACAAACCGATGTGTACGATGAAGGCATATCCTATCATGTATTGAAAATAGGGGAGGTGTCGTGATCATCCCGTCCCAAATGAATCCGGCCTGCTTGAAAGCAAACGGTCTGATTTACGGGGGACGCCCTGGAGGATATTGAAAATTAAAATTTGATGATGATGGATCATAAAGCCGCATTAGTCCTGTTTTCCGGCGGACAGGACTCCACTACCTGCCTGTTTTGGGCGCTGAAACATTTCACCCGTGTGGAAACCGTTTGTTTTCGCTATGGCCAGCGACACGAACCGGAAATAGAAGCCGCACGCGCCATTGCTGCAATAGCCGGTGTTCCGTTCCGCATGATTGATGCATCGCTGATCGCCGGCTTAAGCAGGAATTCGCTTACCGATGCGTCCGTGGAGATGGACAGGGAACAGACGGGCGAAGCTCCGCCCAATACGTTTGTTCCCGGTCGCAACCTGTTGTTCATCAGCATGGCGGCAATCGTTGCCCGCGAACGGAACATCGCGAATATCATCACCGGCGTATCGCAAGCCGATTACAGCGGATATCCCGATTGCCGCGACAGTTTTATCCGTTCGCTTCGCGAAACCCTGAACCTGGCGATGGATGAACAGTTCGTGATCCACACTCCGCTGATGTGGCTCGACAAAGCTTCCGTGTGGCAATTAGCCGGTGAGCTGGGCGTTTTCGAACTGGTAAAAAACCGAACCGTCACCTGCTACAATGGTATTCCCGGCAACGGGTGCGGCGAATGTCCCTCATGCAAGCTCCGCCGCTGCGGATTGGAACAGTATGAATCAAAGATGGATTGAGCTCCGCTGAGGAGACGGAGATCCACTGAGTTTTTAATTTTTCACCTTTTAATTCTTCATTAAAAAATGCTTCTTGGTAACCAGACAGAGTATAAGTTCGGATACGATCCTTCGATTCTTGAAACTTTCGAAAATCCGCATCCCGACAACGATTATTGGGTGCGCTTCCATTGCCCGGAATTTACCAGCCTTTGCCCCATCACGTCGCAACCCGATTTTGCCGCCATATACATTGACTATATTCCCGACAAGCGGATGGCGGAAAGCAAAAGCCTGAAACTGTACCTGTTCAGCTTCCGTAATCACGGTGCATTTCACGAGGATTGCACCAACATCATCATGAAAGACCTGGCTGCTCTGATGAACCCGAAATATATTGAGGTGTGGGGGATATTCGCCCCGCGCGGAGGAATCAGCATTTATCCGTATTGCAACCACTGCAACGGCGAGCCCCGCTACCGGGAGATGCTACAGTACCGCATGATGAACCACGATTTGAAGGGATAGAATGCGGAGGTTAGACTTCGGAGGTTAAAAAACAATTACCGGATATTGTTATTCGTTCGGCAGGAATTTCGCTATTTTGGTAAAAAGGTCGCCCATATCAATCGGTTTGCTGATGTAATCGGCGCATCCTGCTTCGAGGCACTTGTCCTTGTCTTCGGACATGGCATTGGCCGTTTGGGCGATGATGGGGAGCGACGGGTTAATTTTCAGTATCCTGCCGGTAGCTTCCAGGCCGCTCATTTCAGGCAGGTGCACGTCCATCAGCACCAGGTTGATTTGCGGGTTCAGGTTCACCTGCTCAATCGCTTTCAGCCCGTTGTCGGCATGTGTGATGTTTATTTTCGTGTTGCGCAGCATGGCCTCAATTACTTTGAAATTGATGGTATCATCCTCAACAATCAGCACCGTATAGTTGCCCCAGTTGTAATCGGTAACGCTTTTTTTCTGGGGCGTGTCGGAGCTTGCCAGCATTGTGGTGGGGCGATACGGGATGGTGAAATAGAAATTCGAACCCTTTCCCAAATCCGATTCGCACCACATTTTCCCTTCCAGCAGTGTGGCGAGTCCCTTGGAAATGGCCAGTCCCAGGCCGGAACCGCTGAACTTTCGCGCCAGAGTGTTGTCTACCTGCGTGAACCGCTCAAATATCCGCTCGGTCTTGTCTGCAGGTATCCCGATTCCTGAATCCTTCACATAAAATGTAATCACCTGTTTCCTGATGGAATAGCCGAACTGTACAAACCCTTTCTGCGTGAACTTTAACGCATTTCCTATCAGGTTGATAAATATCTGTTGCAAGCGGTCGGGATCGGACATCAGCGAAATATTGTCTTCCGGTTTATCGTACGTCAACTTGATGTTCTGCTCTTTTTGTAAATAAAGCGGGTTGGCAAGGAACATGGAGTATAATTGATCCAGGAGGGTGTTGAGCACGAAGGGCTTGTACTTGATTTTCATCTGCCCGGCCTCAATTTTCGACACGTCCATGATGTCTTCAATCAGCGCTAACAGCGAGCTTCCGCTCTCTACGATCATTTTCACGTCGTTTCGGATGGCGGGATCAATCTCTTCCGATTTCATCAGCACCTGCGCCAACCCGAGGATACCGTTCAGCGGTGTGCGTACTTCGTGCGACATGTTGGCCAGGAATGCCGATTTCAAACGGTCTGATTCTTCGGCGGCCACTTTGGCTTTCATCAGTTTGTTGTCGATCTGTTTCCGGTGCAGCGCTATGCCGGCCTGGTATATGAATGTCTCTATCGTTTTTGTGTCGAGGGGATCGGCGCTGCTGTTGGTCGCAATCAGCAGACCGCCGTACAGTTTACCGTTGCGCACCATACCCATCGAATAGACATTAACGATATTCAGCAGTTTTTGTATCTGTTCGGCTTTTTCCACCGGCCAGTTGTCAATTGCGCATCTCAACTCATTGTCGAGTTTTTTCAATTTTTTTTCCGACAGGTATTTGCTTTTAATTTTCGAAGGCAGTTTGATGGTAAAATCTTCGGGCGGTTTTCCCAGGATGTCCATCAATTCATTGATGTGGGGATAAATCCCAGAGATATAACGGATGTTGGAAGTGTTATTGCTTTGGTCGTATGAGAAAACAACCACGATCGATTTCGAGGCGAATCTCGAAAGGTTTTTCCCGATAAAAATAAAGATGTCATCATCGCTGGGAAAAGAGAGGAACTTGAGCGCCGAGTTGGCCAGGAATGTCATACTTTCCTCGTAATTCAAAGCTTTCCGTTCGGCTGACTTTTTAGCGGTTATGTCGAACATGACGATACTCAGCCCGGCGAATTCGTTGTTCGTATACATCCTGGTGGCGTGTACCATTACGGGGAACTTGCGGCCGCTTTTGGTGACAGCCGTGTATTCCACTTCGGGCGGCGTGACGGCTTCACCGGCAATAATTTTTTGGAAGTCTTCGGTGCAGCGCTGCCTGTCTTCCTTGCTGATCAGCTCGATGAAACGGAGGTTGTTGGTATAGAAATCGGAGCCATATTCGAAAACTTCAATGGTCTTCAGGTTGACAAATGTCAATCGCTCGGTGGTATCTGTTTCGATAACCATTTCGGGCAGAAGCGATGTCAACACTTTGTACTTTTCTTCGGCTGTTCTTGCAGCGATTTCTGTTTTTTTCCGGATTTCCTCCTTTTCGTGCATCTCAGTGATGTCGCTGCTGAGGATCACCAGTTTGGTGTTGTCGGGGTTATCGGGTACAACCGGGAATACGCGGCTCCAAATCCATCGTTCCTTCCCGTCCTTTGTTATGATCCGGAACTGGCTGTATTTGGTTTGCCGATGTCCCATAGCAACCGAATGGATCAGCGATTCGGCCATTGCCCGGTCGTCGGGGTGGATGTGCGTCAGCACTTGTGGCAGGTCTATGAGGGGTTCATCGGCCAGCCCGAACACATGAGGCGTAGACGGATTCACATAGATGATTTCCGTTTGATCCGTCAGGATAATGGAGTCGTTGGTGTTTTCAGACAGTGAGCGGAATTTTTCTTCACTCTCCCTTAATGTTTTTTCGTACTGCTTGCGGTACGAAATATCGCAAACCGCAGCCATTTTGACTTTCCTTCCCTGGTAATAACATGACCGCGAGCATATTTCAAACTCAAAAGATTGTCCATCCCTGTCAAGGATAACAGTTTCATAAACATTCGGCAGGTCTTCCGCCAGTCGCTCCCTGATGATGTCCTGTTGAGCCGGGATAACAAATTCGTATACGCTTTTCCCGATAACATGATCCCGTTTGTATTTTAATTTGTGTATCAGCCGGAGATTGGCTTCAATGATCTCCCCGCTGTTTTTTTCGTAAAGGATAATCCCGTCATAAGTAAGGCTGAGAATTTGTTTGAAGCGCTGTTCGCTTTCTTCAACCATCTGCTCCAAATTTTCCTGCTTGAACAACTTTCTTTCAAGCTCCTCAGTCCGGGCATGCAAATAGATGCTTTCAGCATCTATTTGGCCTTGCGCGATTTTTGGTTTATTGTGTATCATATCCAGTCTGGGAAAGATTTTATTTGCGAAAATAGCCATTTCTTAACAATTCTAAACCCTTTACTGTGGTGTATTTGATAAAATTACCGGGGAGACGGATCAACTACTCATTTTTGTTGATCAAAATAAACTGTTATTATCGGTACATCTCCCCGGTAAGCCCGGGAATTCGAAAACATGCTGAACGTGAGGAATTTTCCTCACGTCCGGATCATCCGTATTCGACCAGTTCGATAGGGACGTCGACAATATCGGCGTATTCCTCCCCGGCTTCCATCATGTCCTCATCATCCGACGGGTAATGCCATTTAATCGTGAGTTTTCTCCCGTCGTTATGGATTCCTTCAAGTTTCATCAGGATATCGAGTATGATTTTGGACGAAGCGGTGTTGAAATACGACAGCTTGAAGTCAAAAACGGTATGTTCGTTGGGCGATTGTGCATACGTATCCAGCCAGTCCAGTATCGGCCTGTAAAATTTCACCACATCTTCGGGTAGCGACCGTCCCGATATTTCGAAAATATTGTTTGTCGCATCTAACTTTATTCCTGGGGTATCTTCCGTTGCACTAATAATAATTGGATCCATGGTATATTCGATTTTAATGTTATATTCTTGAAACGCTTGATGTTAAAATAAAGAATGTGAACTCGTCATCAATAGCCATGAACTCATACGAGAGGTTGTTGCCTGTTTTGCGCTTGATGTCGATAAAGCCCAGTCCGGCTCCGCCTTTTTCATGCAGCTGACTTTCCTTGATCTGTTTTTTGTACAGTTCGTTCAATGCTTCTTTATCCAGGCTGTTGATATATTCCAGCGTCTTTTTAAGGTCTTCTATTTTGCCTGTTTCCATAGCGTTGCCGGTAGTAATGTTATATTCTTTCGCGCTGCGGGTTACGATGAAGACGCCCATTCCCGCATACAGATAATTCTGGTCGATTGAAGAATCGCTGTATTTACTAACATTCTGCAAACATTCTACCATCACATGGAATACCTTGCGCTGCACGGCGCCCGGTTCTTCCTGCTGCATCATTTTTGTTTCGGTCAGCGAGAGGAAGGCCTTAATAATCGGCTGCGTTATTTCACCTTCGTAGACCAGCGAGATTTCGTATTCCCGCATGTACCTGTAAAAGTCGAGAATAAATTCGACAAAAGACTTCTTTTCCATTGGTTTGATTTATTTGATAATGAATAATTTGATTTTCCTGTAAAAGTAATACTTTTTTGTTTAAAATTCGATGCCGATCAACAATACGTCGTCGGTTTGCTTGATTCCTGATTTCCATTCGAGAAAATCGTCCTCAAACAGCCTGTTGAATTCCTCCATCGTATAATTCTGGTGCTCAACAATGATTTCGCGGATACGCTTCGACGAATATTTCTTATGATCCGGTCCGCCCAACTGGTCGGGCAGTCCGTCCGAAAAGAAGAACATCTTGTCGCCTTTCTCCGGTTTGATATAATGCGTGGTGAACGGTTCTTCGGGTTTCCTGCCAATGGGTATGCCCCCAATGGCTTTACGGTTGCCTTTAAATTCGATGATTTCGCCGTTGCGTAAAAGGTATAGCGGACGATGCGCGCCTGCATATTCCACTTCGTTTTTCAGTATATTGATCTTGCAGAATGCAATATCCATGCCGTCGCGCGCGCTGGCTCCTTCCACATCCTGCCGTAGCGTGGTGCGAACGCCCTGGTGCAGCATGTCGCAGATTTCGCCCGCAGTATATGCTTTTCGATGGTCGACGATATTATTGAGCGTAAAATACCCGATAAACGAAAGCAATGCGCCCGGAACGCCATGCCCGGTACAGTCAACGGCAGCAATATAGAGGTTGTTGCTGCGGTCGGCATACCACGGGAAGTCGCCGCTCACCACGTCGCGCGGCTTATAGAAGATAAACGAGTTGGGCAACTGTTTCTTGATCACGTCCGTACTCGGGATGATGGACTGCTGGATACGTTGTGCGTAGTCGATACTGTCCTCGATCTTCTTGTTTTTTTCCTGGATTTCCAGTTCGATGCGCTTTGCTTCGGTAATGTCGTGCCCCACAAACAGGATGGTTTCCAGCTCATCTTCGTTCATTTCGGGGATGGCCGCAAAGTTCATGATCCGGGTGGTGGTTTTTCCCACCATCTGCACGGAAATCTCGATCTCCATGTTGGTCTTCACCGGGTTTTCCTTGATGAGCGCCACGGTATTGACGAAATATTTCTTCAGGCCCTCGTTGATGGGCACTTCTCTTACGTTGTTGTTGATGATGTCCCTGGAGGGGATGCCCAGATAATCTTCGAGAACGGGGTTTGCATAGAAGAAAACGCCCTCGAGGCTGAGGCGCAGGATCACGTCCAGCGAGTTTTCCGAAAGCGACTGCATCTTGTTGCGGAGCCGTTCTTCCTTTTCGGCGCGTTTACGTTCGGTGCGGTCTACCGTATTCAGGATGATGCCCTGAATGGCGTCGTCCTTGATCAGGTTGCGCCCTGTGATCTCCACGATCATCGGGCTGCCGTCCCTGCGGATACACTGACATTCGATGGTTACCGGCTCGTCCGGGGTATCCAGCAGTTGCCGGAACAAATGCTGCAACGCTTCTTCGCTTTCGGGCACATATTTGTTGACGGTTCCTGCGAGCACTTCGTCGGGCGTATAACCGAAGATCTTCTTGACGGAAGGACTTTCGTACGTCTGTTTCAGGTTCTTGTCAAAAATGGAGATGATTTCGGAAGCATTTTCGAGCAGCGAATTGAGCCTGTGTTGTGCGTTTTGTACTTCCTGTATCTTCGCTTCAAGCTTCTCGTTGGTTTCGGAAAGTTCTTCCTGCGTAGCGCGCATCTCTTCGGCGTTCTGGCGTAGCCGCTCTTCGTTTTCGCGCAGTTCCTCGGTCATCTGCTGCGCTTCCACCAGAAGCTTTTCCGTTTTCTCGTTCACGCGCAGGTTGAAGAACGTACGCGCAATGATTTCAGCCAGTTCGCGCAGGAATTTGATCGTGGTGGCCGGTATTTCCTTATCCAGCGAGGCAAATTCGATCACGCCCTGCAATTTTTCATCGGCGATCAGCGGCACCATCAGCAGGCTGGCCGGTTTCCTGTCGCCCAGTATGCCCGAAGTAATGGTGGCGTAATCGTTGGGAATATCGGTGCGGTAGATATAATCCATTTCGTAGGCGCACTGTCCGATCAAGCCTTGCCCTACCGAAAATTCCTGATTGATGTATTTGCGTCGATTGTAGGCGTAAGTGGCCATGTTGCGCAGCTTTCCGGCGTCCTCGTCATAGAAATAGAGGGCTCCCTGCAACAGGTTCACGTATTTGATGATGTTCACCAGCGCATCCACCGACAGTTCTTCCACATTGTTGTGCAGGCGCAGGATTTCCGATACAACGTCCTTTCCTTTGCTGATCCACAGCTGTTCCGCTTCTTTTTTGCTGTTTTCGAGCAGGTTGTCGCGCATCAGCATCAGCGATTTTCCCAGAATGTCGTCATCGGCCACCGAAAATTCGGCTTCGTAGTTGCCTGAGCCTATTTCCTGCGCAAAACGGGCATTGGCATCGCCTCGATCCCGGACAACGTTCAGTTTACGGGTCAACTCGCCAACCTCCGCGGCAAACTTTTTGATGATGCCGGTGGTGGAAATAACCGCTGCTATGGGAATCAGGTACAGAAGCCATAATACAGGCACCGTTTTGTGCAATTCCCACCATCCGGCAGGGCTTACCTGTATGCCGGCGGATGCAAAGCCAATGATCCACGCAATCACAATAAGAACGATGGATGCGCAAAGGGTAAGGGCAGTGATGCCGCTTTTTTGCTTGTGGGGTACGTTGCTCATGATAAACTCCTTAATTCGTTCAACAAGTTAGCCGTCGATTCACAGATTTGCCCGATCAACATTTCTTCGTTTTCGCCAAAAGGCTTGAATGATGCCAACTCCATCACTCCGATGCTTTCGTCGTTGTACACAATGGGTGCGATGACCAGGTGGTGCGGGTTGCTTTTGCCCAAACCCGAAAGGACGGTGATATAGCCGTCGGGCATCTTTTTTACGTTGAGTAATTGCCGGTTTTTGGCAACCTGTCCCGAAAGGGTTTCGCCCAGCGGGAAACTGCGCGGCTGTTCTTCCGAATAGTAGGCATATTCGCCTGATATATGGTACAACTGGTCGGCGTCATTTAGTACGAAAACCAGTCCCTGTACAATGTCCAGTTCTTTGGCGATATTTTGGAGTAATTTTTCGGCAAAGGCCGCAGCATTGTTGAAATGCGTCCCGGCGGCGGGCATGATCCGTTCCAGCGCCTCGTCGACCTTGAATGCTTCCGTCTGTTGCCCGGTTTCGGAGACGGTTTGCTGCTTCTTTTGCAAATGGTCGGCTTCGCGCTGTTGCAGGCGGATCACTTCCTGTTCGTTTTCCCTGAGCGCCTTGTTTGCTTGCAGCAACAGCGCCAGCAATCCCAACGACAAAATGATGCTGATGGCGGCACAGGCGAACAACAGAACGGTTAACTCTGTCTGTGCAGCATATATGGCGGCAAGTATGCTGACAGTCAGGATGGCGAAAATCCACTGTCCCCATGTAGCATATTGGTTGGTTTTATTCATGGTTGGATGGTTTACTTGCTGATACTTCTTAAAAACTGAATGATCTGGTCGGTTTTATAAATATGGGTTACATTGGTAACATTCAGGGTGGCTTTGGTCATGGTTCGCACTTCACATTCCTGCGGATCCTGCACGATGGTGGTTCCACCCAGGTCGGCGATCTTCTTCATGCCTAAAGCGCCATCCCTGTTCGCGCCCGAAAGTATGATTCCAACCAGTTTTTGCCGGTAGGCTTGCGCTGCCGACATATAGGTCAGGTCAATGGACGGGCGTGAATGATTGACGGGTTCTTCCGTCGATAAGGATATCTGGTTGGCCAACTCTACATACATGTGGTAATTGGCCGGCGCCAGGTATCCTGTCCCGGACTTGATGTGCATCTTGTCATACGGTTCCACGACCGGAATGTTGGATTTGAGCGATAATGCTTCTACAAACCCCGAACGGATATGCTTCAAGCGATGCATGCAAAGCAGGACGGGATAGTTGAAATTCTTGGGCAATAATTGTAATATCCTCACCAATACTTGAAAACTCCCTGCCGAACCTCCTATGACCACCGCTTTGTAATCCTGCATCAAAATAAAGAATTAAGAGTGAGGATTTTGAATGCAAACTTGCTGCTTGTCGCTCGCCACCTGTCACTCGTCACATATTATAACTTTTTATAACTTTTACGTATGATAACTTTTGTTTGCCACTTGTCACGTATTATACGTGTAAATATATGTTTAGGTTACTATTTTTTCAACAAAACGATGCTTATTCAAGAAACCTTCCCAGCATCAGCACTTTATATACTTTCTCCGATGCATCCTTGATCGGACTGTACATGTACCAGACACGCCTGTCGACACCGTTTGATTTGCGGATGCCTTCGCCTTTGAAAGTTTCGCCGGCGAGCACTTTGGCCCAATTCGCTTTGAAGGCCGGCACATCCGCAGGATTCATCTTGGCCGTGAGTTTGATCCCAACTATTTGGTCGCGCGTGGTCTCATGGAAATCGAGCGCGGCATCGTTGATGTCGAGCAGCGTCATATCGGTTCCATAAGTGATCCGGATAAATAGATTATCCACGGCGTTCATTACCGATTGCACTTCGTATTTCTCGTCCTTCAGCTTTTCCTGTATTTCTTCCATCCGCGACATGGTCTCGGAGAGTTCTTTGTGTGCACGTTCCGACTCCAGGTTCTTGCGGTACATTTCCTCCTGGGTAGCCTGCATTTCCTCTATATTCTGGCGCATTTCCTCTTCCTGCTCGCTCAGCCGCTGCGCCTGTATTTGCGATTGCTCCAGTAACTTTGCGGTGTGCTGGTTTCCTTTTACGGTCGAGATGGTTGAAGCGGTGACAGCGCCAATCTTTTCGAGAAAGTCGATCTGGTAGGGTTTTATGTCCTTGAACGAAGCTATTTCGACGATACCGTGTACCGCATCGTTGATTTTAAGCGGCACGATAACGATGACGCGCGGGTTGGCCTGTCCGATGCCGGATGTGATGCTGATATATTTGTCGGGAATATCATTCATATAGATGGTTTCGCCTTCCTGATAACAGATTCCTACAAGTCCGTCGCCCGATTCGACCTGTTTTTTCAGGTACCGGCGGCGTTCGTATGCATAGCTTGCCGTAAGCTCAAGGTACGTGTGCGACGGGTCTTCGTCATTCACTACAAAGAACCCGCCCTGGTTGGCGTCTAAGTACTTCACCAGCCCGCTCACCATCCGGTAGGCGAGCGTCTCCATATCGTGACTGTTGTTGCGCAGGACTTCGGAAAATTCGGCCAGCCCGTGATTCACCCAGTTGCGGCGCTCTTCTCCCTTTTTAAATTCTTCCTCTTTTTGGGCGCTCCCGGTAAGGTTGTTGCGCATTTCAATCATTTCCGCGCCCAGTTCATCCTGTTCGCTCAGCAAATGATATTCCACCGAATAGTCGCGTTTGCCGATATGTTCGGCAAAGTCGAGCATATCGCGCAGACCGGTTGTCAAAGCATTGAGCGACTGCGACATTTTTCCGATCTCATCATTGTTCTTCACCGGAAGCTGTTCCGCTTTGCTGACATGTCCCAGCGACAGCTGCGATAAAACCCTGTTGGCGCCATTGATGGGACGGATGATGGTATTGACCACCATGATCACGATGGTCAGCAATATGGCAATGCCCGGGAAAAACAGAAGCGACGACGACCGGATGATACTGTAAACGTTTGCCATGAGGCTGCTTTTGGGAACAACAATGCAAAGCGTCCAGGGATTGATGCTGTTTGCAACACGCAACGGATAGAAAGCGTCATAAATTCTGTTTCCATGAACCTGCCGGACAGCCACTTTCTCTTTTCCCGCCCTGATGTCGGTGGATATGTCCGTGTTTCCGTCGAGGGTAAACTTCAAACCCACCATTGCCGTGTCCGGATGGAAGACGATCACGCCATTGCCATTGATCACCTGTGTATAACTGTCCGGGTAGGGTTTCATCTCTGCGATTTTTCTTTCTACTGGCCTGAACGCATTGGGCAGCGTGTCGGCCACAGCTTTTTCGAGCATCCGTTCGATGGCGCCTGCGTAGCTTTGCGAGGTCATCCGCAGCCGTTCAATATGTTCCTTTTCCATTGCGGCCTGATACCATACATGTGTGAAGATAACGATGGTGAACAGTACGATCAGCGAAACAGACAGTACGCTCAGGATAAGTTTGGTACGAAGATTCAGATTGCGGAATAATTTAGACATTGACCATGGACAATTTGATGATGGATATTCGATTACTTATGAGAAGTGAATGCATATCAGTAATATCTGGTTTACCGATCCGTCTTTTTCCAGGGGAAGCGCGCAGAAACAGGTTTGCTGTCCGTGCTGGAAACTGATCATTCCCGAAGCCGATTGGCCGTTCAGTACCCGGCCGTTCAGCGCCTCTTCAAAATCCTCTTTACCGTCTGCTATAAAATCTATGATCTTCCGGCCTGTCATCTCCGATTTGGAATATGGCAACTGCGACAGGAGCAGGTCGCTTACATCCGTAACATTCAGATCAGTAGATAAAATAAACGAGGGAACGGCCTGTTCGAACTGTTGAATTCTTATAGCCAGGTCTAAATTTTCGGCATTCAACTTTTTGTGCAGGATTTCGTTTTCGGTCTGTTTTCTTGCCATTTCTTCCTGCGTGGCCTGCATTTCCTCCATGTTTTGGCGGAGTTCCTCTTCCTGTCCGGCCATTTCCTCGCTTTGTATCTTCGAAATCTCCAGGAGTTTAGTAGTACGGAGGTTCACTTTTACCGAACCGATGGTGGACGCAATACTTTCGGCTACCTTTTCCACGAAATCCCGCACATGAGGCTCAAATTCCTTGAAGGCGGCTATTTCCACGATCCCGTATATTTCCTCGTTCACCTTCAGCGGGGCGATCAGCAGGGCGCGCGGCGTATCGTCACCCAGGCCGGAGGTAATATGAATATAATCTTTCGGAAGGTGCGTCATGTAGATGCTTTGACGTTCGAGATAACAGGTGCCTATAAGTCCTTCGCCCAGCTCTATCGTTTTTTGCAGGTATTTGCGGCGTTCGTACGCATAGCATGCTTTCAGTTCGAGTACGGGTTTTTCCGCGTTGTCGTCATTCAGGATGAAGATACCGGCCTGGTTGGCCCCGATGTATTTCACCAGGTTACTGATGATCGAATGGCACAGTTCCTCGATATTATCGTTGTTGGCGCGCAACAGTTCGGCAAACTTGGCCACGCCCAGCGTTACCCAGTTACGGCGCTCGTCTTCCCGCTGGCGTTCGCTTTTTTCCACTTCTGCTTTTTGCAGGTTGGCCTGCATGTCAAGCATTGCTTTACCCAGAGTGTCATTTTTGCCCAGGAGCGTGTATTCCACATTCAACTCGCCCGTACCTACATGGTTGGCAAACGCTACGATATTTTTGAGCGAGTCGGCAAGCTTGGATATCCTGCGGATCACGCGAGCCAGTTCGTGATCTCCTTTCAGGAATTTTTCGTTAAAAGCAAGATTCACATCGCCGTTTGACAGAGAATCGATCTTATCGAACATTTCATTCAGCGGTCTTTGCAGCATCCGGGCAATAAAGCCATATCCGACAAAAAGGAGCAGAATGGCCCACGGAGCCGCCCATGTCAAACAGACCAATCCCCTGGCGCCTACTAAAAACCCCATGAGTACAGCGTTTAATATGGGAAAAGTCAACACGGCTGCAATATTGAAAACAATGCTTTTTTTAAAGATTAACCGTGTAATCAAAATGCCGGATAAGCCTGCTAATGTTATAAGCAGAAAGCCTGTTATAAGAATTGTATTTGACATGATCGTTGATATAACATTTTTTGTTTGACTGATATTATATATACGAAAAACAAGCAAAAAGGTTTTCCGGGTTCATCCATATTTTTGAGACGCCATGATTTTTTGTCATGCGGTTTGTCCCCCGCATGTTCGGATAAACGGTAGAATACAGCGTTTCAGGTATAAGAACTTCGGGCGAAAAGATTTTCCCGATGCAGTACCGGATATTTTTCGTGACGCCTCAAAAAAGAATGAACCGAAAATTTGTTTCTGATTTTATTTTTTTTCCATGATAATCGGTATATAGCGCTGTTGAGTGGCAACTTAGCGAAGCGATCACCGGGGGGGCAACTCGCAAAAATATCCCGTAACAACCTGAAACAAATATTTTTTTGTTTTTGTTCAAAAAGCATTTATTATTTAGAGGGTCAACGCATTTAAATTTTGAGGAGTTGTAAAAGGAATTCCCTGTCCCAAGCGGCCTTTAGACGTTTAGAACGAAGACTTTCCTTGCCGGTATCTTTTTTGAGAAGATTGAGAGCGATCTTCCTGATGACGGCAAAATTTTCGGCGGCATCTCGTATCCGTTTGCGCTGTTCATCTTCGCGGAAGACCATGTCCAGCGTCCAGTGAAGTGAATTTTCAACGCCCCGGTGATCTCTGATGTAGCGGTTAAAAGGACTGGATACTTCCAGACTGCTGATGTAATAACGTTCTTCCACGGAGGTCTTTTTTGCTGT
>JAISCQ010000215.1:0-20000 GCA_031265445.1 Bacteroidales bacterium
ACCTGATCAGGATCACCAATTTCATCATCCTGTTCAAAACCAAGGAAGCAATGAACGACCACTTGAAAAGCAAATTTCCCTTTCCGGAAATCCCTGCGGCGTTCGACCGGGTTCGCGCCACGAATGCCGGTATCATTACGAAACCGTATCGCTGGACTGACGGATGATTCATGACCAGAGTACTCACAAAAAAGGAATTTGCCATCATCGTAGGCGTATCCTCATCCACGCTAAGCCGATGGTTGAACCGAAGGTATTATGACGAACTGGTTCCGCTCGGCTATGTCAAGGGGGAACGCATATTGAGTCCGAAGGTATTGGCATGGCTGTGCGATCAATTAGCAGTAGAATTATGACGTAGGAAGAACGCAGAGAACTTGAAAGCCGGATTTTGGCGATGAAAGGCAAACGGTATGTATATACCTGCGAAGGCTGTAAAGATGTGGTAACGGTTTGCCACGTTGTTTTTGACGGCGATCTGGTGATGATGGATACCGATTGCTGGTTCGACCGTTTTGATATTACCTCTTACAACGAATGGATTCAATATTTTGAACCCACCCGGAAGAAAAGCCAAACGATAGAACGCTACCAGGCCGAAATTGCAAACCTGAAAGATGATTTGGCGCGCCGAAGCGACAGCGGCGAAATGCAACACGAAATAGACCGGCTTGAGGGGATATTGGCAGTTACCGAGATGGAAGCGGAAAAAAAGAACGCTCGCATCAGGAACCTGGAACATGAACTGGAAAAACTTCGTGCGAAAAGCGCGGAACCGATTGAAAGAACGCCGTCCCGGGACGAAAGCGCCTGCAAGAATCCGGATGCAGCGTTAACCGACCAAAAAACTCATATCGCATTCCTGGAACATGAACTTGAAAAGCTTCGTGCAAAAAACGCTTCGCCCCGGTACGAAAGCGTATTCCCGAAAATATTTGATCTGCTGTTTGCCGCGGCCAACCGGGTAGAATCCGACCGGTTGCCAATAGCGCAATCCGTCGAAATACGCGCGATATGCCGGACTATTGCAGAGATATCCGAAACGCAGCACCGCGCCATCGTCATGACCAAAAAACCGTTCATCCAAAAGCCGTTCGCCAAAAAAAATAAAATTGCCAAGAATCAGGATAAATACGATTACGATAAATCGAATTACGATTAGATCATCATCATGACCTTTTATGCTAATACAGCCTCGGAATATCTCCGGGGCTTTTTTATTTTTCCAAACAAAACATCAAAAAAAATTGGTAGCCATTCAAAATTTTGCACTATTTTTGTGCTATATGTTTGTAAACATCCTGTAGATCAAAGCAGTTATAATCATATTAAAAACAAATTGTTATGACAGTAGTTAGCAGTAAAGAATTTGCGACCCATCAGAAAAAGTACTTTGATTTGGCCGTAAACGAGCAGGTTGTTATCAAAAGGGGAAAGAACAGGTATCGTCTCGAACTCGAAATGCAATACCCGGAACAGCCCGTGTTGGAACCCGATGATGATTTACGAAACGGAATTACAAAGGAAAAATTTAAGGAACAGGCACACGAGATTATTCACAGCTTTTTTGCCAATAAATGAAGGTATTAGCAATACAAAGCGTACTTGACTATCTCAGGAATCTCGTTCCGGTTCTTTATGAAAAGGAGTATTTCAGTTATGAGGATACGGCGCAAAAATATATAGATGACCTGTCAGACTGCCTGTTAAATATCCTGGCGGCTTACTGTGTTGTGCGTTTTTTTGCAAATATTTTTCCGGGCCTGAAAATGAGCATGTCGTAGGCCTGGATCATCGGCCTGGCATTTGACTGGATATGGGTAGCGCTCCGCGAATTAAAATATCTGGCTGTCAACAGGCTGAATACAGTATTAAATAAATGGAAAAAATAATCACCTTGAACAGGCAGAAGATTGCCAAAGCCGTAAAGAAAGCCAGGAAAGCGCTCCGTTTTGATCATGAAAACCTTCATTACCTGTTTTCTCATTTACCTGTGTCTGGCCGGATGCACCCCGCAACGCCGGTTAAACCGTTTGGTAGCGCGTCATCCGGAATTAGCTGCCGTTGATACGGTACGGTTTCGCAAGATTTATCCGTTGCCGGCAAAAAAGGCGCTGATGCCCATACCGGTCGAAAGGTTCCATCGGGAAATCAGCGAAAAACACTTCGTAGCCGTCACCGATTCGGCAACGGGTATCACCGTTGGCATTGCCAATAATGCCGCCGGTGATGCGCTTTTTATACATGTGGCGGTTCCGGAAGACAGCTTGCAGGTAGATGAACCGGTACCCGTGAAAACGGTTAAGGTAACGCAGCAATCCATCGGAAAAACCATACTGGAAAACTTGCCGGTGATGATGCTGATTGTGATCGTTTTTGTACTGGTTGTTTGGGCGGAGAAAGTAAAAAGCCTCTGCCTGTATTAGAATATGGCCTCTTTTGTTCCAAAATATTTGACTGTTTTTACTGTTTTTAGAATAAGCTATTATATTTCGGGAAAGTGTTTCCTGATAATTTCGGAATCCTGAAATCCGTGCCGTTTTAAATATGCTTCGGTTGTAGATATGGATGTATGTCCCAAATGATCCCGTATGTTGATAATTTTTTCGCCCTTTTCGGCTAATACCACCGCACCGGTATGTTTCATGCTGTAAAACTTGTTTTCATAAGGAAGTCACAGCTTTTCACGAAATTTGTTAAACCGGAACCGCATGTTGTTTTTTCCCAGGTGCTGATTGCCTGGCTTTCCATTCCGCCCGAATACATAAAGATTTGCATCATATTGATCAATTCCCTGTTTGATCAGATATTCAAGGAAAACATCCGGTATTGCCATCTCACGGCGTTTTCTTGATTTTGCAGTATCAACCGGAACACGTACTTTTCCGCCCGATGATTTGCTTGGCGGCTTCATAGCGCTCCGGAGCCGTATTACAGTTGTTCATCTTAATTTCTTCCAGATATTCATACCTGGCCCGTTGCATTTTATCTGTACGGTGATCACGCATTGACAGTTCAACATACCACCTTTTACTCATATCACCTGTACGATCGTTCAGGTGAGGCCGGACAAAAATTTTTTTTCTACGCATATTCCAATTTTCTGCTGAAAAACAGATACATGCATAGCACCATTTTTATAACTGTATGTTTTTGTATGTTCGTGTATGTTCGCATTTTCGTGCTTGTAAAACACTGATACACAACATCAAAAAATTGGTCGGGGTGACAAGACTCGAACTTGCGGCCTCTACGTCCCGAACGTAGCGCGCTACCAACTGCGCCACACCCCGAGCGAAAAACGTCCGCAAAAGTACACTTTTTTTCGATTTGCAACATACTTTTGCTGCATTTTATTCAAATATTGTGTTCTGAAGAAGCAAACCGGCTTAGTGTGAATTTGTTGCAGTGATGCTTTTTTTACCTGCCGGGTCTCATCTTCAGCAAGTCCCCGTAAGCAGGCGTTTTGTCGAGGAAGCAGGCCGGGGAACGCTCCGTAGCCGCTGCCAGGCAATAATGCTGCAGGCCGTTGGTGAGCATCAGGCAAGGGGCTTGTATGGTAAGGTTGTAAACGGCAATCTGCTCGAA
The DNA here is from genome assembly GCA_031265445.1 of Bacteroidales bacterium. Taxonomy (GTDB): domain Bacteria; phylum Bacteroidota; class Bacteroidia; order Bacteroidales; family UBA4181; genus JAIRLS01. Next base: position 3,589 of record JAISCQ010000215.1, read on the forward strand.
AACCTTTTGTGTGAGCGCTACTTCCGGCGCTTTACATTCGATGAGCATCAGCGGTTGTCCGTTGCGGTCGTTCACCAGCACGTCGCTGCGCTTGTCCACCCGGACATATTTCAACGGCATTTCTACAGAAATAAGCGTAGCCGGATAACCCTTTTCCGACACCAGGTAATTGATCAGGTGTTGCCTGACCCATTCTTCGGGCGTCAGGGCAACGTATTTTTTCCGGATACGGTCGAAAATCAGCATCCGTTTGCCTTCCGCCTTGGTGCGGACTTCGTATGACGGGAAATTGAGCGTGGTCAACAGCGATTACTTTAAATTTTGGCCGGCAAGGTACTGAGGATTTTTTTATTTTATCTTCCGTCTCCAATATTTATCTATCGAAATTCGATATTCATTTTTTTTATTCGAAAAATATACTTTTCTTTGCTATCGAAAAGCGATAAAAAATTATTGAATATGGATAGAAGATTAAAAATGATCATCATCGCGTCCAGCATGGTCTTTATTCATGACGTTTAATCCGGAAAGCTGATGCCGATTGTTGTTAATCTGGACGTAATGATGGCCAAGCGTAAGATTTCGCTTAATGAGTTGTCGGAGCGGGTTGGAATCACTCCGGCTAACCTGTCGGTACTGAAAACAGGAAAGGCGAAGGCCGTACGATTCAGTACGCTGGAAGCGCTGTGTAAGGAATTGAATTGCCAGCCTTCGGATATACTCGAGTATCAGGAATAACAGATGTCTCTTATCTATTCGAAAATCAAGCCTTATTGAATATTTGACATCAACATTCAAAAATATCACTAAAAATCATCATATCTTTTTCTGAAAAATCAAAATAGTTCATCAATCATGAAAAGTTTCTTAAAAATGTTGTTAGCGTCCATTTTGGGCGTATTCATTGCCATGTTTCTGGTATGGATCATCTCCGTGGTAATGATGGTAGGAATCCTCTCGAGCCTGGGCGGGTCGAAGGCCATGTACGGTTTAAGCGACAACATGGTGCTGCAGCTCGACTTAAACGGAAGTATCGACGACCGTGAGTCGACGGGTTACATGTCGGGATTATTCGGCAGTTCCGAAAAATCCACGGGGCTGGATGATATTCTGAAAGCCATCCGAACGGCCAAAGAGAACGATAAGATACGCGGCATATATCTCAAAAGCGGCAGCCTGTCGGCAGGCATTGCCACGCTGGAACCTCTCCGCAAGGCATTGGCAGACTTCAGGGAAAGCGGCAAGTTTGTGGTAGCCTACGGCGATTACTACAGCCAGGGAGCTTATTACCTGTCGTCGGTAGCCGACAGGGTAATCATGAATCCGCAGGGAGTGCTCATGTTCCACGGCATGGCCTCCAGCACGCAGTTCAACAAGGGGCTGTACGACAAGCTGGGGATCAAATACCAGGTATTCAAAGTCGGTACCTTCAAATCGGCCGTAGAACCGTATACTGAAACCGGGATGAGCGACGCCAACCGCGAACAGGTAACCTCGTACATGGGCGACATCTGGTCGCACCTGCTGGCCGGCATTTCCGAAAGCCGCGGCATATCGGCAGACAACCTGAACCGCTATGCCGATGAATACATGGACTACTCAGCGCCCGAAAAGTCGGTGGAATACGGACTGACGGACACCCTGATGTATGCGCCCGACGTAAAGCATTACATCAAAAGGATGGCAGGCGTGGACAGCGTTGCCGAAATCAAGTATGCGACCGTTGCCAATATCATTTCCATTCCCGAAAAGAAGATAAAAATCGCCGGGGACAGGATTGCCGTACTGTATGCCGAAGGCATCATACTTCCGGGCGAATACGGGGGTCTTGCCCCGCTGCTGGGAAACCTGATCACCGACGAGGAGTATGTGAAGGAACTCGGCAAGCTGAAAGATAACGACGCCGTGAAAGCCGTGGTTTTCCGCGTCAATTCGCCGGGCGGAAGCGGCTATGCCTCGGAACAGATATGGCGTGCGGTAACCGAACTGAAAAAGGTAAAACCCGTGATCGTGTCGATGGGTGATATGGCTGCATCGGGCGGATATTACATCTCGTGCGCCGCCGACCGGATTGTGGCCGAACCCACCACTCTTACCGGTTCCATTGGCGTATACGGCCTGATTCCCGAAGGTGAAGAGATGCACAAAAAATTAGGCTTAACCTTTGATGGCGTCAAAACCAACAAACATTCGGGCATGGACGCCTCGTCGAATATCCCCTTCCTGGGCGCGGCCGTCAAGGCGTACAGCGAGGAGGAACGCCGGATCATACAGGCTTCCGTGAACCGCTTTTACGACCTGTTCCTCACCCGCTGCGCCGATGGCCGCTCGAAAACCAAAGACGACATCGACGCCATAGGCCAGGGGCGCGTGTGGACCGGCAGTCAGGCCCTGAAAAACGGGCTGGTTGATGAACTGGGCAGCCTGGACGCCGCCGTGAAAATTGCTGCCGAACGCGCACAGCTGACCGAGTACGATGTGACGGCATATCCCAAAAAGAAAGACCCCCTCGCCCGGCTGATGGAAGAACTGATGAGCGGCGGCGTAAAGGCAAGCCTGGTAAGGTCGTTCCTGGGCGATGACGTCTACAGGCAATACCTGCTGGCCGGCAGGAAAACAACGCCTGTGGATTTTGTGCAGGCATGGATGATCCCGGAAACGGAATAACATTCAATCTTCGCCCTTCTATTTTTCGATATATGTTCGAACGCGATTATATCATGCGCATCCTGCAAACCTTTTTCCAGGATATAGCCAAACTGTTCCGCGGCAAGCAACGCCTCGACGACAGGCAACAATTGGAAGCGCTGGGCGATTTGTACCGGAACTACTTGAAAAACGACCGGGATTATTACTTCGGGATGACCGCCGAAAATCTGGTCGATTCCTTCCATGACGATCCCGAGGGCATGTACGGGGCCGAAATACTGGCAACCCTGCTGTACCACGACGCTGCATTGCAGAAAGACGAAGGATCGCGAAAAGGATTGCTGGAAAAGAGCCTGGCTTTATACAAACATATGGATGCACTGTCGAAGACCTTTTCGCCGGAGCGGAAGGAAATCATCGGGAGCATTGAAGAGATGCTGCGCCTGTGCCGGGAGAGCGGCTCGCCGATATAAGCCCCCTGATCATGGAGCGTTTGCCGGATTTCCCGAATGCATCGTGTTGCGAACGACCCTGAAAAATAAAGAAGCCCGGCATACAGTCATGGAAACTGCCGGGCTTCGAGAACGCTGTGAAGCGTTTTTCAGTCCTTTTGCGTGCAGATGCTTTTGTATACAATCCCTGCAAGGATGGCGCCCGCAACAGGCGCAAGGATAAACAGCCACAACTGCTCCAGCGCCCAGCCGCCTGCAAAGACGGCCTGGCTGACGGAACGTGCGGGATTGACCGACGTGTTGGTAACGGGTATGCTGATCAGGTGGATCAGCGTCAGCGTCAAGCCGATGGCCAGCCCGGCAAAGCCCGATGGCGCGGCTTTATCGGTAACGCCAAGGATTACCAGCAGGAACACGAAAGTAAGCACGATTTCGGTAACAAGCGCGGCAAGCATGTTGTACCCGCCCGGCGAATGTTCGCCATAACCGTTGGCAGCAAAGCCGCCGATACTTTCGAACCCGGCTTTGCCGGTTACAATCAGGAAAATAACCGCTGCTGCAGCGATGGCTCCCGTAACCTGTGCACAGATATAAGGCGCCAGCTCCCTGCCCGGCATCCTGCCGGCGGCCCATACGCCAAGCGATACGGCAGGGTTGAGATGCGCCCCCGATATATGCCCCATGCCATAAGCGGCGGCAACAACGGAAAGCCCAAAAGCCAGCGCTACGCCCAAAATGCCCACAAAACTCTGCGACGAAGAAAAAACGGCAGTTCCGCAACCTCCAAGCACTAAAATGAAGGTTCCTGTAAATTCTGCAAAAAATTTCCGACTTGTTTTCATTGGTCAATCACAATTAGATGAATATTCAAATACTATTTTTAATGAAGCAAGGAAACAAACAGGGATTCCGAAAAGTTCGAACCCGGATGCAAAAATATAAATTTTTATGAATGATGAATCCAGTGTCGTTTAAACTTTATTCTTTAAGTAAACGACATTGATTCATGATTGATGATCCTCCTAAATTTGCTTATTGATTTAAAATATTTTTTTGACCCTGTCAGGTCATTTTGAAACCTCATTTCAACCTAATCTTTCTAAGAAAACAACCTGAGACATTTTGGCTTTAGCCTGAGACATTTTGGCTTTAGCCTGAGTCATTTTGGCTTTAGCCCCAATCATTTTGGCTTTAGCCTGAATCATTCTGGCTTTAGCCTCAGCAATGAGCGTATCCTACACAAACATAACTTATTACCTCCTTAAAACGATGAAAGCGCTGAAATCAATCTTCAATTCAACCATAGCGGCAAATGGTCGGACATTTGAAAGGTACGCCATGTGGACAGACAGTAATTTTCAATCAATTTTTATTTCAAAGGCAATGGCTTCGGAACAGTGAGCAATGGCTTCGGAACAATGGTGACTGACTTCCCGTCACGCGAACCTTGCATGGAGCGGAAAACATATATTTCTTTGAAACATATTTAGAAATTCGGATGAATTTTGATAAATTTGCATCCATATTTGAGATAAAAACAAAATTCATTGCTTGGGATGTTCGTAAGGATCACATTGTTTTTACTGTGTTTCACCTGTCTTCTGCAAATCAGGGCAAGCGACGGGCTGAAGCGGGGGCTTTACTTCCAGTCGTTTGAGGTCGACAAGGACAAGCGGACATGCTTGGACCTTACACCCGGTAAGCCGTTGGATTTAAGCAGCGGCTTTACCATGGAATTCGACCTGCACCTGAGATGGGAAGTTCACGGCTTTGGCTATGTATTCCGGATCATCTGCAACGACAGCCTGAACATCGACCTGCTCTCGGACATCACCTCGTCCGAAACAAACTATTCGCTGGTAGCGCAGCATCAGGTACTGATCAAATACCGGAATCCCGAAATTAACTTTGACGCGGGGAAATGGGTCAAAGTATCCGTGCATTGCGATCCTTCAAAAAATGAAATCGCCATCTCATTAAACGGCGTGGAGAAAACGGCGCAGTACCCGATGGATCCGATGAAGCGCGTCCGAATATATTTTGGCGGGAACACGCACGACATTTTCTCGACTACCGACATTGTGCCCATGACGGTGAAAGATATCCGCATATTTGACGAATCCATGCATTTAATCAGGCACTGGGAACTTGAAAAGCATGCGGACGACTGCGTGTACGACCGGCTGGCATCCGCCATGGCAACCGTATCCAATCCCCAGTGGGAGGTCGACAGCCACATCCGCTGGAATAAAAGGGTATCCTTTGCTTTGCCGCAGTCGCAGTCGCATTACTATGTGGCATTCGATCCCGCCGGCGACCGCATCTTTGTTACCAAAGACGGCGCCATCCTTGTATACGGCATCAAAAGCAGAAAAATCGATACCGTTAAGGTACATCGCGGCGTTCCGCTCAATACCGAATTCAACCAGCTGGAATATGATCCTGTCGAAGATGAACTGATCTCCTATGATTTTGTATCCGGCCGTCTGGTGAAATTTAACTTCCGCCTGTCGGAATGGAACAATGAGGACAATACCGTCATCCCGCCGCATTACGGGCACCACAGCAACCGCTACTTCGCCGGCCGCCGCCTGCTGGTTACTTTCGGAGGCTACGGGTTTCATCAATACCACAGCGTCCTGTACAGGATTGATACCGACAGCAGCGTCTGGGAAAATTACCGGCTGTCCACCGCCATATCGCCGCGCTACCTGGGAAGCATGGGGCGCTGGAGCAACAGCGAACTGCTGTATTTCGGCGGATTCGGAAATGAGTCGGGCAAGCAGGAAGAATTTCCCAGGAATTATTACGACCTGTATACCATCAACATTGACAGCCGGCAAGTAAAGAAAATATGGGAACTGTCGGGCATCAGCGAACAGTTCACCAACTCGAATTCATTGATCGTCGATAAGCCGGGGGGCAAGTTTTATGCGCTGGCTTATCCCAACAAGCGCTATGCCTCGGTAATCACGCTCCACGAATACATGCTTGACAGGCCGGAATACCGAACCGTCGGCGATTCCATACCTTATTTCTTCAATGATGTGGATTCATACTGCGACCTGTTTCAAAGCTCCGACAGCTCCGAACTGTATGCGGTTACCTCGCATGCGGACAACGGCCATGTCGAAATCAGCCTCTATTCCATCGCCTATCCGCCCCTGAGCCCGACGGAAATATTCCAGAATCCTCCCTCGCGAACGCATGCCCGGTGGTGGCTTTTATCGGCTTTATTGCCTGCCGGCGTTCTCCTGTGGGTCGTCTACCGGAAAAGGACGGTTTCCGGGTTCATGCCGGACAAGCATTCAACCGTCGGCTACAGCAGTTTGCCGGACGAAAAGAAACCCTCGTCGATCAGCCTTATCGGAAACTTCCATATTTTTGACAGCGAAGGCAACGATATTGTCAAAATCCTCACCCCAACAACCACCCAGCTGTTCCTGCTGATATTGATGCAGACCATCAAGAACGGACAGGGCATCACATCGCAGGAACTTAGAAAGGCGCTGTGGTTTGATAAGGACGAATTAAGCGCCCGCAATAACCGGAATGTCTATATCGCCAAGCTAAGAACGATACTCAAGCCTTTTGGAGACATCAAGATATTGAATAGCCGGGAATACTGGTCTGCCCAGTACGAAAAAAACATCTATTGCGATTACGAGCACGTGCTGATGCTGATCAGGATGCTGCAAGCCGACCATCCCGACAGGAGGGTACTGTCCGAATTATTGAAAATTGCCATGAAAGGGACGCTTTTGCCCGACATCCAGCAGGCAGAGTGGCTCGAGCAGTATCAAACGGAATACGCCAACCTGTTAATCGAAAGCCTGCTGGAATATGGCAAACGCGACGAAATCAAGGCCGACCTGGGATTATTGCTGAAAATAGCCGATGTGATCCTCCTGCATGACAACATCGACGAAGATGCCATCAGGCTTAAATGCTACGCCCTGTTCCATACCGGCCGGAAAAACCAGGCATTACAAACCTTCGGCAAGTTTACCGCCGATTACGAAAGCCTGCTTGCCACCAGGCACAACCTGATCTTCGATGAAGTGGTAAAGTCGCTCAGTCTTGAACAGTGAAAGAGTAAAGCATGCTTCCTATTTCGGGAACAGCCGTATGATGTCGTTCCCGTTGGCCAGCACCAGCAGGCCCAGCAGGAGTACCATCCCCACAATCTGCGCATGTTCCAGAAACTTGTCGCTCGGCTTGCGCCCGGTAACGACTTCGTACAGGAGAAAAAGCACGTGCCCGCCGTCGAGCGCCGGAATGGGGAGAATATTCATAAAAGCGAGGATGATGGAGAGGAAGGCGGTCATTGACCAGAACGACTGCCAATCCCATTCTGCCGGGAAAATATTGCCAATGGCAATAAATCCGCCTACCTGTTTCACCCCTTCCCTGGTGAAGATCACCTTCATGTTTTTGACGTACCTGGTCAGGGTCTGAACGCCAAATTTCAATCCTGCCGGAAACGATTCCCCAAAGCTGTATTCTATGCTTTTGGCCTGCAGTATCGTTTCGGGGCGCTGGCACTGCACGCCGACAGTACCGGCGGCTGTCACCTGCATGTTTTTTACCTGTTCCGTGCCGTTCCGGCTGACGGTGAGGCTGATCTCCTTACCGGCGTTGCTTTTGATCTCGTTGACGAACAACTCGGCCGTTGGCGTTGGCGTTCCGTTAACGGCCGTCAAAATATCGCCGCCCGTTACCCCGGCCTTTTCGGCGGGCGATCCGGACAGGGTGCGATCTACCACCCAGGGGTAACGCATGAAGGCAAACATTTTTTCGTTAGCGGCCAGGAACCGGGCTGTCAAATCGTCCGGCATCACCAGGTCCATCCGCTGCCCGTCACGCTCAACCGTCACTCGCTGGGCATTGTCGAAAATGATATGATGGCTCATATCCGACATCATCTCATACTCAACGCCATCCACTGCAATAATCCTGTCGCCGTTTTGGAATCCGCTTTGCAGGGCTGTTTCGCAAAATTCAAAGCCATAGACGGCATTTCCCACAGGGACGTACTGCTGTCCCCATGTGAAGAGAATCATCGCATAAATGAAAAATGCCATGATGAAATTGACCAGCACGCCGCCCACCATGATCAGCAATCGCTGCCATACGGGCTTGGTGCGAAACTCCCAGGGTTGCGGGGGTTGCGCCATCTGTTCCCTGTCCATCGACTCGTCGATCATCCCCGAAATCTTGACGTAGCCGCCCATGGGAATCCATCCGATGCCATATTCGGTTTCGCCTTTCCTGATCTTGAACAGCGAAAACCACGGGTCGAAAAACAGGTAAAACTTTTCGACGCGGGTCCTGAAAAGTTTGGCGAACAGGAAATGCCCCATTTCGTGGGCGACAATCAACAACGAAAGACTGAGAACGAGTTGGGCTGCTTTAATGAGTATGTCCATGGAATATGATTTGAAGCCTCGTCCCCTCCCGCAAAGAGAGCGGCAGTGCAGAGGCGTGGTTTGTTTTTTAAATAACGGTTACTGAAATGATTGAAATTTTGAATCTTGAATTTTGAACTTGACCCTTGAAACGGTTTCCCGGTGCGTCTCCTGCAACTGGTCGAGCGTTGGGCCGGCGATGTAAGCGATCTGCTGCATGGCCTGCTCGATCAGGCGCGGAATGTCCGTAAAACCGATTTGTCCATGCAGGAAGGCTTCTACGGCTGCTTCATTGGCAGCATTCATCACGCAGGGACGGTTTCCGCCATCCTTCAATGCCTGAAAGGCAAGGACAGGTGCAGGAAAACGCTGCATGTCCGGCTTTTCGAATGTCAGCGACGCATATTTCGAGAAATCGAGACGCGGAAAATCCGAATGGAGACGGCGCGGGTACGAAAGGGCGTACTGTATCGGCGCTTTCATGTCGGGAACGCCCAGCTGCGCTTTTACCGAGCCATCCATAAACTGCACCATCGAGTGAATCACCGATTGCGGATGTACCAGCACTTCGATGCGTTCGGCAGGCACGTCGAACAGCCACCGCGCTTCGATCACTTCCAGTCCCTTGTTCATCAGCGTGGCCGAGTCGACAGTGATCTTTGCGCCCATGTTCCACGACGGGTGCTGCAATGCTTCTTCTCTGGTTACATGCGCCAGTTCCCCGGCGGTTTTGGTTCGGAAAGGACCTCCTGATGCGGTCAGGATCAACTTTTCGATGGGGTGATACTGTTCCCCTTGTAAACACTGGAAGATGGCCGAATGTTCCGAATCGACCGGCAAAAGGGCAACCTGATGCCGCATCGCCATTTGGGTGATCAATTCGCCTGCAACCACCAGCGTTTCCTTGTTGGCCAGGGCGATATGCCTGCCTGCTTCAATAGCCTTGACCGTGGGCGCCAGTCCGCTAAACCCTACCATAGCCGTTACCACCATATCTGCCGAAGGCAACGCGGCCACCTGCGCAATAGCATCGCGCCCGGCGTATACCTTGACGGGATGCGGCGCCAGCATTTCTTTCAGCGTACCATACAGCGCTTCGTTACCGATGACCACTGCATTCGGCTGGAACCGGATGGCTTGCCGCGCCAGCAACTCCACGTTGTTGTTCGCGGTAAGCGTCTCCACTTCGAAATGCTCCGGGTGCGACGCAATCACATCCAGCGTTTGCGTACCAATGGAGCCGGTGGAACCGAGAATGGCGATCTTTTTCTTCATGAACGTTTAAAATGCAATGTAATCTTCGGGATTAACGGGCGTGCCGTTTTGCCATACCTCGAAATGCAGGTGCGGCCCTGTGGTCAGTTCGCCCGAATTGCCCACAATAGCAATGGCATCGCCGGCCTTCACCCTGTCGCCCTGTTTTTTCAGCAGGCTGGCATTGTGCTTGTAAACCGACAGGATATTGGAGGTGTGCTGCACCTCAATGATATATCCCGTTTCGGAAGTCCAGGCGGACATGACGACCGTTCCGTCCAGAGTAGATTTGACTACTTCATTGGGAGCGGCTACCAGGTCAATCCCAAAATGGTTATTATTCAGATTAAACTTGCCGGAAACAATCCCTTCCACAGGTTTGAAAAAATGCACCTTTGATATGGAAATATCTTCCGATGATGAGAATACGGAGGGTTGCCGGGGCGCGAAATTGAACCGTTCTTCTTCCTCCACCCGTTTACGCAACAATGAGTCCTGTTCCGAACGGGTAAAGGTGATATTCTGGTAGCTGGCCGAATTGCCGTCGGCGCCGGCTTCGGCTATCTCGGGTTCGCGACCGTCAATAATCGCATTGACCGCATGGAGGTACCTGTCGCGCAAGTGTATTTCATGTTCCAGGGAGTCAAGGCGCATGGCGTTGGTTACAATCTGCCGGCGCATGGCATTGGTGGGATAACCGGGAACAAGTTCGCGCATGGGCGTGAACATCACCAGCGCCATGGAACCGCCCACCACGATCATGATGATGGTACCGGCAATGGAGAGCACGTTCATGAGCGTAAATCGCACATGCCATACTTCTTCGAAGGTGATGTCGTTAAAGAACACCAAACGGTAGGTGTGCTTCAACCGGTGAAAAAACTTCCTCTTTTTCTTTTGGATACTTTCCGGCATAACTTTTTATGAGTCGGCAAAGATAATGAAAAAGTCAATGGTTCGTCTTGACGGTTCGCTTTCTTCAAGATTCTGAGAAGCGAAAATCGAACTATTTCACTTTCATTGTGAATGAAATCCGGCTGCGCGCCAGGTCTACTTCCAGCACTTTTACCTTCACGTGCTGGTTCAGTTTCACTGCTTCCGACGGGTGTTTCACGTATTTATCCGTCAGCTGCGACACATGTACCAGTCCGTCCTGCTTGACGCCCACATCCACAAAACATCCGAAGTTGGTGATATTGGTCACGATACCCGGCAATACCATGCCCGGTTGCAGGTCTTCCACACGACGCACGTCCTGGGCGAATTCGAATACTTTTGCCGGCGCGCGCGGATCAAGCCCCGGCTTGGCCAGTTCCTTCATGATGTCGTTCAGCGTAGGCAATCCCGCTGTGGGCGTTACGTATTTGTCCAGTTTGATTTGCTTTCGCAGACTCTCGTTCTTTAAAAGGTCGTTTACCGCAGCGCCCATATCTTCAGCCATTTGCTGTACAATATGGTAACACTCGGGATGTACGGCGCTGTTATCGAGCGGATTTTCGGCATCGGAAATGCGGAGGAAGCCCGCGCACTGTTCGAATGACTTATCACCCATGCGGGAAACGTTTTTCAGGGCTTTGCGCGAAGGGAAAGGCCCGTTTTCTTTGCGATAGTCGATGATGTTTTGCGCTAATTGAGGCCCCAGGCCCGACACGTAAACCAGCAGATGCTTGCTGGCCGTGTTGACGTTGACGCCCACGAGGTTCACACAGCTTTCGACCACCGTATCCAGGCTTTTTTTGAGCTTGTTCTGGTCTACATCATGCTGATACTGCCCTACTCCGATGGATTTCGGATCGATCTTCACCAGTTCGGCCAGCGGGTCCATCAGGCGGCGGCCAATGGAAACCGCACCCCGCACCGTTACGTCATAGCTGGGAAACTCTTCGCGCGCTACAGCCGATGCCGAATAAATGGAAGCCCCGCTCTCGTTCACAATGAACACCTGCAAATCACGACCAAACGCCATACTCTGGATGAAACGCTCCGTCTCGCGTCCGGCAGTACCGTTACCAATGGCGATCGCATCTATTTTATAAGCGCTCACCAATTGCATGATCTTTCGTTTGGCTTCCACCACTTCGCTTTGCGGCTTGTGAGGATAGATCGTTTCGTTGTGCCGGAGGTTTCCCTGCGCATCGAGGCAAACCAGCTTGCAGCCGGTACGGAAGCCGGGATCGATGGCCAGCACGTTCTTCTGGCCCAGCGGCGAAGCAAGAAGCAACTGTCGCAGGTTATCGGCAAACACATTAATGGATTCATCGTCGGCGCGCTCTTTGGCCAACGCTTCAAATTCGGTTTCGATAGAGGGGCACAACAGCCGCCTGTATCCATCCTTTACGGCTTCTTCCACCTGGGCGGATGCGGCGGTACGGCCTCTCACAAACTGTTTGTCCAGTATATCCAGCGCTTTCTGTTCGTCCGGCTCGATGCTGATACGCAGGAAAGCCTCTTCCTTTCCGCGCAGCATGGCTAACAAACGGTGCGAAGGACAGCGGCGCAGCGATTCCGAAAAATCAAAATAGTCGCGGTATTTTTCACCGTCTTTTTCCCTGTTTTTCACCGGTTTGGAGTATATCACCGCATCGCGGTCGAACAAGCGGCGGATGGCATCGCGCGCCCGGGCATCCTCGTTCACCTGTTCGGCAATAATGTCGCGCGCGCCCTGCAGGACGTCTTCCACGGCCGGCAGTTCGTCGCTCAGGTATTTTCCGGCAAGGGATTCCACATCATGATCGGTTTGCCGCATCAGTTGTTGCGCCAGTGGTTCCAGGCCGCGCTCGCGGGCAACCGAAGCGCGAGTTTTGCGTTTGGGCTTGTAGGGAAGGTAAATGTCTTCGAGTCCCGACATGCTTTCAGCGGTTTCGACCTGCCGTTTCAGGTCTGCGGTCAGCTTGCCCTGCTCTTCCATGGAACCCAGAATGGCCGCGCGGCGTTTGTCCAGTTCCAGCAACCGTTCGTAACGGCTTTTGATAGCAGCCACCTGCACTTCATCCAAACTGCCGGTAGCTTCTTTCCGGTAACGGCTAATGAAGGGAATCGTAGCCCCGTCGGCCAGTAATTCCAGCGTGTTGCGCACCTGCTGCTCCTGCAGGCCAAGCTCTTTACTGATGATCAGAATATGTTGCTCTTTCATTTTCCAATGATTTTTTTGAATGTGCAAAATAAAGCATTTTTTCAAAAATGACGTATATTTGTCCACAAATCAAAAATAAACATCTCCATATTTAAATAATCAAATTCAAATTATCATCAGTTATTATGAAAAAGTTATGCATCTTTTTATTGGCTTTTGCGGTGACATGCCTGGCACAGGCGCAGAATGACAGGTTCAACGGCCTGGATATGAACCTGGGTAACCTGTACCGGCTTTCGGACGCTCAAACCCGCTCGATCAGTCCCGAAAACTTCACAGGCGAAAAGGGTAAAGGCGGTATGGCCGACCCGAAAGACAGAGATAAGCGCAATGCGGCCAACGCCACGCACGCTGCCCGCGACCTGGGCCAGGGCTGGAAAGTGAACCCGTTTATCCGCATCAACTCGGGCGAGACCTTCACGTTGGCCGAAATCGAAGGTTCAGGCGCCATCCAGCACATATGGATGACCCCGACAGGCAACTGGCGTTTTTCGATCCTTCGCATCTATTGGGACGACGAGAAAACTCCTTCGGTGGAATGTCCCGTAGGCGATTTCTTCGGCATGGGCTGGGGCGTATATGCCCCGCTGGTATCGCTGCCCGTGTGCGTCAATCCCGGAAGTGCGTTTAACTGCTACTGGAACATGCCTTTCCGCAAGAAATGCAGGATTACCATGGAAAACATCAATGACAGGGATGCGATGACGCTGTATTACCAGATTGACTATACCCTGACCGAAGTGCCTGCCGATGCCGGGTATTTCCATGCCCAGTTCCGCCGGACGCCTTACAACGAAGGTTCGGACCGGACGATTGTGGACGGTATTAAAGGCAAGGGCCAGTATGTAGGCGTTTACATGGCCTGGGGAGTCCACAACAACGGCTGGTGGGGCGAAGGCGAAATCAAGTTCTTCATGGACGGCGACAGGCAATTCCCAACCATTTGCGGCACCGGTACGGAGGATTATTTCTGCGGTTCGTACAATTTCGACCGGGAAGGACAGTACAAAGAATTTTGCACGCCCTATGCCGGCCTGCATCAGGTGATCCGTCCCGATGGCGCCTACAGGTCGCAACAGCGTTTCGGGATGTACCGCTGGCATATTGCCGATCCTGTACGGTTCAACACGGATTTGCGGGTGACGATCCAGGACCTCGGCTGGCGTCATGACGGACGGTACTTGCCCCAGAAATCGGATATTTCGTCGGTAGTGTTCTGGTACCAGGCCGAGCCGCATGCCACATTCCCGAAGCTGCCGGCATGGCAGGAACTGGAAGTGAACTGAACCGCCGATGATCCGAATATAAACGATGCCGTCCGGAAAAATTCCGGACAGCATTGTTCGTTTTGCGTGTCATCTGTTGCATCACTGTGATTTGTGCAAATCAGGTTAATTCTTTTTTGAGGCCATGATACCGCTTGTTGCGGTTTATTTAAAACAGATGTATTGATAGCGGGGCCGCTAATAATATAATTAGGCCCCAAAATTCAGTCGTGCCATGCGGGACGTAAACGGGCACTGGCAAACATTCAAAAATATGCACTATTTTTGTGCATATTGTGCTCAAAATATTATTTTTTATCAATTTGCATTAATAATATAATTAATCCTTTAGATAATGGAGAATATGATAAGAAAAATCATAGATTTAAGCCATGACACAAAAAAGGCATTGAGTTACCAGGCGGTCAGACACGGAATCCCTTTGCGGCGCCGTCATGGTACAGGTCCGGAACCATTCTTTTCCCGGTAGTCCCAATTACGGAACAACCGGGGTGATATCGCTTTGACCCTGTCAGTAGCTTCGCAGCCTGACAGGTCTTAAACAAAAAAAAAACAGATGCCGGACGTTTATAGTTCGGTATTTTTGTTTTATTTTTGCGCGCAATGAGTAATGTTAAAAATGTTTCGATATGAAAAAGTACATATTTCTATGGTTGCTGCTTCCGGTATGGGTATCTGCGCAAAACAGGGAGATCGTCGAAGCGGCGTCGGGCGAAGATTTGACCAAAAAGGTTTCGACCCACATGCAATACCTTTTCCCGGAATTTACAAGCGGGGATGTATACTACAGGGGTTCGCCGAAAAGCAGCGGTATGATGAACTATAATATGCTGGTTGGCGAAATGCAGTTTGTTGAGGACGGTAAAGTGCTGGCTTTGGCCAATGTAAAAGATGTGATCCTGGTGAACGTTGACAACCGGAAATTCTACCCTTTCAACGATAAGGAGTTTGTCGAAGAGATCGTGTCGACAGGAAAAGGGCTGTTGCGCGTGAGGCGAAGAGGAAATGTCGTGCAGCACAGCAAGAAGGGCGCTTACGGAACGTCGTCGTCCGCTTCGTCCGTTACATCGTATAGCAGCATCAACAGCAATAGCCGGCAATATGGCCTGACGGTGGAAGAAAACGTGCTGATCACCTTGAATTGTACCTATTACCTGGTGGGGCTTAACGGTAAATATACCCTGATCAAGAACCGGAAAACTTTTTCCAAACAATTTCCGGGACACGATGCGCAAATCGAATCCTTTGTGAAGGAACAACAGACCCGGTTCGACAACGAGGACGACCTGAAAGCATTGACGGAATATTGCAGTAAACTGAGTCATTGAATAATTCATCAGGGTCAACGCATAAAAAATAGAATAAATGAGTGGTCGTCAACGCTTTTGATGTTCTATTGTTGATCACTAATGGATATCAATCGCCGGAGGAAGCACAAGTTGCTAAAATGCAATATTATATTCCTCATGGCCAACGCCTTGGTTACGTAATCCGTAGCCTGTCAGGTCTTCCGCTAAAACTGGCATATTCGGCGTTCAGCTGTCCCCGTCTTCTTTTTCTTTCTTTGCTTTTGCCCGGCCTTTACGCTGGGCGATCACATTTTTGTTGTACGCTACGCGTTCGTTCAGTTTATTGACAAACGATGTATAAGTCCCTTCGCCGTTGAGCGTTATTGATGCATGGATGCGGTCGACGGCGTTGGCATATACCTTTTCGGCTTCGCGGCGGGTTTCGCGCAGGTTGATATACTCCTGCTGCGCCTTTTCGTCGAAACGGATATTCATCAAGTCGCTGAATTCGCGATTCACAGCCTCCAGGTCGTCCACCCATTCCGAAGCGCCAAGCAATTCGACATCGGCCGCGCAACGGGCATGGATATCGTCAAGGAAATTACCAATGGCAGCCGTTTCCTCGTTGTAGGGCTTCGCGCGGAAATCGCCGAAAGCATTCACCACGATCAGGATATTCTTTGCAGCCTGTACCTTGTTGTCGCGCATGCTGCGAAGATACGCCCTGGCCAGCTGCACGAAACCATAATAGATACTGTCGCGGATAAAATCGGTATCGGCAAGCTTTTCCGTATGCCTGTCCTTGCGGATATAATCCAGGGCAGTATCCAGCTTCCCGAAAAGGCCGGTAAACACAGCAAACAGTTCTTCGATATTTAAAGCGCCGGCGCCCGATTCTTCTACCAGCCGCTTGAAATCGACAAAAAATTGGAACAGCTCTT
>JAISCQ010000256.1 GCA_031265445.1 Bacteroidales bacterium
CCTGCCTTTCAGGCAGCGGCCGCGAGACATCTCCTTTCCGCAGGTCGCGACCTGCGGTTATGAAAATCCGGCTTTTCAAGCCGCCGAAACGTAACGTCTATTTCTTGACAGTTCCTAAGCAAGTATGTACATTTAAAAACAATATGGAACAGACAGACAGTTTCAAATCCCGTGGCCGGTCGGATAGCGCCGGCGCCCTCCCCGCCCGGGAAAGGGACGAAGCGGAGCTCTTTCCGGACGAGCCTGCTTCAATCTTCCATGTTCTCACACCGGAAGAGAAACAGATATTTCGCCGCCGGATGGTTGTACGGACATATCGCAGGGGCGAGTACATCTGCCGGGCCGGGAATACGCCTGCCGGACTGATATGCCTGGTGAGCGGCAAAGCAAAAGTATTCCAGGAAGGTGCAGGCGGACGCGAACACATTGTCCGTATGGCCAAGCCCGCGGGTTTTATCGGTTACCGCGCCCTGTTTGCCGGCGAGGTGCACGCGGCTTCGGCCCGGGCTATCGAAGATTCCGTAGTAATAAGCCTCGATCGCGAAACGCTTTTCAGCCTGCTGCACGCCAACAGCGAACTGAGCATCCTCTTCATCAAATCGCTGGCAGCCGAGCTGGGCTTTTCCTATTTTCGCACAGTAACGCTTACCCGGAAACAGATTCCGGGACGGCTGGCCGAAACGCTGCTTTTCCTGCGCGATACCTACGGGTTCGAAAATGACGGAGCGACCCTGAAAGTATGCCTGTCGCGCGAAGATATTGCCAACCTGTCAAACATGTCCACTTCCAACGCCATCCGAACACTCTCGTCTTTCGCAGGCAGGGGACTTATCGGTATCGAAGGGAAAAAAATCATCCTGACCGACATTGCCGGGCTGGAGAAAATAAGCGAGGAACGCCGGAAAGAGCCTCTGCCGAAAGATGATGCCGATGAAAATTAAAACCCGAAACCCGAAATATGCTTGTAAGTATCGTCATACTGAACTGGAACGGTAAGCATTTTCTTGAGAAATACTTGCCGGGCGTAGAAAGTCACTCGCGATTGCCGGGTGTGGAAATTATCGTTGCCGACAATGCTTCCACCGACGACTCCCTGGTTTATCTGCAAACCTGCCATCCCAATATCCGCATCATCAGGCTTGACGGGAATTATGGATTTGCCGAAGGCTACAACAGGGCATTGCAGCAGGTAGAAGCCGATTACTACGTCCTGCTTAATTCGGATGTAGAAGTAACCGGAGGCTGGCTGCAACCAATGCTCGAGATGATGCAGCAAAAGCAGGGAATTGCCGCCTGCATGCCAAAAATACATGCAGCCGACCGTACCGGTTTCGAATACGCCGGCGCGGCGGGCGGATTCATGGACAAATACGGTTATACGTTCTGTCGCGGAAGGCTATTTCACACCGTAGAAAAAGATACCGGGCAATACGACAAGGAAATGGAAATATTCTGGGCAACCGGAGCGTGCTGCATGATCCATGCAGAGCTTTTCCACAAAACAGGAGGATTCGATGGCGTATTTTTCGCACACATGGAAGAAATAGACCTGTGCTGGAGGTTGAAAAATAAAGGATATACAATATGGTATACACCGCGTTCGGCAGTATACCATGTGGGAGGCGGCATGTTACCCCAGTCGTCGCCCTTCAAAACTTTCCTGAACTATCGCAACAACCTGCTGATGATGTACAAAAACCTGCCGTGCAGGCGCCGCAAGCGCATCCTTTACATACGGACGGTTCTCGATGGCATTTCGGCTGTATATTCGCTGCTGAAAGGCGATGTTTCCGTGCTCAAAGCCGTATGGAAAGCACATAAGGATTACAGGAAACTGCGCCGGAAATACCGCCTGCTGCCCGGCAATTCCGGCGAACCCCTCTCCTGCCCTTCCTGCGTGTATCGTCGCAGCATCGTGTACCAATATTTCATCAGGGGGCGCAAAACATTTAACGGCTTGCCTCCTGATCGCCCGTCCGGCAGACGGTAAGAGTCCTGCCTTTCCAGGCAGCAGTGGAGGACGCGTCTTCCGCAAGCTGCGCTTCGCTTGCATGCGGTTACGAAAATAAAGCCCTCCGGCTTACCGTCAAAAGAACATTTTACAGGATGACTCCAATGTCAGTGATTCATACTGTATTCCCTGGGTGTTACTCCAAAATGCTTCTTGAATGATTTCGAGAAATATGAATATGAATTGAATCCCGTCTGTTCCGCAATGGTGGTAAGCGGCTGTTCATTTTCCATGATTTTCTCGGCAGCGCGTTTCAAGCGGTAGCCTGTCAGAAAATCGACGGGAGACATGTCTGTAAGTCCTTTTATTTTACGGTAAAACCCTGTTCTGCTAAATCCCAGATCCCTGGCAATACAGTCGATATTAAGGTCAGGGGTTGAGAGTTTCTGTTCGAGCAGGCGGGTCAGCTTGTCCATGAACTTTGTATCATACCGGTTCAGCGGTACGGGTATGGATACATTCTCCTGCGTCTGCGGCGTGGAAAAATATTGACGGAGCCTGTCCCTGCTCATGAACAGGTTCTTGATGCTCAACAGCAGGTAATCAATATTGAACGGTTTACAGATATAGGCGTCAGCGCCCTGTTCAAGGCCTTCCACCTGGTCGAACATGGCGGTTTTGGCAGTGAGCAGTATTACCGGTATGTGGCAAAGCGCAGGATGCTGTTTCACCTGCGCGCAAAGCCGGTAACCGGACAATCCGGGCATGATCACATCACTGAGGATCAGGTCGGGCGATTCTTTCTGGGTCAATTCCCAGGCTTTATCTCCATCCAATGCTTCCATAAGCTGATACCGGTCACACAGTATATTCCTGATGAAGTCCATCAATTCGATGTTGTCTTCGGCAATCAGGATGGTATACGGATACTTTTGCCCGGCCGGTTCCTGTCGTTTTGGCAAATCCTTTTCCATGCTGTCCGGAAGGACGTCCTTCACAGTTTGATCCTTTTCATTTTCGGGATATATATCCTCCGCAGGGAGAATGAACGAAAAGAGCATACCGCCTTCGGGTCTTATCCCGGCGCTGATCCGGCCGTTGTGCTTTTCGACCAGGCGTTTGGTGTAGTGCAGGCCTATTCCGCTTCCGCCATAATCGGGTCGGAGTCCGGAAGGCCCGTTGATCTGGCGGTATCTGACAAACAGATCGCCAAGTTTCTCCGCCGGAATACCCGGGCCTGTGTCCAGCACCGTAATCTCGATAAACAGCATATCCGGTATCCGGTCCATTCCCGGGTATATTTTACCTGCTTCGATACCGCTCAATTCGTTCGTCAGTATTTCCACCGAACCGTTTTCCGGGGTATATTTTAATGCGTTAGAAAGCAGGTTATGCAGGATTTTTTCAAGCTTATCCGCATCAATCCAAAGGTTCAAGCGAGGGACATGGGGAAGAAACGCCATACGGATATGTTTTCTCTCTGCAGTATATGCAAATCCATCCCGGATGTTCCGTACCTGCTGCATGATGTCGATCTGCCGTACCGCGAGGGACAAGATGCCATTCTCGATTTTTCCGAAGTCGAGCAGCTGATTGATCAGGCGCAACATACTTTGAACATTGCGCGATATTGTATTCAACAGCCACATGCCGGCAGCGTCGGACGATTTAAGCGACATCAGCTGTTCCAGCGGGGCGGATATCAGGGTGAGCGGAGTACGTAACTCGTGGGAAATATTGGTGAAGAAATTGATCTTCATTTCGGATATTTCCTGTTCGCGTTCCCGTTCGTTATGTTCTATTTCCAATAATTGCCGGTTCATTTTGATCTTGAACCAAAACCTGAACAGCAATATGATCACTGCAATTAACAGGAGCGCGTACAGCAGCCATGCCTGCCAGGAAAACCATGGCGCCGGCTTTACTGTGATCTGTAGGCTGGCCGGACGGATGCTCTCTGCGCCATCGCCGTTGATTGCGCTTACCAGGAATGTATACTTGCCCGGCGACAGGTTGGAATAGGTAGCCCGCCTGAAACTGCCCACATCATTCCATTTTGGGTCAAAGCCTTCCATCCTGTACCTGTAAGTCAGTTTCCCGGGCGCAATAAAGTCGATCCCCGCATAGTCCAGGGAAATGGTCGTTTGCCTGTGATTGAGCGTTATTTTGCCGGTAAGGGCAATGCTTTTGGTCAATACAGACCCTTCAGGCGCCGGCTGGACGCTTTGATTCAATATTTTCAGATCTTCCAGGTTCACCACGGGCGGGGTACGGCTGGGCAAAATATGGGCGGGATTGAAAAAAGTAAGTCCATGATTACCCGAAAAGAATATGCGTCCGTCGGAGCGCCTGCACCCGGCTTTTTCGTGGTACTGGTCGCCCGGGATGCCGTCGCTGCTGAAGTAGTTGGTAAAAACAGTATCTGTAGGCGAGAACTTCAATTTTGAGATGCCGCAGGAAGTGCTCATCCACATGCAGCCATTGATATCCTCCTGGAAACACAGGACATTGTTGCTGGGCAACCCACTGTTCCAGGTAAAAACGCTGTATTTTCCTTCCGACAGGCAAAGCATGCCGTTTCCGTAGCTACCCATCCATATCCTCTGCCGCGAATCTTCGAACATGGTGATGCATTTGGCGGTCACAGGACTTACGATTGCCGGCGAATGATACAGTTCGGGAACGGTGTCGTTTTCCCGAATCCTGAAAACGCCTTCGCCGTACGACGAAAACAGTAAATCGCCCGACCGGAGGATACAGATGTCCGGGACATTGGCAATAGCATGGACGGGATATATCCTTTTCATTTCGGCCAGCGATTTCCCGCAATCGATCCTGAACAGTCCGAACCATGTCCCGAGCCAGATATTTCCGTATTTATCCTCCTTAACCACCCGCACATGCTGCAAATCGATCCGCTCCCACGACCGGAGATGTCCGTCGGTTGAAATATCGCCAACGACCAGCCAATTATCAAAGCCTATCCATATCCGGTCTTTCGAATCAATAAAAAGCGATTCGAGAAAATCATTGCCGGCCGGGAACAGATCCGAATTCTGCACATGGTAGGCGGTCAATTTTCCTGCTGATGTATAGCAATATAAGCCATCGTACCTGGTGCTGATCCACAAGTTGCTATATCTGTCCTCTACCACACGGGTAACGAATTTATCCTTAAAAATATCACTGAGTGTGTGGTCGGCATTGAAATAATCCGGGTACCTGTTTCCTACGGCGAATCCTTTGTCGTAAAAGCCAACCCAAACATTTTCCTGTCGATCGACGTAGCATGAAAGTAATTGTGATGAACGGAAAGGGTTGAGTTGCAGGGGTTCATTATGCTGCAATGTTTGTGACAGGATATCATACCGGAACATACCCTGGGTGGTGGTACCGATCAACAGTTTCAACGGTTCTGTTTCCCGGATGAAGCTGATCCGTGTTTTGCTCAGCCTTGCGTCGTCCAGGCAAGCCGGCGGCGGGTCTTTGAATGTCCGTGAAACAGGGTCGAACAGCACAAGGCCGGCATTGGTACCCAGCCACCACACGCCCTGCGGGTCGCTGTACATGCCGGTTACCCACCGGCTACCGGGCAGCGAATAAAATTCCCATGAGCTGTCGTCCTTGCGGACTGCAAGTCCCCGGTCATCACTTGCGCCCATCCACAACCGCAACGAAGAATCCTCCCAGTACAGGTTCACATTTCGTTCGTGCCGGGACAGTATAACGTTCCGCTGCAGGGTGTCGATCCAACCGGTACCGGCGGGTGAGGCGACCCAGATGCGCCGGTTGTGATCTTCGTAAAAGGAATAAACCGGCTCCGATTCGCCGGAATAACGGATGAAACGGTTTGTCGCAAAATCATAACGGTTCACACCCACGGTCGTTCCTACCCATAACCGGTGTGAGGAATCGAAAAACAGTGAAAAAACGAAATCATCATTCAATGACGTTGAATCGGCAGCATCGTGCACGTATTGCATGAACTCATACCCATTGTAGCGGTTGAGACCGCCTAAGGTAGCAATCCACATGTATCCCAGTGAATCTTCACAAAACGAGTTGACATTCAGGAAGGATATATGGGAAGACCTCTGTTTCTGCGACGGATGAGCTGTTTTCTGCAACCGCTCGGGCTCCCGGTCATGTCGGGTGCACGAACCGAGCAATATTATTATTATCAATATTTTATGTATCATATATTACGGTCATTTAAAATTCACGCTAAATAACAATGATCAGGATATATGTGCAAATTGGGAAGTTAATTTGGTTGATTATTACAATATTTGACCGGAAAGTACAAGCATCAATATTATCGCAGCAAACGCACCCTGCACCAAGTCCCTTCAGGCCCTTGCGGGCAAAATCAATTTTATCCTCAATGCGACAGTTTGAATTGCACCCACTGCTGTCTCCGGCGGAAAGGCAAAACATTTTTGAAAGGGGGTTTCCATCGACAATGGAAAGGCAAAACATTTTTGAAAAGGGTTTCCATCGACGGTGGAGCACGACAGGCTGATACGTATACTCAATGCGACAGTTTGAATTGCACCCCAAGAATCGGCGGTTTGTTTTTTTACGAAAAATCTCGTAGGTTTGCCGCCTGAAAAATTAAAACCAAGCATATAAAACATGAATGGATTAAAAATCATTGTTTTGGCCAAGCAGGTGCCCGATACGCGCAATGTTGGGAAGGATGCCATGAAAGAGGACGGAACCGTCAATCGCGCCGCCCTGCCGGCAATCTTCAATCCCGAAGACCTGAACGCGCTTGAGCTGGCTTTGCGGATCAAAGACTTTCATCCGGGGTCGACCGTGGCGCTGCTCACCATGGGTCCGGCGCGCGCCGCCGACATCATCCGCGAAGGGTTGTTCCGCGGCGCCGATAACGGTTACCTGCTTTCCGACCGCGCTTTTGCCGGATCGGACACCTTAGCTACTTCCTACGCCCTCTCGTGCGCCATTCGCGCCATCGGCGAGTTCGACCTGATTGTGTGCGGACGGCAGGCCATCGACGGCGACACCGCGCAGGTAGGCCCGCAAGTGGCCGAAAAGCTCGGTATCCCGCAAATCACATACGCGGAAGAAGTACTCAAGATCGAGAAAAGTAAAATCCGTGTAAAACGCCGCCTCGAACGCGGGGTGGAAGTTGTGGAAGGACCGCTGCCGTTGCTGGTTACCGTTAACGGTTCGGCGCCCGACTGCCGTCCGCGCAACGTGAAACTGATGATGAAGTACAAACACGCAAAAACGGTCAGCGAAACGCAAAACGCTGCCGAAGACTATATGGCGCTGTTCAACGAACGCCCTTACCTCAACATCACCGAGATGGGCGTGAAGGATATCGACGCCAAAACAGAAGACCTCGGGCTGTCAGGCTCGCCGACCAAGGTGAAGAAAATCGAAAACGTAGTGTTCCAGGCCAAAGAATCGAAACGCCTCACCGCTTCCGATTTCGATATACAGGGGTTGATGGTGGAATTGATTGCAAATCACACATTAGGATAATAAGAAAATGAACAGCATATTTGTATATTGCGAAGTAGAAAACGGCGTTGTAGCCGACGTTAGCCTGGAGCTTTGCACCAAGGGCCGCAAGCTGGCCGACCGGTTGAAATGCAGGCTCGAAGCCGTGGTCATCGGCAATGGCCTGGAAAGTATCGAAAAACAGGTGATCCCGTATGGCGTTGACGTATTGTGGATAGCCGATGGCGCCGCATTGGAGCCGTATACCACGCAGGTACACACCTCCATCGTGGTGAAGCTTTTTGAGGAAGAGAAACCGCAGATTGCCCTGATGGGCGCAACCAGCATTGGCCGCGACCTGGGGCCGCGCGTGTCGAGCGCCCTGCACAGCGGGCTTACCGCCGACTGCACCTCGCTCGAAATCGGCGAACACGAGGACAGGAAAGCCGGTAAGGTCTACACCGGCCTGCTGTACCAGATTCGTCCCGCTTTCGGCGGAAACATCATCGCCACCATCATCAACCCCGACTGCCGGCCACAGATGGCTACCGTGCGCGAAGGCGTGATGAAGAAGGAAGCGCTCGACCCCAATTACAAGGGCGAAGTGAAGAAGATCGACGCGGGCAAATACCTCGCCGATGCCGATATGGCGGTGAAGGTGATCGAACGTCACATCGAAAAGTCGAAAGTGGACATCAAGGGAGCCCCGATCCTTGTGTCGGGAGGTTACGGCATGGGTTCGCGCGAAGGGTTCAACCTGCTGTTCGAGCTGGCAAATGTTATCGGCGCCGAAGTAGGAGCCTCACGCGCCGCCGTGGATGCCGGTTTTGCCGATCACGAACGTCAGGTGGGACAAACCGGCGTCACCGTGCGCCCGAAGCTCTACATCGCATGCGGCATTTCCGGACAGGTGCAGCACACCGCCGGGATGCAGGAAAGCGCCATGATCATCTCCATCAATAACGATCCCAGCGCCCCGATCAATACCATCGCCGACTTTGTCATCACGGGCGATGTCAACGAGGTAGTGCCCAAGATGATCAAGTATTATCAACAAAACAAAAAGTAAAAATCATCTTTGATTTTCGATGGTCGATTTTCGATGACAGCAATCGGAATCAAAAAATCAAATCAAAAATATAAAGCAATGGCTAATTTTTATACCGATAATAGAGACCTGAAATTCCACCTGACACACCCGCTCATGAAGAGGATCGTGGAACTGCGCGAAAAAAACTTCACCGAAAAGGACAGGTTCGATTTTGCGCCGCTGGATTACGAAGACGCCATCGACAGTTATGACAGGGTGCTGGAAGTAATCGGCGAAATATGCGGCGACACTGTTGCGCCCAATGCCGAATCGGTGGATGCCGAAGGCCCGCAGGTGGTCGACGGCCACGTGGCATACGCCCGCGGAACACAGCAAAACCTCGACGCCCTGCGTAAAGCCAACCTGATGGGAATCACGCTGCCGCGCGAATACGGCGGATTGAACCTCTCGGTTATTCCCTACACCATGGCTGCCGACATCGTGTCGCGTGCCGATGCCGGTTTTGTCAACATCTGGGGGTTACAGGACTGCGCCGAAACCATCAATGAGTTCGCCGATGCAGACCAGAAGCGACGTTTCCTTACCCGCGTATCCGCAGGCGAAACCTGCGCCATGGATCTCACCGAACCCGACGCGGGATCGGACCTGCAGGCCGTGCAGCTGAAAGCCACGCAAAAGCCCGACGGCTCGTGGGTGCTCAACGGAGTAAAACGCTTCATCACCAACGGCGACGGTAACATTTCGCTCGTACTGGCGCGTTCGGAAGACGGTACCAGCGACGGGCGCGGCCTGTCGATGTTTATCTACGACCGGACACATAACGCCGTGAAGGTGCGCCGTATCGAACATAAACTGGGGATCATCGGCTCGCCCACCTGCGAGCTGGTGTTCAAGGACGCCCCTGCCGAACTGGTCGGCGCACGCAAGCTCGGCCTGATCAAATACGTGATGGCCCTGATGAACGGCGCCCGCCTGGGTATCGGCGCGCAATCGGTGGGCGTTTCGGAAGCCGCTTACCGCGAAGCGCTGGCCTATGCAAAGGATCGCCGCCAATTCGGGAAAGCCATCATACAGTTCCCGGCCGTGTACGAGATGCTGGCCAACATGAAAGCCAAGCTCGACGCATCGCGTTCGCTGCTGTACGAAACCTGCCGTTTTGTGGACATATACAAAACCATGGATAAGATTTCGCAGGAACGCACGCCGACACCCGACGAACGCAATGAAATGAAGTACTACCAGCGCCTGGCCGATATTTTCACGCCATTGCTGAAAGGTATGGCCAGCGAGTACTGCAACCAGCTGGCCTACGATGCTATCCAGATACATGGCGGATCGGGTTTCATGAAGGACTACCCGGTAGAACGCATCTACCGCGATGCCCGTATCACTTCCATCTACGAAGGAACCACGCAATTACAGGTGGTAGCTGCCATCCGCGGCGTTACTACAGGCGCTTTCCTGAAACAAATCCGCGAAGTGTATGAAGTAGCCGAAATACGTCCCGAATTGCAGAATTTCCGCCGTACGCTACAGGAAATGACCGCCGAATACGAAGAATGCGTAGCCGGGGTAACCGCAGTGAAGAACAGCGAATTCCTCGATTTCCATGCACGACGCCTGGTCGAAATGGCAGGTAACATCATCATGGGTTACCTGCTGATATGGGATAGCCAACGCGACGAGCATTATACCAAATCGGCCGGGATATTTATCAAGCATGCCGAAGCCGATAACAGGCATAAAAAACATTATATCGAATCGGTGGGGCTTGAGGATCTGGGATTCTTCAAATACGAATAGATCATCATTCATCGATGTGAAAGAATTTTGAATTTTGAATTGTTGGGGCAAACCTTTGTGTTTGCCCTTTTGCCAATGCGTTTTCGGGCGGATGCAATCCGCCCCTACGGGGATACCAATGATTCATTCATGATTGATCCTCCAAACCGGTTGTTAAATTTGGTTATTCTTACCTGTTATTCCTTATTGACCCTGACAGGTCTGCCGACCCTGTCAGGTCGTTTTACGTAAGCTTACGTAAATGACCTGTCAGGGTCGCCAGACCTGACAGGGTCAAAACCGTTGCTTTTTCTTCTACCACCGCTGTCAGGGTCAAGACCGCCAACAGGGTGTGCCGCGCAGCATCATTCAAAATTCAAAATTCAAAATTCAAAATTCAAAATCATTCATCATTATTCTTCATCTTCTTTCTCACCGTCCGTACCGCTATATACAGGCTGTCGAAGCAAAGCCCGATGCAGAAACAGTGGAACATGCCGATTTCTTCGCCTTTGATGTCGGGCCAGAAGCGGATCAGCGCAACGGCAACCAGCAGGTTCAAAACAAAGCGCAGCATGTTGTCGCGCCAGAAGAACCGCCACGACCACCGTCGCGGTGTGCGCGGGCTGTCCCCGTCCCGCCGGCTGACGTCCAGCAGCAGGGTAAGCAGCAGGCCAAGCCCCACGAACAGCATCCCCGCAAGGAAATGCGGAAGGGTGAGGCTGCCGGCGAGGTATGAGGTGAAATCGGACACGTGAAAGAATGATGAATTTTGAATTTTGAATTGTTGACCCCGACAGGATTATTGCCGGATAATGAAACGTTTTCCGGCTACCGGTATGGCATCCATGACGGGATTTTTACTACGGGTTTTCTTCTTCTACCACCGCTGACAGTAGAGACGTGGCATGCCACGTCTCTACAAAAATTCTCCTGTCAGGGTCAACAGGGACAGCAGGGTCGGCAATGAACATATTAAATATGTGTATTTGCATCAATATGAAAAAATTCGACCGGCTAACGCCGATATTGTTTATTCGCCCGCCTTGGGCTTCGGTCGTCCATCCCTCGCCTTGGCAGGCTCTTATTTTTTTAGCTCAAAATCTTTTTGGATGAACTAAGGACAAAAAACAACACGAAAGCCGACGAAGTCGCTGTGGTAGCCGAGGGTGTTGCTGTAACGGTAGGCGGAGCGGCAGCTCAGAGCGCCGTAGTACCAACAGCCGCCGCGCAGCACACGGAGCGAACCGGTTGTACCAACAGGGTCTGTCGCCGAAGAGCTTGAATAGGCGCTACTGCCGTTCCACTGATCCAGACACCACTCAAATACATTGCCGTGCATGTCGTATAATCCGTAAGCATTGGCATAAGCCGAATAGGCGCCTACTGCCGTGGTATGGCCTACAGAGTTATTAAAGTTTGCCATCGTGCCGGTCAACTCTGTGCCGGTCCCTATGCTATAAGGCATGTTCTCAACGCCGCCGCGCGCCGCGCGTTCCCACTGCGCCCCCGTCGGCAAATCGCCGCCCGCCCATTCGGCGTAAGCCTTCGCGCCATACCAGCTTACATAAATCACGGGATGATTATCATAACCTGACACCGGCTCCCATTGGCTGCCGGTATAGCTCAGGCCCCAACTATGTTCTCCTATTAATGTCTGCTCGTTCTGAATACCTGCATTTTTGCCGGAGGCGTCAACCCCGGCATCGTTCAGAAAGTCGGCATACTGAGCATTGGTAATCGGGTATACGCTCATGTAATAATCCTTAGTGAGCGTTACACTGTGCTGTGTCTCACTAGAAGACCTGCCCGGCTCGGCAGGCGTTACATTCGGGTCTGTTCCGGGCGTTCCGGCACCCAAACCGTTCGAACTGCCCATGAGAAATGTTCCTTTGGGGATGAACACCGTTTCAACAACGTACTCTTTTGGGGGAGTAGCTGTAACGGTCTCACTGCCGCCGTCGCCCCATGCGCCGACCATGCCGGTGATCTCCGCTTCGTTCCTTTTCAGGGTTACCTCATACGTATATTTCTTTCCCGACGCCCAGCTGCCGGCGGGTACTGCCACTTCGTACGTTCCTCCCGCCGCCGTGGTAAAGGTGAAGGTCATGCCCGCAACGTCGCCGGCAGGCAGTACGATGGCTTCGGAAGAAGATCCGTCCGCGACGGTGTTCGCCGTGATGGCCGATGCCGCGCCTGTCGCAGTCACTGTCCCGTCGGTCAAGTCCAGCGTCGCTTCGGTTTGCTGGCCGGTGATTTTCACCGTCAGGCCGCTGAGCGATTCCGTGACGCCGTCGCCGGCCTCGATCGTAAACGCCAGCTTGACCAGCCTGTGCTCGAACTGAAGATCGACCGGATTTTTACTTTTGTTGTAGGCGCCGTTCGTTTTTGCATACAGCGCGTCGATCTTCGACTGGTCGGTTTGCACAGCCACGCTGACCGGCAGATTGAAATCCGACGTTACAGTCGCCGCATACGGGTGATAGGCAATAAACTCCACGTCGCCGCTCACGGGGTAGTAGATGGCGTCGCCCGGCTGCGGCGTGAACGATACGGAGCCTGCTCCGGCGGCGGAGGCTGTGTACTGCCTGTTGCCAGCGTCTTCAACGATGTTTCCGGGAGCAAGCGCGCCGGGATCGGCCTTGATCATGTAGATGCCGACGGGGTCGTTGGCCTCCCAGCCGGTTTCGGTGACGCGGGTGCGGATCTCAGCCGTGTTGGCGGAAAATTTCACTTCCACGCGGTCATTGACGGTCGCGTCTTCGCTGTTGCGGCTGCACGAAGTCATGACTGTTGCGGCCAGTATCGCCGCCGCTGATAAAAAATTTACGGTTTTCATGTATCTGATATTGATGTTAAAAAAATGACGGGTTGTTACTTATTCTTTATTTATTGTTCTTTACTTTTTATATTTTTTATTCTTATTGACCCTGACAGGTCTGCCGACCCTGTCAGGTCGTTTTACGTAAGCTTACGTATCCGGATCTGTCTTCGCTGACCCTGTCAGTAGAGACGTGGCATGCCACGTCTCTACAACGCAGCCTGACAGGTCGGCGTTTCGCACCGGCGTGGGAGTAGCGCCAGACCTGACAGGGTCGATAGACCTGTCAGGGTCAAAACCGCAGACAGGGTCGAAACCGTAAGGGAGGTTACTGCTTGCGACACCCGCAAGTTACTGCTTGTGACATCCGCAAGTTACTACTTGTGACATCCGCAAGTTACTACTTGTGGCACCCGCAAGTTACTGCTTGCGACACTCGCAAGTTACTGCCTCCGTCACTCCACCCTTATCACCTGTGGATATTCGTATATTCTTACCTCTTTGGCGAGTACCGTGGACGAGCCGGTTGTCTGCGTGGCTACCGCCACCCGCCATTCGCCCGGGGTAACGGTCGGCGGGAGCACGAATTGCAGTTTCGACGGGGTATTGGGCGAAAGGTGCGCCGCCGGTATGTGTACCGTGGGGCCGCCGTAAGCATTGGTAAAGAACACGCCTGTTTCGTCCTCGCGGTCGCCGCGCACGGCCAGCCGCAGGCCCTGTATCAGCGCCATGGCGCCCGTGTTGAGCGTATCCGGCTCGCCGGTTACGGGGTTGGTCACCTTCTGTATGACCGGGCCGCCGGGAGCGGCCTGTTCGGCAACCTGCAC
>JAISCQ010000092.1 GCA_031265445.1 Bacteroidales bacterium
GGCGCCGTGAAATCGAAGAACAACGCGCTCGAAATCGAGGTAGTCAACCTCTGGCCCAACCGTCTGACCGGCGACGAACAGCTCCCCTACGACGGCCCCGAACACGGCCGCTGGCCCCAATGGCTCCTCGACGGCAAACCGCGAACAAGCGAAAGATATACTTTCGCCGCACACCGTCACTATAACAAAAATTCCCCGCTGCTCGAATCCGGCCTGATCGGCCCGGTGACAATCGGCGAAGATGTTTGGAACGATTCAAAATAATTTTGTGTAGTTTCAACACGCAGATATTCTCAACATGACAAATATCTTATTGAAAAACCGTCGGATTTCCGCCTCAAAAGGAGCCGTAACATTCCTTTCGGCACTGGTTTCCGTATTCCTCCTTCTACCGGCGCTTGCCTCGTGCGGGAAAGACAAAGAGCCGGATATCCCCGTCATTCCCCCTGCGGTAAAAAAATACGAATATTTGAAGTTACTCTCCGAAACTGCCCACAACATGACCGTCGCCAAAATGTCGGACGACCACCACTATAAGGCGACCACCACAGGACAGGATCCTTACGTATCGACCGACAAACTGGCGAAGGCGAATCCGGCTGACTCGACGGTATTCTGTTTCGAATACAAAAGCAGCCGGGAACTGGAGTTTATACAGATATTCTTTGCCGAGCCGGTCGCGGAACAGCGCTCCATAAAAAGCGGGAAAGTTCCGGCATCGGGTTCGTGGAAAGAATGGGCGGTGACGCTGAAAACGCCTCTTGCCGAAAATTCGTGGGGAAATGCCGGGCAATACCTGCGTTTGGACTTTGGCAACGACGCCGGCTACGAAATAGAACTGCGAAATATTCATTTCAGAGGTATGACGGTCGCCGAAAAGGAAGAAGAGGAAGCGAAGGAAGAAAAAGCAGCCGCTGACCGGCAGTTTGGCGAAAACATCCGGAAATACCTGGAGGCAATATACGCCTCATTCATCACCGAAGTGGACGCCGGGACAGATGCGGTCACTGTACGGGGCAATTACGCGGGTGAGGGAAGTTTCGTCCTTTGCGAAATCCCGCCTTACCTGGATGTAACGCAACTCCGCGATTTTACATCCGGCCGCCCGTTAAGTTCGCCGGCATTTTCCGAAACCTTTGAGCGTTTTGTGATGCGGGACGGGTTCAATTACGACCGCACACTGTCCAAATGGGTCATTGCAAGGAAAGGAACCGGCGGAAACAGTGATATGATGGTCTCTCATGCACGTTATCCCGACAGAATAGCTGCTACCCAAACGACCGTACAGGCGAAACCTTCGGGCAAGAAGGGTCTGGGCGGATACTTCAACCATAGCCTGCAATGCCTGGATCTGGACGACCTCGGGATCACCAGCGTAACGGTTAATGTGCCGTTCACTGCCTGGATGCGGAGCCGGCAAAGCGGAAACGACATGGAACACAGCTATGGCGGCAAAAGCTATTATTTCGACCGGAATCAGATCAGCGCCCTGGATGCGGCACTTACCGAATGTTATCAGCGAAACATTGTAGTGGCGGCGATTCTTCTCGTGCAGCCGGCAGCCGCTTGTCCTGACCCGGAAATCGGCGACCTGTTGCAGCATCCCGACTTCTCGGGCGGATTCTATACCATGCCTGACATGACCAGTCCTGCGAGTGTGAACACGTATGCCGCGGCGCTCGATTTCCTGGCTGGCCGCTACTGCCGTTCCGACGGCCGGTTCGGACGCATCCACCACTGGATCATGCACAACGAGGTGGATGCGGGTATCGAATGGACCAATATGGGGCGCAACAAGCCCATGCCGGTATACGCCGATGCCTGCATGAAATCGATGCGGATGTGCTACAACATTGTCCGGCAGTACGACCGGTATTCGGAAGTATTCGGTTCATTTACCCATTCATGGAAGAGAGCCGATAACGCTGTTGCCGACACCTACGCCTCGCTCGACATGCTTCATGCTTTCAATGATTACTGTAAGGCCGAAGGCGATTTCCAATGGGCATTGGCCTACCATTGCTATCCGCAGGATTTGAATGAACCGAAGACCTGGAATGACGCGGATGCCACCTATTCGACCTCTTCGACGCTCATCACCTTCAAAAACCTTGAAGTGCTTGACCGATGGGCCAAACAACCGGAAAACCTGTACAACGGTACGGAAAAACGCACGGTATGGCTGTCGGAAAACGGCACCAATTCACGGACGTATGGCGAAACCGACCTTCTCGAACAGGCAGCGGGTTTTGCCTGGGGATGGATAAAATTGCGGCAACTCGACGGCATCGACGCCATGCAATGGCACAACTGGGCAGATAACGAAGCCGAGTTCGGTTTGAGGATCGGCTTGCGCAAATTCGGATCGCAAGACCTCGAACGTAAAGAGGTGTGGTATGCCTACAAGGCCGCAGGAACAGCCGATGAAAGCAATGTCTTTCAAAAATATTTGCCCGTCATCGGTATTTCCGACTGGAATATTATCAGGAATGTTTATTGAGAAATTCGACAGTATGATATATTTGTTGGATATGTGCAAACGGTTCCTACACTGCCGCTGTTCGCACACCCCAAATTACAGGCATATATCATACTGTCTTCGAGGATTTAAGCCTTCGATGTTCATCATATAATGATTATGTGATGATAAAAACGCTTTTATTTTATCTATAACTTACTTACATTTGTCCCCGAAATGAATTAAAAATAGAATGGAAAAGCAAGTGGAGCACGAAGGAACTGTTGCTTCGATTTGTGGCGATACCATGATTGTGCGCATGGTCGCCTCTTCTGCATGCAGCGGTTGTACTGCCAAAAGTTATTGTACGCCGTCCGAAAACAAAGACAGGGACATCCGTGTCGATGGTTTTTCGGGCGATTTTGTTTCAGGGGAGCGGGTAAAGATCGTCATGCAGCAGTCGTTGGGTTTCCGGGCATTGTATATCGGTTACATCATTCCTTTTCTGGTGGTGCTGGCAACGTTGCTGGTGGTGTACCAGGTTACGGGTAACGAGCTTGCAAGCGGACTGTCGTCATTATTAATACTGGTTCCGTACTATTTGATTATTAAATTATTGAATCGAAAAATTACCAAAACCTCCGGGTTTACTGTTCAAAAAATAAATGTTGCATGAACATCATACTGTTTACAATCATTGTGTTAGTAGCTGTGGGTATAGTGTCCGCTGTTATTTTGTATTTCGTAGCGCAGAAGTTTAAGGTTTACGAGGATCCGCGTATCGATACGGTTTCCGAAGCTTTGCCTGCCGCCAACTGTGGTGGATGCGGCTATGCCGGATGCCGCAATTTTGCGGAAGCGCTGGTCAAGGCCGACGACATCTCGCCGATGTTCTGTCCTGTGGGCGGCAACACCGTGATGATGACTGTGGCGCAGATACTCGGCCAAACAGTGGACGCCCAAAACCCGCTGGTGGCAGTAGTCCGTTGCAGCGGCTCCGTGGAACACCGTCCGCGTACCAGCGTATACGACGGGGCTTCGTCGTGCGCCATACAACACGTACTCTACACCGGTGATACCGACTGTCCGTATGGATGTCTGGGCTGCGGCGACTGCGTGGTTTCCTGCAAGTTCGACGCCCTGTCGATGAACCCCGCAACCGGCCTGCCCGTGGTGAACGACGCCAATTGTACCGCTTGCGGAGCCTGTGTGAAAGCCTGTCCGCGTTCCATCATCGAGTTGCGCCGGAAAGACAGGAAAGACCGTAAGATTTTTGTATCATGCATCAATAAGGACAAGGGCGGCATTGCCAGAAAGTATTGTGCAGTGGCTTGTATCGGCTGCTCCAAGTGTTTCA
Organism: Bacteroidales bacterium; assembly: GCA_031265445.1. GTDB lineage: Bacteria > Bacteroidota > Bacteroidia > Bacteroidales > UBA4181 > JAIRLS01. The sequence continues at coordinate 3,816 of JAISCQ010000092.1, forward strand.
GGGTTTGTACCTTTGACGCTGTCAAGATGGAGAACAACCTGGCATATATCGACTCCAAAGCCTGCAAGATGTGCCGTAAGTGTATGCCCGAATGTTCCACCCGGTCCATTCTCGAATTAAACTTCCCGCCAAGGAAAGCAACTCCTCCTGCACCCGAAAGGGAAACGGCTGCACCGGCGGAAGCATAATACTCGTTCATAAAGCTGATATCATCCTTTAATCAAATATTGAAAACCGGGCTTGCAAGCTCAACGAAGTTCATCAAAAATGCTAAAGACTTTTCCAAAAGGAGGCGTCCATCCGCCCGAAAACAAGTTCACTTCCGGGAAACCCATTGAAGTGCTGCCGCTTCCCGCAATGGTGACTATTCCGCTGTCGCAGCACATCGGTGCGCCGTCGACTGCCAGGGTGAAGGCGGGCGACACCGTAAAGACCGGACAGGTAATTGCCGACAGCACGGGCTTTGTATCGGCGAATGTTCATTCGTCGGTATCGGGGAAGGTCAAGAAAGTGGATGCTTTCCCCGATGCTTCGGGTTACAGGCGCATGGCGGTGCAAATTGCCGTAGAAGGCGACGAATGGGAGGACGGCATTGATACGTCGGAGGTTTTGAAAACGGAAATTACCGGGAATACCGAAGAAATTACCGGTAAAATCACTGCCGCAGGCATCGTTGGGCTGGGCGGGGCAACTTTCCCGGCGCATGTCAAACTGTCCGTGCCTCCGGGAAAGAAAGCCGAGATGATCGTGATCAACGGCGTGGAATGCGAGCCGTATCTCACGTGCGACCACCGGCTGATGCTCGAAAAAGGCCCCGAGATCATTGTGGGCATCCGCATCCTGATGAAGGCGCTGAACGTGAACAGGGCCATCGCAGGCGTGGAGAACAACAAGCCCGACGCCATTGCCAACCTGCAAAAATATGCAGCGGCATATCCGGAGATAGAAATCTGCCCCTTGAAGGTGAAATACCCGCAGGGCGGCGAAAAGCAACTGATCAAAGCCGTTACGGGGCGCGAAGTCCCGTCGGGTAAGATCCCTGTGGATGTTGGCGTGGTGCCGTTTAATATAGCAACGGTTTTTGCCGTATACGAAGCGGTGCAGAAAAATAAACCCCTGCTGGAGCGGGTCGTCACTGTTACAGGCAAAGGACTGTCCAGACCGTCGAACTTCAGGGTGCGCATCGGCACATCCGTCAATAGCCTGATTGAAGCTGCCGGCGGTATGCCCGAAACCACAGGAAAGATCGTCAGCGGCGGCCCGATGATGGGAAAAGCGCTGGGATCGACCGATATTCCTACGACCAAAGGCTGTTCGGGTATCCTGCTGATGGATGACAGGGAAGCCAGACGCAAACCTGCCCGTACCTGCATCCGTTGCGCCAAGTGCGTGTCAGTATGCCCGATGGGACTGGAGCCTTTCCTGCTGATGCCGCTGGCCGAACAGCAATGGTACGACCGCGCCGAAGCCGAACGTGCGGCAGATTGCATCGAATGTGGATCGTGTAGCTATACCTGCCCGTCGACACGCCCGCTGCTGGACTATATCCGACTGGGGAAAGCAGCGGTATTGAAGAACATCCGGGCGCGGGCAATGGCGAAATAAAATCTATTGATTATTGGAATACTAACACACATGTTATTTATCTGCGAAAATCTGTCTCATCTGTCTCATCTGTGTCATCTGCGTGCTTTGAGACACCACCCCTGTCAGAGTCAAGACCGCTGACAGGGTGGTAAAGCCTTATTGACCCTGTCAGCAGCTGCGCAGCCTGACAGGTCAGCGCTTCGCACCGGCGTGGGAGCAGCGCCCGACCTGACAGGGTCGACAGACCAGTCAGGTTCAAAAGGGACAACAGGGTCAACGGGAAAGATGTTCGAGGAAGTTCCACCACTGTCAGGGTCAAGACCACTGACAGGGTTCTCCTCCAAACGGAATAATTCAAAATTCAAAATTTTTCACGGGATGATCGCGCTGTATATCTCGCCTCAGGGGCCTTTTTCGCCGCGGGTGTTTTCCCAGAGGAGTGCCGGTTTAGCCTTTTTATGCCTGCTTCCCTTTTCAAAGAAGCCAATCGTTATGCGTCCGATCACCGAAGTGTCGGTATCCGCATCCGGCGCATCTTTCGCCACCGGCGCGGGCGTTCGGGTGGTTTTGTGGACAGGTATCCCCAGCCCGTCGCGGTCTTCGTCGGTTACCTCGTGGTTGTAGGCCAGGTACTCTTAGGCCAGGTATTCTTTCACCGACAGCCGCACGTCGGCCTTGAGCGCTTTCTTGGCGGTGTTTTTCGCCTGGATGCTCAGTTTGGTACGGGTCGCGGGGTTTTCGGCAACGTCCAGTTTCTGCGCGAACTCGTTGCGAAGCGCTGCCAGCCTGTCATAAACCGCCTGCGGGAAATTAAACCGCATCATCATCGCCGTCGCCGTCATCAGGTACGTCAGGAAATTAACGACCCATTGAAGTAAATTCCGGTCATTTTTCGGAAGAAAATCAATACTGCTCATAATAATTTTTTTAATTTGGTGAATAATAAAAATTTATTGATATAATAATAAGGAATGTTTCGAGGTGCACTCCCGAACCGTGAGCGTGTACTCCCATGTCATGAGCGTGTACTCCCAAGTCATGAGCGTGTACTCCCAAGTCATGAGCGTGTACTCCCATGTCGTGAGCGTGCACTCCCATGTCGTGAGCGTGCACTCCCATGTCGTGAGCGTGCACTCCCATGTCATGAGCGTGTACTCCCATGTCATGAACGTGCACTCCCGAGTCATGAACGTGCACTCCCGAGTCGTGAGCGTGTACGCCCAAGCAGTGGGTGCGTATCCCCGCCGTTGAGCGGTATACCGGATTTGAAAAATATTTGCTAAACTTTTCGCGCGCGCGTACTATGAGGTCTGTCAGTCTCTCTCTGCAAAAGCCGTGCAATTCGGTGATTCACCGAACATTGCCTGCAAGAAATTTTCGAGAGATTTCGACATGATTATAGAACACTTTTGATATGTTTTGAGATTAAAAACAGATAAATATAGATACTTTTTGAACCGAAACAAAAAATATTTGTTTCAGGTGATTTTTTTAGTAAGAATTGACCCTGACAGGTCTACCGACCCTGTCAGGTCGGGCGCTGCTCCCATGCCGGCGCGATGCATACCACAGCATGTAAGATGCGTACCACAGAGTGCAGGATCATGGAGCCGTTGCCGGTACGCGGAAAATCCGAAACAAAAGCCGGATTTTTTGACGACATGGAAAGAACGGGGGTAAATTTTACCTCTATACTTTGAACGAGAGTGGATTTTCCGTATTTTTGCCCGCATTTTAAGAACAGGAGTAAATTTGTATTTAACGAAATATGAGTGATTTTGATGGAAAATCATACACCAATATCAAATATCAAAAAAATCAGGATTGAAATATGAGTAAGTTATTTACGGTATCGCCTTCGCCGCACGTGCACAGCGGCAACAGCGTCGAGCGGCTGATGTACGACGTGCTGCTGGCGTTGATGCCTGCCTTCTTCGTGTCGGTGTGGTTCTTCGGGCTGGGCGCTTTGTATGTGACCGTTGTGTCGGTATTGTGCTGCATGCTGGCCGAGTACGTCATTTCGAAGCATCTGCTGAAGCAGGAACCAGCCCTGCGCGACGGTTCTGCCGCTGTGACCGGCTTATTGCTGGCTTTCAACGTGCCGACCAACCTCCCCGTCTGGATATTGATACTTGGCGCGGTGACGGCTATCGGCGTCGGCAAAATGACTTTCGGCGGACTGGGCAACAATCCGTTCAATCCGGCGCTGACAGGCCGTGTTTTTATGCTGATTTCGTTTCCCGTGCAGATGACAAGCTGGCCCAAACCTCTCGTATCACGCTGGAATCTCGAAACGGTTCTCAATTTCGGCAAGTATCCTGCGGAATACGTCGACAGTTTCACAGGCGCTACGCCGCTTGGAGTGGTCAAGGAAGGCGTCAAGGCGCTGGATGCTGCCAGCGGTGCTACCCGGACACTGTCGGATATGCTGACGTACGACGTGCCTTCAACGTTTGACCTGCTGATCGGCAAATCGGGCGGCTCAATGGGCGAAATTTCCGCTGTCGCATTATTGCTTGGCCTTGTATACCTGCTTGTCCGTAAAGTCATCACATGGCATATCCCTGTCAGTATCCTCCTGACTACCGCCATTTTTACGGGTATTCTCTGGCGGATAAATCCGGAAGCCAATGCCAGTCCCGTGTTCCACCTGCTTACGGGCGGTTTGCTGCTGGGCGCCGTATTCATGGCAACCGACTATGTGACTTCGCCCATGAGCCGCGCAGGAATGCTCGTCTATGGCGTCGGGATCGGCGCAATAACCGTAATAATACGCGTTTTTGGGGCTTACCCGGAAGGCATGTCATTTGCCATACTCATCATGAATGCATTTGTCCCTTTAATCAATATATATCTTAAACCCGCACGTTTCGGAAAGGAGGTAAAAAATGGCAGGTAAGGAATCGACTTTAATCAATATGGCAGTCACTTTGCTGGTGATTACCGCAATCTCGTCGGCATCGCTGGGTATCGTACACCAGTTGACCCAAACGCCAAGAGATGATGCGGCCTTAAAAAAGCAAAACTTCGCCATTAAGGCGGTATTGGGCGATTACGACAATAATCCGTCGGCTGATGCGTATGAAATCGAGAGTTTCGACGGTGGCGATCAGTTGACCTGTTATCCTGGCTCTAAAGACGGCGAGCTAACCGGCGTTGCCGTGAAAACATGGACCATGAAAGGGTTCGGTGGCCCGGTGCGCCTGATGGCAGGTTTCGATCAATCGGGAAACATCATCAGGATCTCGGTGCTGGAACAGAAAGAAACACCCGGCCTTGGAACCAGGATGGCCGATGCCGAGTTCAAGGACCAGTTCAATGGCAAAAATCCCGGCGCGAATAATCTCAGCGTGAAGAAGGACGGCGGCGAAGTAGACGCCATTACGGCAGCCACCATCAGTTCGCGGGCATTTTCCGATGCTGTGGAACGCGCATATAAAAGCTTGGAGAAAGCCGGGAAATTAAGCCATGATTGATCAAAAATCGAAAATATAAAATCAAAAAATGATATGAATCACTGGGAAAATTTCAGTAAAGGTTTTATCAGGGAAAACCCAACCTTTGTACTGGTATTGGGAATGTGCCCCACGCTGGCTACCACCACCTCGGCGATCAATGGCCTGGGGATGGGGATGGCTACTACATTCGTACTGATGCTGTCGAATGTTGCTATTTCGCTGATAGCAGGATCAGTCCCCGATAAGGTTCGCATCCCGGCTTATATTGTCGTTATTGCAGCGTTTGTTACGATTGTCGACCTGTTGATGGCGGCTTACGTGAACTCGCCCGGCCCTAACGGAGAACCGAGTCTCTACGATCAATTGGGAATTTTTATTCCGTTGATCGTGGTCAATTGTATCGTTCTTGGCCGTGCAGAATCGTTTGCCGCCAAAAACAGGGCCTTGCCCTCGCTGCTGGACGGCGCAGGCATCGGGCTGGGGTTTGCATTTGCATTAACTTTGCTGGGGGCTGTCCGCGAATTATTGGGCAACGGATCGGTATTCGGGTTGCAAATGCTTCCCAAAACAACCAATATCCTGATCTTCGTACTGGCGCCCGGGGCGTTCATCGCATTGGGATATTTAATCATGATCGTCAACCGTTTGACGGTAAAAAAATAAAAAATAAGAGGTACATGTGATGAGTTTATCGCTCGTCACTCATTTATTATTCATTCATCATTCAAACATCAATGGAATTGCAATTGCAGGACAAAACAGCAGGACAATGGCTGGAGCATTGGGCAGCCGCCACGCCGGACAAGGAAGCCCTCGTCTATTCCGACCGGAACCTGCGTTTTACATGGGAAGAATTTAATCAGCGCGTAGACGACATGGCCAAAGGCTTGATGTCGATCGGCGTGAAACACGGCACGCATGTGGGTATCTGGGCAACCAATGTCCCCGACTGGCTTACGTTCCTGTATGCCGGGGCCAAGATCGGCGCTGTGCTGGTAACAGTGAACACCAGCTACAAGCAGAACGAACTGGAATACCTGGTGAAAGACTCCGACATACACACGCTTTGCATCACCGAAGGCGTTTTTGACGGAAATTATGTGGATATGGTGTACGCCATCATGCCCGATTTGCGCATGTCGCAGCGTGGTTTCGCCAGAAGCGAGGCATTTCCCAATTTGAAAAATGTAGTGTATATCGGGCAGGAGAAATTCCGCGGGATGTACAATACCGCCGAATTGCTGCTGCAAGGGAAAAACATCGGCGACGATGTGCTCGAAGAGGCCAAAAGCAAGGTAAAACACACCGATGTTGTCAACATGCAATACACATCGGGAACTACCGGCTTTCCAAAAGGCGTGATGCTGACGCACTACAATATTGCCAACAATGGCTATTTCACGGGCGAAGGGATGGGCTTCACGGCTGACGACAAGCTGTGCTGCTGCGTTCCGCTGTTCCACTGTTTTGGTATTACGCTGGCAACCATGAATGTACTGACGCATGGCTGTACGCAGGTGATGGTGGAAAAATTCGATCCGCTGGTGGTGCTGGCTTCCATACACAAGGAACGCTGCACAGCCTTGTATGGCGTACCTACGATGTTTATCGCCGAGTTGAACCACCCGATGTTCGACATGTTCGACCTTACATCGTTGCGTACCGGCATCATGGCCGGGGCGCTTTGTCCTATCGAACTGATGCGCGCCGTTACCGAAAAGATGCATATCACGCACATCACCAGTGTATACGGACTTACCGAGACGTCGCCGGGGATGACGCATACGGTGCTTTCCGACGCTTTCGAAACCCGTTGCACTACGGTCGGTCGCGAATATCCTTTCACGGAAGTGAAGGTATTGAATCCCGAAACCGGCGAGGAATGTGCTGTGGACGAATCCGGTGAAGTATGCTGCCGCGGTTATCTGGTGATGAATGGCTATTACAAAAACCCGCAGGCTACGGCCGAAGTGATCGACAGGAACGGGTTCCTGCACAGCGGCGACCTGGGTACGAAAGACAGGGACGGTTATTACCGGATTACAGGCCGTATCAAGGACATGATCATCCGCGGAGGCGAAAATATTTATCCCCGCGAGATCGAAGAATACCTGTACCGCCTCGAAGGGTTGAAGGATGTACAGGTAGTTGCCGTTGCCTCGCCCAGGTACGGCGAAGCTGTGGGCGCTTTTATCATTCCACAGGAAGGGGTTACCTTATCCGAAGAATTGGTCAAGGACTTCTGCCGCGGACAAATCGCCCGTCATAAAATTCCTAAATATATCTTCTTTGTGGATGCATTCCCACTGACCGGAAGCGGCAAAATACAGAAATTCAAGTTACGCGAAATGGCGCTCGAAATATTGAAGAAACAAGGCGTGGAAATCGTCTGAAAGATGAATCACTGATGCGCAATCATTCATGATACGTAGCCGGCGCCATCTCTAATTTAGAATTTAAACAAGCTCTAAATGTAAGACGTAAAAATGAATCAGCTAAGTATATTTTTGATTTTTGTATCAATGTTATTTGGGTGTTGTCAATCAAATCCTCAAAAACCAAAAACAGGTGATATTATAGAAATTGATATTTTAAAAACTTATCCAAAAATCAGGGCTATTAAGCCGGATATGGTAGACATGGAGTTTGTGCCGTTGGAGACCGGCAAAGATGTTTTAGTGGAGTACGACAAAGCGTACATACATTATGTTTCCGAAAAATATATGATCGTAATAGTGTATGGTCGATGGGAAATGTTTGTTTTCGATCGAAGCGGGAAAATAGTAACGCTTATCAGTCGCAAAGGGAGAGGACCCGGGGAATATACCGGAATGATAGATGTTGTATTCGATGAAAGGAACGAGGAACTATTTGTTTTTGATAATATTGGCACCGGTCGGATTGTTGTTTATTCACTCACCGGAGAATACCGGCGAACATTAAAGTATTCTGCCGATCTTGAGTTAACGCAGGCATACGAATTTGACGAAGAAACAATGCTTGTTTACGATACAAAAGGCTTATACAAAAATAATTACAGTGTAAAGCCCTACATGTTTATGTCAAAGAAAGACGGAAAGATTACATCTACCGTGAATATTCATTTGCCCATGAGATATTCGACTAAGGTATATGATCAATTTACAGATTCTTCCGGTCAACTCCTTACCTACAGTTCAAGTTTAGCTTTTCCCTACAGAAGGCAGTTCGGTCAGGATTTTGTAATATCCGACATTTCCGCCGATACGATCTACCGGCTTACCCAAAACAGAGATTTAATTCCCCTTATGGTTCGCAAGCCGTCGGTTCATTCAACCGATCCTCATTTGATATGTACCTCTGAATTCATAACCGATAAATATATATTCTTATATATAACTACTTTAGATTATGCTTCAATACAAAAGGAAAAGGCTCCTCCTGCTACAACATTGATGTATGAATTTGAAACCGGAAAAATTACCACCGTTGAACATATTCATTTTGGAAATGATCTTAAAATTCTGCAAAAAAACATGGACGCCCATCTATTGGATGTAACAGTTTTGAAGAATGCTTATGAAAATAATAAATTAAAAGGTGAATTGAAGCAATTGGTTGCGACTCTTGGCGACGAAGACAATCCGGTAGTTATGATCATGAAATACAAATAACAATATTGACTGTTTGCTACGACAGTTGGAATAGTTCATTTGAGCGACTTCGAGACGCTTTTTCTGTCTCACCGGATAAGCGTTTTTAAATTGTCCAACGAATCGTCAATGTAGGATAAAATCTCTGACCATTTTTGGGTGCATTGCTGAAATGGGTCGGATGACCGAATACAAATCGTATCTTTACCGGCAAGCTGATACAAATTAACGATTTTTGTTTGCGTATTGCCTGTTTTTATTGCCTTCCTGCCTGTTCGTCGCTCAAACAAGCCATTCCGTCTCTTTTCTACCGGGTTTGGTCGCAAAAACAATATCCGCGTTTCTTTTTGTTGTACTTTTGCCGCGTGTAATTTTATAAGCATGGAACAGATTGAAAGGATTTCGGAAAACAAAAACCACACGGCGATACACAACGGCCGCTTGGACAAATTAATGGAACATCTCCTTATACACCGCAAAGTGAGATGAAAGAGCAAATACGTAACCTGATTATGTCGCTGGGCGCCGACGTCTGCGGCTTTGCCTGCATCGACCGCTTTCCAGATGCTCCACAGGGATACAGGCCGACGGATATTTTTCCCGATTGCCGGTCGGTAATCTCGTTCGGGATAGCCCTTCCCGGAGGACTTGCCAAAGTTCCTTCGCGCCTGATTTACGGGTATTACAATACTTTCTGTCAGCCGGAAGTTGACAGAATCGCTTTTAAGGCGGCTAAAAAA
>JAISCQ010000124.1 GCA_031265445.1 Bacteroidales bacterium
ACAGATTCACGATAAAAAGTATTACGAAAAATACCTGTGCAGCGGCAAAAAGATTGTCCTGCTCGGCCTGGCGTTTTCCGGCAAGGAAGTCGGCTGCCGGATGGATGCTGTGGAAAAGTAGAGACGTGGCATGCCACGTCTCTACAACTTCGATGATTTCCGGAAGCAGAAAGAGAATCTCACCGCCGTTTCCCGACCGATTCATCAAGTAGCCTCTCTCTTTCTTTGAAGGCCTCGATCCTGTCTTCAAGGGGTTTGTCCCTGTCTTCGATGATCCTGATTTTGGCTCTGACGGGGTTGTCGTCGGCTTCGGGGGCTTTGCGCTGTTTTTCATCACGTTTTGCTAAATCCAATTCGACTCTTACATGGTCCCAGCAGCAGTCGTATATTTCCATTTCGTTGCGCGTGAAGTCGCCCTCCTCGCATATTTTTGCGGCCATGCGGATCGTGTCGTCTTCCGACAGTTCGCGGTCGAGGGCGCCGTAATAGGTGGTCTCTTTCAGGAAGCGAAGCCACAAGGCCGCCATTCGCTTCTTTTCAGCCGCCCATCCCTGCTGGGCGTGTATTTTACGAACCAGATCCTCCGTCTCCAGGTCTACTACGATCAAGTTCAGCCCCTCCAGCGCCCGGCTGGGATTTTCCATACAGGCTACCTGATAGGCGTACATCCAGCGATCCTCATCCTTATACTGAAAGTATTGATTCACAATCGCCAGCGTATAGACCGGCTGAAGAGAGGAAAACGTCCTGGACGGCTCGTCCGGCACAGTTCTGCCGGCCTGTTCTATCAGCACCTGTGCCTTATCGAATATCATTTGTTTCGTAAACAGGGAACTCCAGTAAAACAGCATCTCTACGACGAAAAACCGTCCGGAAGCGTCCGTGCATTTGACGTCTGCAATCGAATTTTTGCCCAGGGGCGTGCGCGGTACATGCTCCGGAAGCAGGTATTCGATACTGACGATCCGGTTGGGTTCCTCCAGCGGCAGCAGACTGTTGAGCAGACTGATGCACAAATGCTTGTGCTCTACAAAGATGAGCCTGAAGACATAATCGTTCCTGGGGCTTAAATAGTGAGGCATCAACTTATTTTTATACGGTCAATCAAATCCCAACGACCTGCGGATTTCCATTTTTCTGATTACTTTTGTCGCTATGTTTTACCCTGTCAGGTCATTTACATACGTATACCACGCAGACCTGTCAGGGTCGGCAGATCTGACAGGGTCTATTCGTAATTTACTGGATAGAGAACCGGATACATTTTACCCCACCTTTAAAGACCTTCAAAAAGTGTTTCAATGGCTTGCAAGCGGTCGGGATGACGTGCCATTTCCAACCGCCGGTCTATAAACTCTTTTTCCCATTGCGGCAAATCCATATCCATGTACTCGATGTCCGGATACTGGAATTTGATCCTTTCCCATGCCTGCATGGGAATAAAAACACCCATCGGCGCGCCTTGCCAGTCTTTTAAAATTTGTGCCTGTAACATAACTATTCGTTTTTACAATTACGTTGCAAAAATATCACATTTATTGGAAATTCTTTGGAATTTTCTTTCCCGGAGGTCTCCTCCTTTTGACCCTGACAGGTCTGACGACCCTGTCAGGTCGGGCGCTGCTTCAACATCGGTACAACGCCGACCTGTCAGGCTACGTTGTAGAGACGTGGCATGCCTCGCGTCTTTGCTGACAGGGTCAACGAAAGACGAAAAGATTACTTATCTATTTGAGCGTTGTCAGGTCGACCCAATCACACCATATATTAATGCGATGATTTTTGTAGAGACGTGGCATGCCACGTCTCTACTTCGTGGTAAATTGATCTATCTTTGCAACAGGAAATAATTTTCAATTTTTCATGCCCAAACAAGTTCAAATCACCGTATCGCCACGTGAAGCCGCTGTTACGGAATTGCTGGAGAAGATCGTTGCCCGGGAAGCAGGATGCCGCTCCGGCGACATCGCAAAGTTGAATATCCTCCGGCGTTCTGTTGATGCCCGCAAACGGCGACAGGTGAAAGTCCTCCTTCATGTGGAAATTTTTCTGCATGGCGAAGAAATCATCCGGCCGTTGTACGGTTTCCGTTTTGAAAATGTATGTTCGCGTCCCGAAGTAGTGATTGCAGGTACCGGGCCAGCCGGTTTGTTTGCCGCATTCAGGCTCATCGAACGCGGATTCAGGCCGGTACTGATCGAACGCGGCAGGGATGTCGGCAACCGCAAACGGGATATCGCGCTGCTGTGCCGCGGCGAAGGATTGAACCCCGAATCAAACTACTGTTTCGGCGAAGGCGGTGCGGGTACTTTTTCGGACGGCAAGCTGTTCACCCGTTCCCGCAAGCGCGGCGACATCGAAAGGGTGCTGCAGCTGTTCCATTTCCACGGGGCAGGTGATGATATACTGATCGACGCGCATCCGCATATCGGTACCGACGTGCTGCCCGCGGTGATCCGTAACATGCGGCAAACCATCATCCAATGCGGCGGGGAGTTTCACTTTGGCCAGAAACTGACGGATCTGATCATCCGTAACGGGAAGGTTTCAGGGATCACAACCGCATCCGGCGACCGGTTCGAGGGACGGGCCGTAGCGCTGGCCACCGGACATTCGGCAACCGATGTGTACGAGATGTTCCGTCGAAACGGTTACCTGCTCGAACCCAAAGCGTTTGCCGTGGGTGTACGTGTAGAACACCCGCAAGAGCTGATCAACGGGATACAGTATCACGATTCGCCCGAAGCGAAATACTTGCCGGCAGCGGCATACGCGCTAACCTCGCAGGTCGACGGGCGCGGCGTGTACTCTTTTTGCATGTGTCCCGGCGGCTATATCGTTCCGGCTTCCAGTTCGGCGGACGGGCAGGTGGTCAATGGCATGTCGTCGTCGCGGCGGCACACGGCTTTTGCTAACTCCGGCATGGTGGTCGAAATACGGATGGAGGATACCGGAGCGTTTGCACGGCACGGCGTATTGGCCGGGTTGCGTTTCCGGCAACATATTGAGATGCTGGCAGCGCAAAACGGAAGGCCGGATCAAATAGCCCCGGCGCAACGTATCGTCGATTTTGTGAAAGGACAGGCATCAGCTAATTTTCCGGCATGCAGCTATTTACCGGGAATCGTTTCGTCGCCGCTGCATTCGTGGCTGCCGGCACAGATTTCCCGGCGACTGCAGGAAGCGTTCAAAATGTTCGACCGTAAGATGCAGGGATTCCTCACCTCCGAATCGGTGATCGTGGGCGTGGAATCGCGCTCGTCTACGCCGGTACGCATCCCGCGCGATGCCGCCACCATGCAGCATCCGCAATTACCCGGACTTTACCCCTGCGGCGAAGGAAGCGGTTATGCCGGAGGGATCACCTCATCGGCTATGGATGGCGTGAAGGTGGCGGAAAGGTTATAGAAACCTCGCGCGTCCCGCTTGTCAGCTCTTTCATATCAACGCGGCAAGTATCCGAAGGCAATGCTATTTCCGCTTTCTCCGGCCATTCCACAAAGCAGTATCCTCCTGATGCAAAATATTCCTCGCATCCGAAATCGAATACTTCCGTGGGTTTATTAATGCGGTAAAAATCGAAATGATATACCATTCCGTTATTTCCGGCACTGTATTCGTTCATCAGCGCGAATGTAGGGCTTGTAACGGCGCCCGACACGCCCAGCGCCCTGCAAAGCGCCTTGATGAAAGTTGTTTTGCCGGCTCCCATGGAACCATAAAATGCAAAATGCCTGTAATCGCCGACTTTCCGGAAAAATTCGCGTGCCGCATCATCCATATTTGCCAAGGACATCTCAATCGATATCATAAGGCGTCTCCTGATATACGTAATAATTCAGCCAATTGGAGAAAAGCAGCCCGGCATGGCTCTTCCAGCGCATGAGTGGCGTTCGCGAGGGATCGTCGCCGGGGAAATAATTATACGGTACCTGTATGTCCATCCCCCTGGCAAGGTCGCGCTCGTACTCTTCCCTAAGCGTTTCGGCGTCGTATTCGGAGTGGCCGGTAACAAATATACGGCGCTTTTCGATATCCCTCACCAGATATACGCCTGCCATAGCCGACTCGGAAACTATTTCGAGCCGGGGCGCCCTGATGATGTCCTCGCGTCGGATTTCCGTATGGCGCGAGTGCGGCACCAGGAACTCATCGTCGAAACTGCGTACAATGGGCGCCCTGGGATTATTCAACGTATGCGTGAAGATGCCGAACATCTTATGCGGCAATTCGTATTTCGGGACGCCGTAATGATAGTACAGTCCGGCCTGCGCCGCCCAGCAGATATAAAGGGTCGATGTTACGCTGTGTTCCGCCCAATCCATGATTTCTTTCAGCTCATCCCAATAGTCGACTTCCTCGAATTGAAGAAGCTCAACCGGTGCGCCGGTAATGATCAGTCCGTCGAAGCGTTTGTGCTTTACCTCGTCGAAGGTCTTGTAGAACGTTTGCAAATGTTCGATGGGCGTATTTTTCGATGTGTGGCTCAGCGTGTTCAGCAACGTTGTTTCCACCTGCAAGGGGGTGTTGGACAACATGCGGAGCAGATGCGTTTCGGTGGTGATCTTCACAGGCATCAGGTTCAGAATCAACAGGCGTAACGGGCGGATGTCCTGGTGAATAGCCCGGCTTTCGGTCATCACAAAAATGTTCTCTTCCTTGAGAATATCAAGCGCGGGAAGATTATCAGGAATATTGACAGGCATAACAATGGATCATTTTCGATTTCCTGTTCAAAAACAGGGTTGGAAACAGTAAAATATGACCGGCAAAAGTAAAAAAAAACGAATGCCGGTCAAGTGATTTTTGTCAGACAATCATTTGCTTTCCGAATGTTCATTTTCGGTTTCCGAACGCTTATTTCCGGACAGGTCGTCTTATTGACCCTGTAAGTAGAGACGCGATGCATCGCGTCTCTACAACCCCCGTTGAGCGGCATTTACCTTACGGTGAGATCGCTTCGCTAAGTTGTAATGCCGCTCGGCGTTTCGCACCGATGTTGGGAGCGGCACCCCGTTGAGCGGCATTTGTAATGCCGCTCGGAACACAAGGCAATTTGCAATTGCCTGCGGTGAGATCGCTTCGCTAAGTTGCCGTTTGCAGAAATAAAGTGAGGATATCAGGGGAATCATATTTCGATTCGGGGATCAATTTCCGGATTGCAAATCCGGATATGTTCCGAGCCGAATTACAAATTCGGCTCAACGGACCGTGCCCGTCGTCGCTACAGCACGAAGCGGCGACTGTTGCGAAGGCTGCCGGTTTTTTGTTTTCATCTCCCGTGTGATTTTTTCTATCACATGTATGTTTTCCGGCGTTTTTTGGCAATATGCTTGCTGCTTTGCTGCAAATAAAGATTTTATCATTTATCTAATTGATAATGAACATTACGACCGCCGCCTTTGGTTATCAGTATGAACAAACCAAATAATTGAGCCGAACAATTTGTTTAAATGGCTCAAAAGTTATACTTTTGTGAGCCGAATATTTCAATTAATCGGCTCATAATTTTGTATATATGATATATAACTGGCAAAATAAAGAATGGGCAAATTTCACTTACAAAAATTTGAATGTAAGCGATATAACTTCATGCTTTGTGGAATTGTCTGATGAAACCAAAGCTCTGTTACAGCAAAAAAACATTGCAGAACAACAGGAAGAAATGCTCTGTTTTTTAATTTCGGAAGCCGAAAAAACTTCCGAGATTGAAGGCGAATATATCAGTCGTCAGGA
>JAISCQ010000182.1 GCA_031265445.1 Bacteroidales bacterium
TGGGGGTAATTGCAAATTCGATAGGTTGAAAAATGTTCCACAGTTAAATAGGCTGTTGGTTCGGTATCATCAAACAGTTTTGCAATTACGATATGAGATGAGAGGCTTCGGTCTTGAGAGTATTCTTTTAGAATCGTTGTTTTGTGATCCGTTAGATAATGGAGAACATCACCTATCCTTGTCGTGCAGGCAGGTAAAGTATTTGGAACTTCAGAAAGCATTGTATTATCACCACCGTCTGGAACCACGTTACAGATAGAATCGGATGGCTGGGGATCAATTCCGGGTATGTCAAAAACGGTTTCATTTACAAGTTTACCCGCATCCTTCAAATATTTGATAAAGACGTCGAGTTCCTGCTGCCGCTTTTGTCTGTTGGCTTCCATTTCCTTCCGCTTTGCTTCTTTGTCGCCTGAAGCAATTGAATCGAGAGCCATGTAGGCATCGGTCAGGAAAACATTGGAGCCATCGTAGCGGAATTGCAGGTCAAAATCGGCATCGCTGAACGAAAAGTCCCACCCGCGATATATCCGTATGGGCGGGTCAAACACGGGCCTGTCGTCGATCAGAAAGTGCAGTTCGGAATACAGTTCCACGCGGGTTACGATTTCGTTCAGTTTTTCTTCGGTAAAACGGATTTGTCCCCCGATTTGCCCTTTCCAAACCTCGAAAGAAACAATATCATCGCCTGTAAAGACCAGACGGTCGGTTTGCTCGGCAGCGCGAACAGTTCCCGATTTAACAGTGCCGGCAGCATTGCCGATCACATACAGTTTACCTGCTGTATTTTCGTTTAACGGGTCTGTATCCGTTTTACTGGAAATACAGCCAAAAAATGCCAGTGCCGGAAGAAGCATTAAAACAGCTCTTTTCATGACATTATTTTTTAATTATTGATTATTAACTGTTTACTTTCAGCTTGATTGCCAGATGTAACCTTTACGATGTATGTTCCAACGCTCAAATCAGAAACAGATGTTTGAATGTTGTATGTACCGGCTTTTTGGTTTTGGTTTGGCAAAATCAATTTTGTTCTTTGCCCGAATATGTTGTACAATTCTATGGTTATTGGGGCATCGTTAATTAATGTATAATCAACCGTAACAAAGCCGTTTGTTGGGTTTGGGAATAAGGAAAAAGTAAAGTTGTTTGCGCCTACTGCAACACCTGTATTGGGGTTTTTCTGCGCATTTGTCAATTCTTCCAGTTTGGCGGTTAATTCCTCTACCTGCTTACTCAGTTCCTGTACGGCTTTCACTAAAGGAACGACAAAATCGCCATATCGCAGACCATAAGCGGATTTTTCGTTTTCGGGCACATCAACGCCACTGAAGTCATAACCGATGCTTTGCGCGGCTTTTTCTACATCCTGCGCAATAAAACCGGAATACACCTGTTTTTCCTTATTCGCTTTCGCTTTTGCCAAAATTTCTCTTTCTTCTGGCGAGCGCACAGTCTGAAGGGAATCGTTCACGGGGGCATCTGATTTCAGGATTTCATCCATGGCATCCAGATTGAGGTTGTATGTAACCGGTTGCAAAAGGTTTATAAAGGCAAGCCCCGGCACTTCCGCCCTGATGTTTTTCTTTGCCCGCCCGTCGGAAAAATTAGTCCAGCTCGCATTACCGCCAATGCTTGTAACAGATGTGTTGCCCAGTCTTACCTGATTGCTTTGGGTATTTTGCGCGTTATAGCCGATAGCGGTAACATTTGTATAAGTGCCCGGGTTTGAATGACCTGCAGAATAACCAATAGCGGTATTATAAGAACCTGTCGTAATGTTGTCAAGTGCATTGGCACCAACAGCGGTATTGTATTGGCCTGATGTATTGTTGGCAAGCGTAATATAGCCACATGCAGTATTGTAATTACCCGTTGAAGTGTTTAAAAGCGCATAAGACCCACATGCGGCATTGTAATTACCCGTACTGAAAGCAAGCGCAGAACGACCAATAGCGGCATTATGAGTACCGCTTATATTGTTGGCAAGCGCACAATAACCGGCTGCGGTGTTGTAAAGACCCGTCGTGTTGCTCATGAGTGCAGCACGACCAAATGCAGCACTGTATTGACCCGTCGTATTGCTTTTAAGCGCTTCATGACCGAAGGCAGCATTAGAAGGACCGGACAACGACAGACTGGACAGAGTATTGTACCCGAAAGAGACGTTCCCGTGTGCGGAAGAACCCGTACTTCCCGATAAAACGCCGTTCGTCTTGAATACAACAGGAACATTGCTATCCGTACCCAAGAAATTGGAAGAATTTCCAATATAAATATTCTTGGCATAAGTATTCCCAGAGGGATCTACACGCAATTGCCCGAACGCCATCATCGGGCATAGCAATAAAGAAAAAACAAATAAATTTACATGTTTCATGACATTTAAAGTTTTAGATATTAAACAATGATTATCATAATTAAAATTTAAGATTTGAAAAGAAATACTTTGACAAAAGTAAGTAAAAATTTTGAACTTCGTAACATTGCTCAAATAAAAAATTGTTAAAAATTGTAAGTGCTTAAAATTAAATGAATTGCTCCATGTTATACAGATGACGGGAAAAACAGGCCGGGAAACTATAGGCGACGAAGCTTTTGAGGATTGCATCAAATTGACTTCCGTGAGCATACCCAATTCGGTAACATCTATCGGCGACGGGGCCTTTTTCGGTTGCACCGGCTTGACTTCCATCCATGCAGATTCCGATAATCCGGAATACAGTTCTGAAAACGGGGTGCTGTTCAATAAAAACAAAACAGCGCTGGTTTCATATCCCGGAGGAAAAACAGGCGGCTATATTATTCCCCGTTCGGTAACAACTGTCAGCGACTATACTTTTGCCAATTGTAGCGGCTTGACCTCTGTGACGATCCCCAATTCGGTAACAACTGTCGGCGACTGTGCTTTTTGGCTGTGCATCGGTTTGACTTCCGTGTCCATACCCAATTCAGTAACAGCTATCGACAGATTTGCTTTTGCCAATTGCCGCGGCTTAACCTCCGTGACCATACCCAATTCTGTAACAAGGATTGGCGACGAGGCCTTTTGCCAATTGCCGCGGCTTGACTTCCATCCATGCAGATTCCGGTAATACGGAATACAGTTCTGAAAACGGAGTGCTGTTCGATAAAAACAAAATAACGCTGGTTTTATATCCCGTGAGAAAAACAGGCGGCTATATCATTCCCAATTCGGTAACCACGATCGGTGAGGCAACTTTTGCGTTTTGCCACGGCTTGACCTCCGTGAACATCCCCAATTCGGTAACGACTATCGGCGACGAGGCTTTTTATGGTTGCCGCAGCTTGACCTCCATTATCATTCCCAATTCGGTAACAACCATCGGCGACAAGGCTTTTGATCGTTGCTACGGCTTGACCTCCGTTATCATTCCCAATTCGGTAACAGCTATCAACGATGCAGCCTTTTATGGATGCCACAGTTTGACCTCCGTGATCATCCCCAATTCGGTAATAACGATCGGCGGCAGGGCTTTTACTGATTGTACCGGCTTAACCTCCGTGAGTATCCCCAATTCGGTAACAACGATCGGCGAAAGTGCCTTTGGAGGTTGCTACGACTTGACCTCCGTGAGCATCCCCAATTCGGTGACAACGATCGGTAACGAGGCTTTTGCGCATTGCAGCAGTTTGACCTCTGTAACCAACCTTAACCCAATGCCGCAGAACATCAGCAGCAACGTTTTTGACGGCGTCGATATAAGCGACTTTACGTTAAAGGTACCGGCAAGCGCGGTGGATGCTTACAAAGCCGCGCCCGTATGGAAGGGGTTTGGGAAGATAACGGCCGTTTCCGGAGAAGAAGAAAGAGAATGATGAATGATCCGGTTGATATGAGCGGTATCCGTTCCCACCTTTGCGGGGACGATAAAAAGACACCGCTGACAGAGTCTGTCGACCGTTGTCGGGGTAGCGCGCGAAACACCCTGTCAGCGGTCTTTGACCCTGACAGTGGTGGTAGACACATTCCGGCATTTTACGTAAGTTTATGTATACCGGTCTGTTATATCAAAAGTTACTGCCTCGGGATATTGAAGGTATCAAAGGTTACTACTTCGGAGTATCAAAGGTTACTACTTCGGGGTATCAAAGGTTACTACCTCGGAACATCAAAGGTTACTGCCTCGGAGTATCAAAGATTAGCGCCTCGGGTTTTTTGTTAGAACAACCGGTTGGAATGAGGTTTCAAAATGCCATTCCTCCTTTCTCTTGCGGATCATTTCCGATAAAATTATAACTTTGCGCATGATTTAACAGAATATGACACATTGTAAAAACAGTTTTAGAAATGCATTGATGCTGTTTCTGAGTGGCGTCATGCTTTGCACGGTTACATACGCCGCCAAAGCGCCGCTCCAAACCATAGACTCGGGCATTACCGGCGACTGTACATGGACGCTTACCGGCCCCTCCGGCGATTACACCCTCACGATCGCCGGCAACGGAGCGATGGGCAACTATGATTATGATGGATCACCCTGGTATCAATACAGGTACAGCATAAAAACAGCAGTGATCCGGAACGGGGTAACCGCTATCGGCAGAGAGGCTTTTAATAATTGCCACGGCTTGACATCCATGCGTATCCCCAATTCGGTAACGACGATCGGCGATGCGGCTTTTTTCGGTTGTATCGACTTGACCTCCGTAAGCATCCCCAATTCGGTAACACGTATCGGTGCCGGGGCTTTTTGCGGTTGTATCGACTTGCCCTCCGTGAGCATCCCCAATTCGGTAACGACTATCGGCGACGAGGCTTTTTATGGTTGCCGCAGCTTGACCTCCATTATCATTCCCAATTCGATAACCACTATTGGCAGGGAGGCTTTTTGGGGTTGCAACGGCTTAACCTCCGTGAGTATCCCCAATTCGGTAACGACGATCGGCGACAAGGCTTTTGACGGTTGCAGCAGCTTGACCTCCGTGTTGATCCCCAATTCGGTAACAATTATCGGTGTCTTTGCTTTTTATAATTGTACCGGCTTGACCTCCGTAAGCATCCCCAATTCGGTTACAACTATCAACAACGGAGCTTTTGGAGGTTGTCCCGGCTTGACTTCTATCCATACAGATTCCGATAATACAGAATACAGTTCTGAAAACGGAGTGTTGTTCAATAAAAACAAAACAATGCTGGTTTCATATCCCGGGGGAAAAACAGGCAGTTATATTATTCCCAATTCGGTAACGACTATTGATGACTATGCTTTTACTGAATGTACCGGCTTGACCTCCGTTACCATCCCCAATTCGGTAGCAATTGTAGGCGACAGGGCTTTTACTGGTTGTACCGGCTTGACCTCCGTGAATATTCCTGATTCGGTAACCACGATCGGCAACGAGGTTTTTAACAGTTGCGTCAATTTAACCTCTGTAAGCATCCCCAATTCGGTAACAACTATCGGCGACTTGGCTTTTGGGGGTTGTAGCAGTTTGACCTCCGTGAACATCCCCAATTCGGTTGTAAAGATCGGCCAATTTGCTTTTTATAATTGTACCGGCTTGATCTCCGTGAACATTCCCAATTCGGTAACCACTATCGGCAACGGGGCTTTTACCGAATGCACCGGCTTAACCTCCGTGACGCTCCCCAATTCGATAACAACCATCGGCTACGGGGCTTTTAATAGATGCGGCGGTTTGACCGTAACCAACCTTAATCCAACGCCGCAGAACATCGCCAAGGACGTTTTTGCCGGCATCGATATAAGCGACTGTACGTTAAAGGTACCGGCAAGCGCGGTAGATGTCTACAAAGCCGCACCCGTATGGAAAAAGTTTGGAAAGATAACAGCTATTTCCGATGAAGATGAATAATGCGTAAACATGAATCAAACAACACCCTTCCATGAAAACCATCCTGTCCGTCGCAATCCTTGTTACATTCGTCTTTACAGGCTGTTTACAGGCCGGAAAACCGCCCGTTGTGATCTTCGACCTCAAGTATACGCTGGCCTGCAACCTGGATGACAGTTTGCAGACGCTCGGCGTGTGGGACGACATCCATACCGTTGCTACCCTGCAAGGCATCGTTAATCGCAGCGAACCGAGGCTGTTTGTCAATTACGTGGTAGAATCGGGAATCGAAATCGATACCTACTGGTGGAACAGGTACCGGAGGAAGGGCGAGTGGCTGCATGGCCGCGATACCCTTGTGTTGGGCAGTATTGATGAGCTGGTCGGATATTTCAGGAACGATATTGCCGGCGTGGCAGTCTACGACCCGAATGTCGCCTCTACCAGCAATGTGGCTTCGGCCGTGGCAGGTATTGAGTCGCTGCTGGCCATCCGGTACGACACCCGTCTGCAAAGCCTTTATTCGCGATTCGTGCTTGGCGGCCCGCAATTAAACGTAAAGGTGCGGCTGGTGGAAGAAAACGGCGCCCCTTTGTTTACCGGAGCAGGCGTTGTACCGGGTACGAACCGGCCGTCAAGCGGATCTGTCAAAGCCGACCCGTACATCTGGTTCATCGAAAAATACATGAAACCCGGGAAATGCAACGCCCGGTACGGCGCGTACTACATCGACCAGAAGTGGCGGGACAATCCGCGGGCAACCGTGCCGAACCATCACACGCTCACCAACCACGACTTCTTTGTCAGCCGTAAGGCGTTTTTCTTCGACCTCTCGCCGTGGGGCGACGAGCCTGCCACCGACGATGCCGCGCAACAGCCGGGTACGGATCTTGCCGTTCTCAAGGAACTGCTGCTCATCGCCTACGGGCAGAATAAGGGCGAGGAAATGTGCTACATCGGCGGATTCCCGGCATGGGCCTTTAAATACACAAAACATGCGGGAGGATTGCACGACGATGTGCCCACCGAGTGGGAATTTGGGCGCATCATCAGCGCCTATAACGCTTTCAAGGATGCCGACGCCATCGGATACGGCGCTTTGGCCAATGCCTCGTTCTGGCAGCATTTTCCGCTCGACGAAAAATATCCGCAGCATTGGGTAACGCACGAGGAACTGAAGCAACGCGGTTACCTTACCGAAGAGGGGAAAGTGGATTTCCGCGGCCGGGATTTCATCATTTTTTACGTGGGCGACTATGATGCTTCGGCGTGGATCACGCAACGTACCCCGTCGATATGGGACGATCCCAACCGGGGCAAGCTACCCCTGATGTGGTGTATCAGCCCTGTCCTGCAGGAACGGGCGCCGATGGTCATGCATCATTTCAGGAAAACAGCTACCCCGAACGATTATTTTGCCGCAGCCGACAATGGCGCCGGATACCTGATGCCGGGAATGTTGCAGGCTCCACGGGACATATCGGGCTTGCCCGATGGCCTCGATGCATGGGCCGCGCATTGTAAACGCTATTACGACCGGTGGGGCTTGAGTATCACCGGTTTTGTCATCGATGGCCATGCTCCCGGGCTGACGGATAAAGGCCTGGACTGTTACGCTTCGTTCAGTCCTGACGGCATCGTACCGCAAAAGGCGCCGCTGACCTTGCTGCATGGCAACATGCCTGTACTGCGCGCCGATGAGGATATACAGCAGGTTCCCGCCGATGCCGCCCGCAGGATTGTAGAACGTACCCATGCCCGCCCTGTTCCCTTCCACTGGTTCAGGAACATCCTGAAAACCCCGACCTGGTACGTGCAAACAGTGGCCGAAATCAAACAGTTGAATCCCAATATTGAATTGCTGGATGCACCGACTTTTTTCGAATTGTACCGCATTTGGCTACAACAAAACAATTGATAATTTGAGTAAGGAAACTATGCAGCGTCAAAAACCCGGGAATTGTTCAATTGACATCGTTCAGACGGCAAGGATACGGTTGATCCGCCCCGTCACTTCATCTTTTCCCAGCATGGCGGCGACGATCTGTAAATCGGGCCCGAAAGTGCCGCCTACCAGTGCGATGCGTAGCGGAATCATCACCTGTCCCAGCCCTGAGCCTTTCTCTTCCGAATAGTGATGTAGCGCATCGTGGATATTCTGTTCCGAGAAATCGTCCAATCCGGTAAGGATGCTTTTCACATCCCGCATGACGGCCGGCGTGTTTTCCTTCCAGCGTTTCTTCATCGCCGCTTCGTCGTAGCTTTGCGGTGCGACAAAGAAAAACGATGCCTGATCCCACATTTCGGATACAAAATTGACACGGTCCTTCACCAGACTGCAAACCCTGGCTACATATACGGATTCAGCCGTGATGCCTTTATCTGCCAGTATTTTGGCGAACAGGGCTGCAAGTTCTTCGTCCGGCCTGGCGATGAGATATTCGTGGTTGAACCAGTGCGCTTTCTTGAGGTCGAATTTGGCGCCCGACTTGCTGATGCGTTCCAGCGAGAACAAATCGACTAACTCATCCATGCTGAAAAGTTCCTGATCCATGCCGGGGTTCCAGCCCAGCAGCGCCAGCATGTTCACTACCGCTTCGGGGAAGTAGCCGTTTTCGCGATACCCGGACGACACTTCTTTTGTTGCAGGGTCGGTCCACTGCAACGGAAACACCGGAAATCCGAGCCTGTCGCCGTCGCGTTTGCTGAGCTTGCCGTTACCGTCGGGTTTGAGCAGCAGAGGGAGGTGGGCAAACTGCGGCATGGTGTCCTCCCAGCCGAAAGCCTTGTAAAGCATCACATGTAGCGGCGCGGACGGCAACCATTCTTCGCCGCGGATCACATGGCTGATCTTCATGGCATGGTCATCCACGATGTTGGCCAGGTGGTAGGTCGGCATTCCGTCGGATTTGAAAAGCACCTTGTCGTCCAGCAGGCTGGAGTTTACGGTTACTGTGCCGCGAATCAGGTCGTTGACTGTAATTTCGGTATCGGCCGGAAACTTGAAACGTACCGCGTAAGGCGCGCCGCCGGCAATCCGTTGCCGTACGTCGCTATCGGGCAATGTGAGCGAATTACACATCATCCCGCGCGTAGAAGCGTCATACTGGAAGATTTTCTTTTCCTGTTCGTATTCCTTGCGTTTGGCATCCAGGTCTTCGGGCGTATCGAATGCAAGATACGCCCAACCGTTGGCGATCAGGAGGTCGGCATATTCGCGGTACATCGGTTTGCGGTCCGATTGCCGGTAAGGCGCACAGGGGCCGCCCACGTGTACGCCCTCATCGAATTTGATCCCCAGCCATGCCAGCGCTTCAATGATGTATTCTTCGGCGCCGGGCACAAAACGTCCCCGGTCGGTATCCTCGATGCGGAGGAGCATATCGCCGCCATGTTTGCGGGCGAACAGGTAATTGTACAACGCCGTGCGCACGCCGCCGATATGCAGCGGGCCTGTGGGACTGGGCGCAAAACGAACGCGAACTTTATTCATGATGATGAGTGATGAGTGACGGGCGACAAATTAACGAAAAATCCGGTCGCGTCTATTTTGTTTCCTTGTGCGGCCCGTAACTAAATTAAACATTTGCGATCTGTATAACATCGGCAAAGACCCCGGCAGCCGTTACTTCCGCGCCGGCGCCGTAGCCTTTGATCACCATCGGCTGCTCAAAATAGCGGGCCGTAGTGAGCATGATGATGTTGTTGCTGCCCTCCAGCTCGTACGACGGGTGTTTGCTGTCCACGCTTTGCAGGCCGATGGACATCATCCCGTTGTCGAGCGTGGCGATGAACCGCCATTTCTTGTTCCGGGCAGCCAATTCCTTTCGCCGGGCTTCAAAACCGGCATCCAGCTTTTCCACCTTTTGCCAAAAATCGTCCAGCGAACCTTCGAAGCAGTCGGCGGGCAGGAAAGTCTCGATTTTCACATCCTCTTTCTCAACCGGATAACCCGATTCGCGCGCCAGGATGATCAGCTTGCGCACCACATCCGTGCCGCTGAGGTCGAGCCGCGGATCCGGCTCCGAATAGCCTTTTTCCTTCGCCATGCGAATGGCCTTGCTCATCGGGACATCCACAGACAGCACATTAAAAATGAAATTGAGCGTGCCCGACAGAACCGCTTCTATTTTCAGGATGCGGTCGCCGCTGCGTATCAGGTCGTTGATGGTATTGATAACCGGCAATCCGGCGCCCACATTGGTCTCGAACGTGAACCGGACGCCATGTTCCTTGGCATTCTCCTTCAATGATTTATAGAGGCTGTATTCCGACGAACAGGCGATCTTGTTGGCCGTTACTACCGATATGTAATGCTCAAACAGCGTTCCGTAAGCCGAAGCCACCGCCTCGTTGCCCGTGCAGTCGATAAATACGCTGTTGCGGATGTTCAGGTCGAAAATCCTGTTGATGAATCGATGGATGTCATACGGTTCGCCCTCCCTGTCTAACTTTTCGGCATAAGTCATCGGTTCGATGCCCCTGTACGAAATATGCATTTTGCGCGAATTGGCAACGCCTACCAGATTGATTTTCAGCTTGAGGTCATTCATCAGTACTTCGCGCTGGCTCTGTATCTGCTGCAACAGGCTCCGCCCCACGTTTCCCACGCCCACTAAGAACAGGTGCAGCTCCTTGTAGTTCGACAGGAAGAAACCTTCGTGTATGGCGTTGAGCGCTTTCCGCAGGTGAACGCGGCGAATAACCAGCGAGATGTTCAATTCCGACGAGCCTTGTGCCGTAGCGATCACACTGATACCGTTGCGCGCCAGCGAACGGAAGAGGGTGGCCGATATGCCGGGCGTGTTGCGCATGCGTTCGCCCACAATGGCGATGATGGACAGGTCGGTCTCCACCTGCAATTTGATTTCGCCGGTGGCATGGATTTTCGGGTAAAACTCTTTGTCGAGGGCCTCTACGGCTATCTCGGCTTCATCAGGACGCACGGCAATGGTGATGGAATATTCCGACGAAGCCTGCGTCACCATGATGATGTTGATCTTGTGATCCGAAAGCACCTTGAAAAACCGTGCCGATACGTTGGTGATACCCACCAGCCCCGTTCCCTGCAACGAGATCAGCGAAATATCGGCAACGGACGAGATGCCTTTAATGGGCGATACCTCGTTGTCCTGCGACCGGTTGCTGATCAGCGTTCCTTTGGCTTGCGGGTTATAGGTGTTTTTGATGCTGATGGGTATATTTTTCTCGTACACGGGACGTATGGTCGGCGAAAAAATCACCGATGCCCCGAAATGAGACAGCTCTATAGCTTCCGAATAGGTTAAGGCCTCGATGGGTTGCGCTTTGGAGATGATGTCGGGGTCGGCCGTCATGAAGCCGTCCACATTCATCCACAGCACCAGTCCCGAAGCATTCATGGCCGCAGCAATGACGGATGCCGCGTAATCGGCGCCGCGCTGCCCCAGGTTGGTGATGGTTCCGGCCTTATTCCCGGCCATGTAACCGGGCAGGATGGCGATATGGTCGAGTTTGGCAAATCGTCCGGCAATCAATTCGTTGCTTTCCTCGAAGTCGATCCTGGCGTCGATATAACCCGAACTGGTGCGGATCAGTTCGCCGGTGTTATGGTACCTTGCGCCGGCAACGATGTGGCTGAGCACATAAGCCGACAGACGGACGCCCACGCTGAGTATCCGCGCACGGGTTTTCGGCGTAAGGTCCTGTAACAGGTACAAGCCGTAAAGCGTGTCTTCATACTCGCCCAGCAAACGCTGTACTTCGGCGAGCACAGATGTTCGCTGCGCCACGGGCGCCAAAGCATTCACCACGTCGAAATGCAATTCGGCAATCGACCGGATGCCGCTTTTATACTGCTCGTCGCGCTGCACGGCCTGTTCGGCCATGGTGAGCAGTTGGAACGTTACCCCTTCGAACGCCGATACTACCACAATACACGGTTTATCCTGCGATTCGATGATTTGCTGGACTAAACTTACCGAATGGGCGTCACACATTGATGAACCGCCGAATTTGAGGACTTTCATAAACTTCAAGGTTTCGGGTTTCGGGTTTGATATTTCGAGTTTCGGGTTTGCCCAACCCGAAACGTCAAGCGCTGGTCACATTCATTTCCGGACAGGTCTTCTTCACCAATCCTTGCAGCACCTTGCCGGGACCCAGTTCGATAAACTCGGTGGCGCCGTCGGCAACCATACGGATTACCGACTGCGTCCAGCAGACAGGCGCCGTAAGCTGGGCTACCAGATTGGTTTTGATTTGTGCGGGATCGGTAACGGCTTTTGCGGTTACATTTTGGTAGACGGGACAGATGGGCTGTGCAAATACCGTTTCGTTGATGGCTTGTTCCAAGGCCACGCGAGCAGGCTCCATCAGGGGCGAGTGGAAGGCGCCGCCTACCTGCAATCTCATGGCGCGCTTGGCGCCTGCCGCTTTCATTTTTTCACAGGCTTCGTCCACGGCGGCAATGGCGCCGGAAATGACCAGCTGACCCGGACAGTTGTAATTGGCAGTTACAACCACGCCATTCACCGATTTGCATATCTCTTCCACCCTGGCATCGTCCAATCCGAGCACAGCCGCCATTGTCGACGGTTCGGCTTCGCAGGCTTTCTGCATGGCCATGGCGCGTTTGAAAACCAGCGCCAGCCCATCCTCGAAAGAGAGGGATTTGCAGGCTACCAGCGCTGAAAACTCGCCCAGCGAGTGACCGGCTGCCATATCGGGCCGGAATTTATCGCCCAGCATGGTGGCCATGATAACCGAATGCAGGAATATCGCAGGTTGCGTTACCCTGGTTTGCTTCAATTCTTCTTCCGTACCGGAAAACATGATGTCGGTAATACAGAATCCAAGAATATCATTAGCTTTGTCGAACATGTCGCGCGCCTGCTCCAACTGGTCATACATGTCTTTTCCCATGCCGGGATACTGCGCTCCCTGACCGGGAAAAACATATGCAATTTTCATACAATAATATAAAGTGTGATGGTTTAATTAAAAGACCGCAAAGGTAGCAAGTAATTTTTGATTTTTTAACTTTTGAAACGAACTGCATTCAATTCAACCTTTCCGTATCGGCAAAAAAGCCTGTTTCCGGAAAGGGAACAGGCTTTTGCGTGATCGACGTTATAACGTCGATCACATATTAGACTCCCATTTTGCTTCTACGCAACATTTCGGTATCGCTCCAGTTGCCGGTCGACTTGTGGCCGGCCAACGGGAGTATCCGTTCGTGGATGGCGTCGATGATCCATTCCTTTTGCGGGAAGAAGAACGCTTCCTGTTCGTAGGCGGGCGTGATCCAGTTGCGCGAGCCTACCACCACAGCCGGAGCATCGAGATCGTCGAAAGCTAATTGTGTGATGTTCTGCGCCATATCATTCAGGAACGAACCGCGAACCGAAGCATCGCTTGCCAGTACAATGCGGCCTGTTTTGCGAATCGATTGCAGTACCGGTTCGTAGTTGAACGGAACCAGGCTGCGGGCGTCCATTACTTCGGCTTCCAGTCCGTATTTCGCTTTCAGCTCGTCGGCGGCGCGCAATGCGGTGTAAAGCGTCGAACCGACGGTAAGGATCGTTACATCCTTGCCTTCGCGTTTCACATCGGGTTCTCCGAAAGGTATTTCGTAGTATCCTTCGGGAACGCCGCCCTGATGGAACTGTTCGCCTACATCATAGATACGCTGGCTTTCGAAGAAGATCACCGGATCGGTACCTTGCAGTGCAGCGTTCATCAAACCTTTGGCATCGTAAGGAGTCGCAGGGAAACAGACTTTCAGTCCCGGGATGTGCGCTACGAGCGAAGACCAGTCCTGCGAGTGTTGCGCCCCGTATTTCGAACCCACCGAAACGCGGATTACTACCGGCATTTTGATGACGTTTCCGCTCATGGCTTGCCATTTGGGCATCTGGTTGAATACCTCATCGCCGCAACGTCCAAGGAAGTCGCAGTACATGATCTCGACCAGCGCGCGGCCTCCGCACATGGCGTAACCAATGGCTGTACCGGCAATAGCGCCTTCGGCAATAGGCGAGTTAAACAGCCTGTGATAAGGAAGCGCCTCCGTCAGTCCGCGGTATACGGCAAAAGCGCCGCCCCAGTCGCGGTTTTCCTCGCCGTATGCCACCAAAGTCGGGTCTTTGTAAAAACGGTCGATGATGGCTTCGAACAAACCGTCGCGCAGTTGGAACATCTTCATCTTCGATACGGGCTTGCCGTCCCTGTCCAGATAGAAACGCTCCTTACCCCTGATCTGCTTCACGCGCGGATTTTCTTCCATCGGCATCAGCGTTTCGGGCTTGCGGGCAGGTTCCATGCTGTCTGCCGAACCGTTCGAAAGCATCATTTTACCAATGGCTTCAGGGTCGGCGTTGAGGTTGAGGTTGAGCTGCGGCGAACGGTCGGCGTCTATCGCCACTTTCAGTATTTCGGTAATCCGGTTTTTAATCGACTCGCGTATTTCGTTCAATTGCGCTTCGGAAGCGACCTTGGCCTGTACAAGTTCCTTGCCGAAGGTAACAATGCTGTCGAACTGTTTCCATGCTTCCACTTCTTCGGGCGTGCGGTACGACGAGGCGTCCGACGGCGAGTGTCCGCTGAAACGGTAAGTCAGTACGTCTAACAGTACCGGCCCGTTCCCGTCGGCTAATATTTCGCGTTTACGGC
This sequence comes from Bacteroidales bacterium, assembly GCA_031265445.1. Taxonomy (GTDB): domain Bacteria; phylum Bacteroidota; class Bacteroidia; order Bacteroidales; family UBA4181; genus JAIRLS01. Next base: position 14,473 of record JAISCQ010000182.1, read on the forward strand.
GGTATGCATCAATCACGGCCAGCGGATTGTAGCCGTCTACCCGTTCGGCGTGCATCATTTCGGGGTTTACACCGGCGCCGATACGTGCAGCAATGCCGTACCCCATCGTTTCGCCGGCGGTTTGCCCGCCCATGCCGTACTGGTTGTTCATGATGTTGAGGATCAGGGGCAGGCCGCCACGGTGTGCCGCGTCCCACAGTTGCCTGTACTGGTCCATCGTAGCGAAAGCCAGGCCTTCCCACACGGGGCCGCAAGCCATTGAAGCGTCGCCGATGTTGCATACCACGATGCCTTTCTTGCTGTTTACCTTCTTGTAGAGCGCAGCGCCTACCGAGATGTCGCCCGATCCGCCCACGATGGCGTTGTTGGGATATACCCCGAAAGGCGTGAAGAAAGCGTGCATCGAGCCGCCCAGCCCGCGGTTGAATCCGGTGGAACGCGCGAAGATTTCGGCCATCGTTCCGTAAATAAGGAACTGGTGCGCCAGCTCTTTCACCGAGCCTTTGAATCCCTTTTCCACTACGCGTAACGTGTCGCCGTTCTGGAAATTTTTCATGATATCCGTCAACTCCCTGTCGTTCAACTTGGCGATGGCCGACATCCCTTTTGCCAGGATTTCGGCGTGGCTGCGGTGCGACCCGAAGATATAATCTTCCACGCCCAGCGTATAAGCCATGCCTACGGCGGCAGCTTCCTGGCCTATACCAAGATGCGCAGGGCCGGGATGGTTGTATTTCACGCCGTTATACTCGTTGGAAATCTTGATGGAATTGATCATTTCCTCGAAATTGCGGATCACCGCCATGTCGTGGTAAATACGGATCAGGTCGTCGTTGGTATAGTTTTTGCGTTCTTCGGCCAATTCCTTTTTGTATTGGTTTACAGGAATTTTCCCAAATTCGATAAATCCTGCTTGACGAACGTCTTTTGGATTGATAAACTGACTTTTTGGCATTTTTATATGATATTTTTGATGTTTAGTTTTTGTCCACGAATGAACACGAATGAGCACGAAAGAGACTCATGAAAGGTTTGTGAAAATTTGCGGGCATTTTATATGACCATGTTAAAGTTCTCGATTTGCGTCTTGATCTCTTTCAGGAACAGCGTTGCCGGGCCTCCGTCGATAGCGCGGTGATCGTAAGTAAGCGACAGGCCGATGTACGGAACGAAAGCCATGATGCCGCCGCCGATGTCGGCAGGACGCTGTATGATGGTATTCACGCCGAGGATAGCTACCTGCGGCACATTGATGATCGGCGTAAACATTTCCACGCCGTAATTACCCAGGTTCGACACGGTGAAACTGCCGGCCGTGCTCTGCAACAGTTCGGGATCGATACCGCCTTTGCGGCAACCTTCGGCCAAAGCGCGCAGTTTGTTCGACAGGCCTTTGAGCGACAGGTCGTCGGCGTTTCTGAGCACCGGCACCATCAGCCCGCGCGGCGTATCGACGGCCAGGCCAAGGTGTACCTGCTTGAACGTTTTGATGCTGTCGCCGAGGAACTGGCTGTTGGCTTCGGGAAATTTCTCCAAAGCGCGGATCACAGCCCAGCAAACCATATCGTTGAGGGTAATATTCGGATGGTTAGGGTCGGCTTTTTGCGCTTTCTTTACTTCTTCGCGCAAAGCCAGCAACTTGCGGACATCGGCGCTCAGGTGATGCGTCAACTGTGCACTGTTCTGCAACGACTCGTGCATCGCTTTGGCAATCAACTTGCGGATGTTGGTAAGTTTTTTCACTTCACATTCGGCATCGCTGTATGCTGCAACGGGTGCAGCCGGAGCGTTTGCGGCAGCCGGCGCTGTATGCTGTGCGGGGACAGCGCTTACTCCCATCTCCCGGGGGAGGGCAGGAGCGGGGCTTTTTTCCACATCGCGCGCGATAATGCGTCCGTTAGGGCCTGTGCCTTTAACGGCCGCCAGGTTGATGCCTTTCTTTTCGGCAATGGCGCGTGCGCGGGGCGATACCCTGATCTTTGTATCGGCTGCAACCGGGGTGGGAGAGGGGGTTGCCGGTGTCGCCGGCGCCGGTGGTGCAGTTGCCTCTGCTGCCGGTGCAGCGCTTCCGCCGGAGCGAAATTCGTCAACCGCTTCACCTGCCTGGCCAATAACGGCTACGTTGTACAAAACAGGTACTTCGTCGCCTTCGCCATAAAATATTTCCAAAAGAACACCGTCGACTTTGGCTTCTTCCTCGAACGAAGCTTTGTCGGTTTCGTACGAAAACAACGGGTCGCCGGCCTTTACGCTATCTCCTTTTTTCTTGAACCACTGCGAGATAATGCAGCTTTCGACACTCTGCCCCTGCTTGGGCATCATTACGGGTATTGCCATATATGATTCTATTTTTTGATGTATAAATTCTTTACAAGTTGATCGGACGATCTCAAATTAAAGACTGATGAACCAACAATTTTAACTTGTCCTGTTAACCGAAAATCGTCGTTGATACTTCAAAAACGCTACTATATAAGCGCGTGCAAATGTAAAAATTATTACATGTAATTACAAGTTAAAATTTATTTTCTCATCTATATAACCCATATCCGAAATTTGGTTTCGTGTGCTTGGATGTAAGATTCGAATTCCCGGATGTAAGATACGAATTCCTGAATGTAAGATACGAATTCTCGAATGTAAGATTCGAATTCCCGGATGTAAGATACGAATTCTCGGATGTAAGATACGAATTCCTGGATGTAAGATTCGAATTCTCGAATGTAAGATACGAATTCTCGGATGTAAGATACGAATTCTCGCCTGTTCAACCGACGAAACGATCCTGTCGGTTATAATGCCTGTTATCCGATGTTCTTTATTCGACACTGTAATTTTATTACAACATTTCCTTTTTTATGCCCCTTATCAACATATTCGTGGGCAAGAGGTATTTCATTAAAGGAATATTCCCTGTCAATAACAGGCTTTATAAAACCCTCTTCGGCAAGTCTTTTAATGAAATTCATCTGTTCGCAGTTTGCATTATAGGTTCCCCCGATAAATTGAATTTTGCTTTTTGACAGCTTTGACCGCAATTTAACTTCCATAAAGGGCGTTGCTACCGTGTGAATGTAGCATCCCTGCG
>JAISCQ010000246.1 GCA_031265445.1 Bacteroidales bacterium
GCGGCGACGTTTTGGCATCGGAGTTTGCGATGCATACGATGCGGTTTCCGCTCTTCGGCTTGAATGATAGCTGGGGCAATAGCTGTGTCGCATTGCCATTGTTTATGATTCTGGAACCGGCTATAAGTTCGGCATGTTCTTTCCCTGCCGTTACTCCATCAGGCTCGAGGTTTTCTAACGTTCCGTCGGACCTGAATTCGAGTACCCATATACTGTCGATCACATGTTCGCTTCCGGTGGCGCTGCTATATACGGAAACCTTGGTTGCATCGGGCATGCGTAACTCAATGGATGGTCCCTCCGCGTGATCTTTTTCCTGTCCCGGGTGGATGATTACTTCATGATTACATGCGGCAATATATAAAATGCCGATTAAATAAAATGTTATTCTTTTCATTACTAATAGCTTTAAAAATTAAGATGAAAATCCTTGATAAAGGATGCGCGTCAAAGATAGTTATGATATTCATAATTTCAAAAAAAGGCGAAGTTTTTTTTGTATTTTTTTATAAAGACGCTTTTAAAAACCGCCGAATCAATGATGAGATATTGAAGAATTAAGAGGCAATCCATTTTATAAATAAGATCACAACTTTTAATTCTTCATTCTCTGTTTTTAAATCTAATATTACGGATTTTCAATTTTGATAATCCATTCGGTTTTCACTGTTTCGCCGGGGGGAACGATCGTAACGGTTCCGGGATTCGAAAAATCGAGGTATCCGATTCTTCAACGCCTCCACATAATAATAATCGGCATACGTGAGCGGCACATCCATTTCCGTCATGGACGGGATATTTCCAACGGAATGTTTCAGTATGAACCCGCCATTGGTGCCGGCAGGAGCGGTATATTCGGGAGACGCAAGCGTAGCAAGTATCCGTTCCGCACACCGGATATATCTTTCGGACAAGTTTCCGGACACATACTGTGAAAGTTCAAACAAACCGGAGGCATTGATTGCCGCTGCCGAAGCGTCGCGCAAAGTATTCGGAATATCCGGTGCATCATAATCCCAATAAGGAATCAGATCTTCGGGCATATTCGGGTGATTCAGTTGAAATTCGGCGATTTTGATTGCCTGTTCCAAGTGTTTCGGGTCTTGCGTAAAACGGTACACCATCGTATAACCGTATAATCCCCAAGCCTGTCCGCGCGCCCAGGCGGACTGTTCGGAATAGCCCTGTCCGCTGATGTAACGATGAATGGCGCCGGTTTCCGGGTTGTAATTCAGGGCATGATACAGGCTGTTGTCCGGGCGGAAATGGTTTTTCATCGTTGTATTGGCATGGGAAACGGCGATGTTGTAATACGTGCTGTCGCCCGTTGCCTGCGTCGCCCAAAACAGCAGTTCCAGATTCATCATGTTGTCTATAATCACAACAAAATCATTCGGCTGGCGATTGTGTGACCGGATACAGCCTGTTTTCGGATTGAAGCGCGTAATCAGGGAATTGGCGCTTTGAATCAGTATTTTCCTGTATTCCGGACGGGAGGTGATACGCCAGGCGTTGCCGTAACTGCAATACATCATAAAACCAATGTCATGTGTTTCCGTATTGTACTGTTCTTTTTCGAGCAGAGCGAGCATACGTTGGGCTTCTTCCAGCAGTTCCGGTTTGCCGGTAGCTTCGTACAGGTAAAACAGTGTACCGGGGTAAAAACCGCTGCACCACCAGTCGGAAGCGCTCGTTTGAAGGCTGTCGAGGTACCGGTTGTATGTTTTGGGGAAGCGATTGTGTTCGACGAGTCGGGATTTCATGTAAATATACTGCGATGCGGCGTTTTCCATCGCGGCGGATACGTCTAACGGCTTGTCCGTTTTGGCAGCATTGTCCTCCGCATTGGGCGCCACTTCATCGCAGGGTCGGGTAACAGCGTTGTTTAATGATACATTTACCTGTTGTGCGAAAGCTGAACCTGTAAAAAGCAAGAAACAGGCATAAATTAAAGACATTTTTTTTGTTTTCATTTTGTTTTACAGATTACGAATCAGCTTGCGCATGTTAATTGTAACGGGTGTATTTCAAATGTCGCATCGAGTTACGCCGATCGGCGTAACTCGATGCGATAATTTGAATTGTACTCATTTGTAATTAATAATACCCTTCATTCTGTTCTTCTTCAACCGGGCCGCTTGGAATCAGGCGGTCGATGTGCTGCTGAGGAATCGGACGAAGCTTATGATATGGCTGAATGTAGGTCGCTTCGGGATTGTATCCTCTTATCTTTACGTATTCATACAGCTTTTCGCAGCGGACAAGGTCTTCCCAGCGCATGTATTCTCCCAATAATTCGCGGCCCCGTTCGTCCAGTACGAAATCGACGAACTGATCGGCGGTTAAGGCGGATAAATCGTTTGCAGATACTTTTATTTCATCGAAGGTGCCGGCCGTATTGCCGTACTCGCCGCCTTCCTCGCGCCAGTATTGCGACATCTTTACTTCGCCGTCGTGCCAGGCAGCCCGTTGGCGGACGACATTGAAGTATTCGGCTGCTGCTGCGAAATTGCCTGCCCGGCCTGCGGCTTCTGCTGCCAGCAAATAGGTTTCGCCCAGGCGCATCCGCACCCATTCGCGCACGCCGCCCTGGGCGTTTATCGTTGTCCGGTTGGGTTCGATGTATTTGATCAGTTGCGGGAAGAAATCGTTCATTTTCGACAAATCGTCTTTGTTCCACTGGGTGTAAGTATAGGCGTAAGTTGCATCGGCCGGTTTGGGATTCAAACTGTAATACAAAGCCGTATCACCGATATTCAAACCTTTAGGGTTTGCGCTGCTTGGCGCCACCGCCCGGTTGCAATACCAGACCCATTTGAAACTTTTGTAGAAACGCGAATCGTTTTTCCGGTCATACAAGTCGAACATTGTCCGGTTGGTTGTCCGGTGAAAGCGGTAAGGCCTTCCGTTTGCTATATCGCGAATCAGGCCCGGCAAGCCTTCATACATTGCACACCAGTAAAGGTGAGATTTGTTGCCGGCGTCAAGACCGCCGTTATATATCAGGTCGGTTGAGAACTGTACGGAAAAGACCACTTCGGAATGTCCCTGATTGTTCGGATCCCACAAATTGGAAAAGTTTTCCTGCAATTTGTAGTTCGGACTCTCGATGACCATTCGGGCATAATACAGCGCACTGTCGGCGTCGGTTGACTGCTGTCCCCGCTGTTCGGTTACGGCACTGCACCGGGCCAGATAGACTTTGGAGAGCAGGTGGGCGGCGGCGTAACGGGTCGCTTTCCCGATATTCTTTTCGGATGCGCTTGTTTTTTCCCGGAGGTGTTCGGCGGCAAACCGCAAATCGCCGATCATCGCCCGGTAAATATCGGCTACCGGCGCGCGTTCGAACGATGTTCTGACGCCATATTCAGCTTCAAGCGCCAGCGGTAATTTGCCGAATTGCTGCGTAAGGTCGAAGTAGAAATAAGCCCTTAAAAAACACATTTCTGCCAGGGCGGCGTTTCTTTCCGTGTCGGTCAGTTTCTCGTTTTTGGGCAGTTCGCCAATCACGATATTCGTCGTGTTGATGGCCCTGTAATGATTTTCCCATAGCGCATAGATAGCCAGATGCGTAGTGGTCGATGGCGACAGGGCGTTATCGTACGTATTGGTCGGATAACCTACGGCGCCGACGGCGCCGGTAGTCAAATCGTTACCCAGTTCGGTAAATACGTTGCTGTTTTCTCCTCCTACACCGAAGCGCATGTAAGAATAGGCTGCTATGGCTGCGGCGTCTGCGCCCTCGGGCGTCCCGTAGTACTCAACGCTCAGGCGCGGCACTTCTTTTTCCATCAGATAGTCATCACATCCGGTGATGGTTATCACTGCGATCGTCACAATGACGACGAGAATGTTTTTTCTATACTTTTTCATGTCTATACTGTTTAATAAATTAAAAACTTAAGTTAACTCCCATAATCCAGCTGCTTATACTGGGCGAAGCATATCCTGTTGCACCGCTGGTGCCGCCGGCTGCTCCTTCCGGGTCAACGCCGGTAAAGCCCGTCCAGATTATCGGATTTTGCGCCGTTGCGTAGATGCGGGCGTTAGACAGTCCGGTACTCTTGAGCAAGGGTTTGGGGAGGGTGTATCCCAGCGTTATCGTTTTGATGCGCAGGAAATCGGATTTTTCGTAATACAGGGTCGATTCATACGCAATGTTGTCGATACTCGCATTGGGCTGCGGGAAAGCGTTGGTCGGATTATTAGCCGTCCAGTAATCGTATTTCATGTTATTGTTGCGATACGATTGATGGTTGTAGCGGATTTCGTTCAAAACCATCCCGCCGAGCGTACCGTACATGAATACTCCCAGATCAAGATTCCGGTAACGGAAGGTGTTGTTCATACTGAAAATATGTTTGGGACGCGCCTGTCCGATTACCTGCCGGTCGTTGTCGGCCGTAATCTTGTAGTCGCCGTCCAGATCCGCCAGTTTGATGGTACCGACGTTATATGTGGTACCGTTGGCTTTGTATTTTTCTATTTCGGCCAGGTCTTCGGGCGTATTTTGCCAGATGCCGATTTTTTTGTAATCGTAAAAGACATTGACCGCTTCGCCTATAAACCATTTGTTACCTACGTCGTCGACTTTTCCGTTGTAGAGTTCGACAATTTCTTCCTTATTGGTCGAGAACATCCAGTCGGTAATCCATTGGAAATTGCCGGCGGAAACATTGACGGTCGACAAGCTGATGTCAACCCCTCTGTTGGCTGTTTTCCCGACGTTGGCTGCAACGCTCGAATAGCCGGAAACGATCGGAAGCTGCCGGTTCAACAACAGTCTGTCCGTTGCCTGTTTATACAGGTCGATAGAGCCGCTGATCCGGTTACCGAAGAAGCCGAAGTCGAGGGCGACATTCCATTGTTTGGTCTCTTCCCAGGTCAGTTCTTTGTTGGGCAACGAGCCGGGTGCGTATCCGTATATCGTTTCATCCCCGAAGTTGTAAGGCCTCTTTGATAAAAGCCCCAGGGTAGCATAAGGGCTTATGGCCGAGTTGGCGCTTGACCCGTAACCGATGCGCAGTTTCAGGTTGTTGACGGCATTGATATCCTTCAGGAACGATTCTTCGTTGATGCGCCAGGCGAGCGCTACGGCCGGAAACGCAACCCATTTGTGTCCGTCGGCCAGGCGGGAAGCGCCGTCGTAACGCATGGAAACGGTGGCGTAGTAACGTTGTTTGAAATTGTAATTCAAACGTCCCATAAACGACGCCAGGCTCCATTCCTGATGATTGGCGTCGATGCCGGCAATTACGGCGGCGGAAGCGACGTCATACCATTTCAAATCGTCCGAAGGAAGATCCGTTACCGTTATCCTGTTGCTTTCAGTGATATCCCGCTGTACGGATTGCATCAGCGTCAGTCCGAAGGAGTGCTGTTTCACTGTTTTATCGTAAAACAGGAGGTTTTCCAGCGTATAGGCATACCGGTGACCCGTCGAGTTGGCGGCCTGGCTGCCGTTATTGGTTCTTGCTTTGCTGGCAGCAAAGCTATTATCCTGTGTGGAAATAAAATCCACCCCGGCGTTGCTGCGGAAACGCAGGCCGTCGACCGGCAGCGTGATTTCGCCATAATAACTTCCGAAATAGCGGTTGACCGTTTTAGGGCTGAGCACAGCGCCTTCTTCCAGGTATTGCAGCGGATTCCACCATTGCGTGTCGGTTCCTACCACACACTCGGTCAGCTTGCCGTCGTCGTCGTAAAGCCGTCCCAGCGGATTGACGCGCCAGTTGTTTTCCATAGCAACCCCATCATTCAGCAACGAATGGGTGTACTGGGAGGAAGTGCCTGCTTTGAACCACCGGGAAATTTCCGTTTCACTGTTCAGGCGGATGGAATAACGTTCGTAACTGTCATCCTTGTAGATCCCTTCGTTTTTGAAGTAAGTGACGCCCATCAGGTAATTATGCTTATCGTTTCCGCCCCTTACGCTCAACTGGTGGTCGGTGACGATGCCGGTGCGTTCTACTTCCTCCCACCACAGGGAGCCGGAGCGCACTTTGGAGGGATCGTAGTTGCCGTTTTCGTCGTAGGCCATGGCGATCGATTCCCAGGCGTATGCGTCAACTGGGGTACCGTTCACTCCGGTTACACTGCCTCCGAAGGACGTTGCGAGCGTGTAGTCCAGATCTTTGTTGGGTACGGCGGAAGTATATCTGCCTGCCCCCCGAAGCGATTCTCGAACATAATCGGCATATTCTGACCCGTTCATCAGCTCTATTTTGTTCAGGATAGTTTGTGAGCCGTAATAACCGTTGTAATCTACCTGCACTTTACCCGCTTTGCCTTTTTTTGTAGTAATGATGATGACGCCGTTTGCGCCGCGCGCACCGTAAATGGCTGTTGCGGAAGCGTCTTTCAATACGTCGATTGATTCGATTTCGTTGGGAGGAAGGTTGTCCATTCCTCCGGTAATGGGAATCCCGTCGACCACATACAGCGGATCGTTGCTGGCCAGGATGGAACGTTTGCCTCGAATCAAAACGTTTGGCGTACTTCCCGGCGTCCAGTTGGTCGTTGATACCAGTACACCGGGGATATTACCCTGCAACGCTTGCATGGCATTCGTCACCGGAACCGCCGCAATCTTTGCCGCACTGATGGAAGCGACGGAACCGGTCAAGTCCCGTTTCTTTACCGTACCGTAACCGACGACGACGACTTCGTCCAGCTCGGAGAGCTGTTCTTCCAGGCTGACGGTTATCGTCGCCTGACCGTCAACCGGTATTGCCGTTTCCTGAAAGCCTATGTAACTGAAACGTAATGTGGCTTCAGGCGAAACTTTCAAGCGATAGAATCCGTCTACATTCGTGATTGTACCGTTTGACGTACCCACTTCCAGAACGCTCACGCCGACCAGGGGGTCGCCCTGTTCGTCGGAAACCGTTCCGGAAACATCTTTCTTTGTCTGCTGAGCGTATGCCTCTGTCATTGAGGCCGCGCAGAAGAGCATGAACACAAGAATAAAAAAATTTCTCATAACATTTGATTTTAAAATAAATTGATTCATTAATATTTAGTTTGCATTTTATATACCGCCTGACCGTTAAATCTTCCTGCCGGGGATGATGACGGAGCCGATGGGGCTCCAGTCGCCCATTTCGCCCCGTTCGTTCTGGTATGCCGTGGCGAAATACACCACTTTGCCCCAGTCTGCTTCCGGGTACGAGAGTTCGCAGGGCTGACGGCCGTCCAGGAGCGAGTGCACGAGCTGGTCGATGTGCGTGGGAGCGGGAGCGTCCAGTGGGAGAACGGTGTGTCTGACGATCACTTTTTGCCCGTAAGGATTGGCTTTCGAGCCTGATTTCCTGCCGCGCCAGTTCAGCGCTATGCGACCGTCGATCGGGGTGGCCTTGCCTTCGGGTTCGGGCACGTCGTCGGAAGGCGGTATCCGTTCGCGCGTTTTCTTGTAGATGGGAAGTTTCATGTTTCTGTGGGCTTCATCACTTACGGCACTGTTGGACATAATCCAACGTTTCAGGAACGTGCGCAGGCGAGGCTCGTGAGCGTCGCGTGCGGTGTTTTTGGCGGCAACGGTGCCTTCCGTGCGGGTGGCGGGGTCGCGGGCCTTTTCGAACGCCGCATGCCAGGCGGTGTGAGAATCGGAGAGGGTTGTCACTTCCGTCTGAGGGATCTCCCATTTCGTGGCATACTGTGTCGAGTTTGTAACTACCAGGTCGGAAACCTGATCAAAATCAGAATCTTTGGATGGAACTACTTGTGTACTCATACGTTTATTTTTTTTAGTTAGTAAAATTTGATTTCATCTGTTTCACATCTGTGTGCGAGTGGTTCGCACTTGTGTGCGAATGGTTCGCACATGTGTGCGAATGATTCGCACATGTGTGCGGATGGTTCGCACTTGTGTGCGAGTGGTTCGCACATGTGTGCGGATGGTCCGCACATGTGTGCGAGTGTTCCGCACATGTGTGCGAATGATCCGCACATGTGTGCGAGTGTTCTGCACATGTGTGCGGATGGTTCGCACTTGTGTGCGAAAGGTTCGGACTCCCGTCCGGGTGGTTGTTTTTCACATCCGCCGCCCGGTGATTATTTTTACAGGACAGGATTTCAATACCGGCTGCATCGTCGAGGTAAAACATCGGACGTTCGTCGGGCGATAATGTTTCCATGCAGACGTTGTTGAAGCGGATGTCTCTGGCGTGGCGCACGTAAAAACCGGAAGCGGGAAGGACTATGCCAAACATGCGGTTTTCGGGATAGGCGGCAATCTTTTCCGGGACTTCTTCTCCGACGTTTTCGGATGTTCCGCCGCCACGGACGGTCATGCGGACATTG
>JAISCQ010000272.1 GCA_031265445.1 Bacteroidales bacterium
GATACACAAAGATATCTCCACAGAATTAACAAACCAATTAAAATCCACTTAATTTCGGAAAAAAATAAAAAATAATTCGAAAATAAACGGATCTCTATCGGCAACAACAGATCGTCCACTGATAGGGGCTAACGTTGCTTGGAACATTACCGGCGTAATTGATGCCCTGTTCATTGTCCAGCACAAACAGCAGGCGTATTTGGAACCGGCGAGCGCAAACCCTGAAATTCCGGACAGCATGCCCGGATTGTCGTGTTTATCCTGCGATTTGCACAGGGAATTCCGCATGATCAACCCGGACTAAAACGAATAGAACACCGTTGCCTGAAAAGTAAATCCTTGCGGGGTGCAGGTTTGGCTGGAAAATACGGTAGACGTCTGATGCCGGCTGTTCAGGATATTCTGTTCGGAAATCCTGAGATCGAGACCTTTGATGAGGCCTTCGTAGCTGAGAAAGTTAGCTGAGTTGCTTACCCGTATGCAGGAAGTCCGTCATTTCGATGCTTAACTTTACAGGGCTTTGTACTTACTCCGATCAATCCAATAATTTCTTCAAGTCGCGCGGAAGATAAAACTCCTCGTTTTTATCGACATATACAATTACCGTAGCCAATCGAACCTGCTGTTTTCTTCGTCCCGGACTACTCAAAACCGCCTTATTTTCGAAAGCATTTACAACGAGCGACTTTTTGCTCTTTCTGGATCTTATGGTAATCGAAGGAACCGTCTCGTTCTTATTCCGGGTCAGCGTGTACTGGCTGGTGGGAAAAACGGTTTTGTGGCCGGCAAAATATTTACCGGTGGAATCGGGTAAATTATTGATCCCGAGCAATCGGCACATATAGCGGTTTACATCGGTATTCGCCACCATCCCTTTCAAGACATCGCCTTTAGGGTGGTAGCACGCCAGGAACACATCCTCGCCGGTATGTCCGCCTGTGGTAAAGCCGATAAACGTTTGCGCCTTCATGATCCGGGTAATCATATTTTGCAGGCTGCCTGCATTTTTCCTGTTCACAGCCGCCTGTATCTCCAGCATGTCGGGCGCAGTGAGATTATCGATTCCCATATTTTCGGCAAACAGTTTCCGGACGTTTGTTTCGTCGAAGTCGGCCTTGATGAGTTTTGCCGCAAACCCTTCGGCGGTATTCTTGCAGGCCGCCAACGGGCCGAGGAGCTGTTGCGTGGTCAAATTCGTATATGTGGCCGTAGAAGCTTCATTCCCCATGCTAATGGCTCCGCTTCCGAATGAAGGACAGATAACAACTGCTGTATTTCCGTCCCTTTTGGCAAAGTCGAGCGCTTCTTTCACGGCTCTGTCAAAGGCGATAAATTCAGTAACCATGCCTGCCGCATCATTGAGTTGTGCCGCTTCGTCAATCCGCCCTCCTTCTACCATCAGGAAAAAGCCTTTCTCGTTTTTCGACAGGATTTCGATCGCCTTACGGGTCATTTCGGCCAGCGAAGGCATGGATGCAGAATCGCGGTCGATATCATAAGCCATGGTATTTTCCCCGAAAAGCCCCCAAACCTTATTGCCTGAAAATGATTGAAACTGCTGGTAAGTGTCGACAATAACTTTCCATCCGGATTGTGACAGGTATTGCCGGTACCCGGGAACAAGAAAATAGCTGCCGCTGCCAAACACTACGTCGATGTGGTTGAACACCATTTGCGGAACGATCCAGTCGCTTCGAGTGCCGGTGTAGCTGTGCGCCGAAAAACTTGCCGGGGTAGCATCGGAGAAACGTCCGGTAACCGCCAGCCCTGTCGACATGCCTTTCAGTTTGGCTGCCTCGAGGATGGTCATCACGGGGGTGTTCGCAAACGACGAATCCACAGGGACAACGTCATTTGGTGTCTTTTCGGGGTAGGTAGCCACGTATCCTGCCTGCGACGCAACACCGGTGGCATAAGCGCTGCCGGTCGGCGCCGAATCGCCTATGGGCGCATCGGAATTACAGGTTTTCACCAGACCGGTGATCAGCCCGTCGACATTCAGCCATACCGGTTCATTACTGTTGTATCCCCGGTACCAGCGGGCAAGCGACAAAAGCGACGTACTGGTACCGCTGGGAATCATGATCATCAGGTTTTTCACAGGCCCCGGATTTTCCTGGCCCTGACCGAAGCATGGCCGGATCAACAGACAGGCAAACATCAACGTTTGCAGCATGATTATTCTTGAGTGTGTCATGAGAAAAAATAAGTTGAAGGCGAAGATAAGCATTTTTTTACATTTTTTATAAAATTTGCGAAACGATTTACAAAAAAAAACGTATTATAAATTTGTAGTCATCATCATTTTTTGTGATCATTTCCCGGATAATATGTCAAAAAAGTTCATTATACTCTTCTTTTCAGTATTCATAACCACACTTAGTTTTGCACAGAAAACCAAGCAGTTTGATGAAGATATGGAAAACTACCCGGAAGTTGTAGCCGAAATGTTTTCGACCAATGTATCGAACGACGACAAAGCCTTGATTTCGCAATTCAACAGCGACTGGGCCGGCGGCGTGTTTACCGGCGGCGAAAAGAGCGATATTGTCCGTATTTCCAACGCATTTCTTGTTAAAAAAGCCCGTAACATTCATTATTGGATGTTTTGGCGATGCATGTTGTCATTCAAAAAGCCCGAAAATTCGGGCAAAGGGTACGATGCATGGATCAGGGCTGTTGATGCGGCATGCCAGGACCGGCGTACAACCCCCACTTCGTTGCAAACGCTGATGATCGCTACGCGCGACCTGCTGGACAAGCGCCTGATCTGCTCCTCGGCCGGCAGCGAGTGGAAATGCTCGAACGATGATTATCGTTTCGACTTCACCAACAATCAACTGTCAGTCATTGTCGGCAGTTGCGACCTTTATTGTTTTTCGAAGGGCGACAGCATCATGATTGGGCAAACAAGCGGTCGCTTCCTGATGAACGAACAGCGATGGAAAGGCAAAGGCGGGACCGTAACCTGGGAACGCGCCGGGCTTGCGCCGGGTGATGTTTCGGCGCGGCTGGACGGCTACGCCATCAATATGAAGCAGTCGCAATACGAAGTCGACTCGGCGTGGCTGACGCATGCTGCGTATTTTCCCACGCCGGTCATGGGTAAACTGATCGATAAAGTGAGCCACAGCTCGAATCCGGAAACGGCCATCTATCCCGAATTCATCACCTACAACAAAAAATTCGCCTTCAAGGACCTCTACCCCGACATTACCTTCGAAGGCGGCATCTCGATACAGGGAGCCCGCAGCATTGGCGCCGGCACCGACGAGGAAAAGGCGACCATCCAGATACGGAAAGGCGACAGCCTGCGGATAGATATCAAATCGAAAAGCTTCGTTTTCAGGAAAGATCGCGTCAATGCGCGCAACGTATCGCTCAACATCCATTTGAACGAAGATTCCATATACCACAACAACCTGTCGTTCGTATACCTTGTGGAAGCCAGGGAAGTGAGTTTTATCCGTTCGGATGCCGCCTCGTCCAAAGCGCCTTATAACGATTCGTACCACAAGGTGGACATGGATTTCGAGCAGCTGACCTGGAAAACGGATGAGCCGCTGATGAGTTTCTCAATGATGAGGGGATCGGCCGGCGGACGCGCCCGGTTCCGTTCGCAGAACTACTTTGACCAGCATTATTTCGAAAGCCTGCAATATTTCGATGCCATACATCCACTGATATCCATCAGGCAATGCGTAGCCAACTGGGGTTTTGAAACGTTCCCTGCCGAAGTTTATGCCAGCCATATCCGCAGATCGATACCCGATGCGCGTACACAGTTGATCGAAATCGCCAAGCTGGGCTTCATTCTTTTTGAT
The DNA here is from genome assembly GCA_031265445.1 of Bacteroidales bacterium. Taxonomy (GTDB): domain Bacteria; phylum Bacteroidota; class Bacteroidia; order Bacteroidales; family UBA4181; genus JAIRLS01. The sequence goes on from JAISCQ010000272.1 coordinate 3,825, forward strand.
GGCGACAAGGATGAAGCCACCGTACAGCCCCGCCTGTACGAATTCCTGGCAGCTGCCGCCAAAAAGACCGATTTCGATGTGATCGACCTGCACTCGTCCATTACCGCACCTGACAAAAATGCGCTGTTCGATGTAAAAACCCACGATTTGACCATTCATGGCATTGAGAAATTCATGGTAAGCGATTCGCAAAAGGTAGTCATCAAGCCGCGAACTCCGCAGGTGGTGATGAAAAAGAACCGCGCCATCGAAATCGACGGGCGCATCGACGCCGGGCAGGTCGAATTATACGGCGATTCGCTGCATTTCGATTACGACGCCTTCAGGATCAATCTCCACCGCGTGGATTCGCTGTACATGTACGTGCCTTCCGACGAAAAGGATGCGCTTGGAAGGCCCAGGCTGCGGCGGCTGAAAACGGCCATCGAAAAATTGTCGGGAAGTATACAGATCGACTTGCCCGACAATAAATCGGGGCGGCAAAGCCAGCAACAGTTTCCTGTCCTCAACAGCGACAGCGCTTCATACGTGTTTTACGGCTCTACCGACATTGCCGGAGGCGCCTACGATGCCGAATCTTTCTATTTCGAACTGGATCCGTTTGTGATCGACAGCATCGACAATTTTACGAAGGAATCGCTGGTTTTAAGCGGCAAATTCGTTTCGGCCGACATCTTTAGCGATATGCGGCAAACCCTGCGCGTACAGCCCGACTATTCGCTCGGGTTCATTTACGAAAGCGGCGATTCGGCCATCAGCGCCTACAAAAACGCACACCTGCACGCCGAAGTGCGCCTGAGTAACCGGGGACTCGAAGCCAGCGGACAGCTCGATTACCTCACAGCATCCATCCATACGGACGATTTCAGGATTTATCCCGACTCGATGAATGTGCCTGTCGCCAAAGAATTTACCCTGAAAAAACAAACGGAAGGCGCGGAATTTCCCGAAGTAAAGTCGGAAGGAAACCGTATCCACTGGGAGCCTAAAAAGGATAAAATGTACATCTACCAAAAGGACACAAATTTCAACATCTATAACCCTGCGACCAGCCTGGACGGTTCGCTCCTGCTTACGCCCGAGGGCTTGTCGGGCAAAGGCCGCGTGGATATGGGCGTATCCGATATCCGGGCAGACAGCATCACCTTTAAATCCAACACATTCAGTTCCGACACTTCTGTTTTCCGCCTGAAAGCGATGAAAGACGGGCCATACATGCTGGTAACGGTCGATAGCCTCCGGTCCGAAATCGATTTCAATACCCGCCGGGGACGTTTCATTCCCGGAAAGGACTATGCCCTGGTGCAATTCCCATCCAACAAGTTTGTCGCTCATGTCGACGGGATGATTTGGGATATGGACAGCGCCAGGGTGCATATCGGTTCGGTTGACACGGTCACACGGCCGCTCAGGGAGGCTGTTGATTTCAAATACCGTTATCCCGGCGAAGGCAAAGGAACACGTTATTACTCAACCGCAAAAGAAGCCGATTCGCTCAACTTTGTAGCTTCGCGGGCAACACTTGATGTTACTCTGGGCAGCCTCAAAGCTGAAGGCGTGAACCTGGTCAAAACGGCCGACGCCATCGTTTATCTCAACGATGGCCGGCTAACCCTCACCCCCGACGGTTCGCTGGAGCTGATCCGCAACGCACGCGTGGTGTTTAACGACAGCCTCATGCAGCATACGGTTTACAATGCCGACATCAGGGTGCGCGGCCGGCATCGGTACAGTGGCGCTGGTAAATACGATTACATTGACGAAACAGGAAAAACATCCGTGATTGATATTCCCGTGATAGGAACCGATGGTTCGGGAAAAACGACCGCCACCGGAACGATCCCGGCCGAAAGCGATTTCATGCTCAGCCCGTATTTCCGTTACCGGGGCAACATGACGCTTTTATCCGACAGCAGATTCCCGGTATTCGAAGGAGCCACGCAGATTGTGCAGGAATGTGAGACGCTCCGTCCCCAGTGGTACAAATTCAAATCGCCTGTCAATCCCGGCAACATCCGTATTACTGTAGACGAAGCCCCCGTCAACAGCAACAACAGCAAAATATTCAACGGGGTGTTCCTCACCGGCGATTCCGCCCACATCTACCCGGCATTCTTCTCTTTGCGGAAAAACTATTCGGATCAGCAATTAGTTACGGCATCGGGAACGTTATCCTATGACAGGGATTCGATGATCTATTTCATCGCTCCCGAAAGCAAGCTGAGGAATCGCGACACCATCGGCAACCTGATCGCCTTCGACCGCGACAGGTGTCTGCTCAGTGGCGAAGGCCGGTTATCGCTCGGGGTCGACCTCGGCAGAGTGAAAACCGACGTTGTGGGACGTATCACGCATAACCTGAACAGTCAGGAAACTTCGCTGGATGTGATGATGTCGTTCGATTTCCATTTCGACTATGGACTGGCATCCTTGATGGCCAGCAAAATAGACAGTTTCCCGATGCTGACCGGTGTTGATCTGCAGCGCTCCTGTTACATCAGGGGAATGAACGAGTGGTTAGGCGTCCGGAAAGCCGAAGCTTTCCGCCGGGACGCCCTCATGGGAAATGTAAAAAACTTCCCCGACGAGTTGAACAAAACGCTTATATTAACGCAGCTGCATTTGCAATGGAACCAGGGCAGCCGCTCCTACCGCTCTGTTGGGAAAATAGGGGTAGGCAACATCTTTGGCCGTCAGGTCAATCGCCTGGTCGACGGCATGGTAGAGATCGCCAAGCGTCCCGGCGGCGATTACGCGGATATTTACCTGAAGCTGGACGATCGCAACTGGTTCTATTTCGGCTACACGCGCGAACTGATGCAGGTTATCTCATCCGACCAGACATTCAACGACCGGCTGGTGAAACTTCCCGAGCGACAGCGTAAAATCGATGATAAGCGTCCCGGATTTACCTACATGATTGCTTCAAGCGACAAACTGGAACAGTTCCTGAAACAGTTCCAGCAACGAAGCGTCCCGGCCGGTCAGGCGCCGGCGACGGTTATTCAGGATGTGGGCAAACCGGCGTCACAACCGCTTCCGGGTACGCCGACCGTCAAGAAAGACGAAGAAGATGTACCTGTCATAGAGGTGGAATGATGAAGAAACAGATCTCACGTGCGCGAAGGGATAAGATACGTTTGCCGTTTGTCTGTGCTATTAACTCCCTGCCGGTGGCGGGAAATGGTTTCCTGCCGGCAGTGACTCCCTGCCGATGGCGGGAAGTGATTTCCTGCCGGCAATAACTCCCTGCCGATGGCGGGAAGTGATTTCCTGCCGGCAATAACTCCCTGCCGGTGGCGAGAAGTGATTTCCTGCCGGCAACGACTCCCTGCCGGTGGCGGGAAGTTTTTTGACGCAAGCAACGACTTCCTGCCGGTGGCGGGAAGTTTTTTGACGGCAAGCAACGACAGCCGCCACCGACCTGTCAGGGTCAAAAGGAGGATTTTTGTAGAGACGTGGCATGCCACGTCTCTACTTTTCCACAGCATCCATCCGGCAGCCAACTTCGCCGCTCAACCGTCAGCGCCGTTGAGCCGAATTTGCAATTCGGCTCGGAACATCAGGCAATTTGCAATTTCCGCTCAACAGCAATAAATATACGTTTCTAATGAACTTGTTTTTACGAAAAATATGGTTGTAATATGCTGTTGCTCTCGATGATTTTTTGCATAAAGTTCAAATGAAATTCGGTTGATGCAATAAATATGCGTTACCTTTGCAATTTTGTAATGTAAAATTAAGAAGCCATGAAACAGGAACGGGTCCTGATATCTTTTGATTATGCCATCAAGCGTTTATTGCGCAACAAGGCAAACTATGAGGTTCTGGAAGGATTTTTAAGCGAACTGCTTTCGAAAAACGTTTCGGTGAAGAGTATCGGTGAAAGCGAGAGCAACAGGGAACATGCGACCGACAAGTACAACCGGGTGGACATTCTGGTAGAGGACCAGTCCGGCGAAATATTGCTGATAGAGTTGCAGTTTACTCCGGAAATTGATTTCCTGCACCGCATGCTTTACGGGACAAGCAAAACGATCAGCGAGCGTATGGTTCAGGGAGCGGAATACATGCAGGTGAAGAAAGTCTATTCGATCAACATCGTCTATTTCGATCTTGGACAGGGCGATGATTATGTATATCACGGCAAGACCCGCTTTATGGGCCTTCACAAAAACGACGAGCTTCATCTCTCCAGCGCCCAGCGTAAAGTCTTCGGGAAGGAGACAGCCGCTGACGTCTATCCGGAATATTACCTTTTGAAGATTAATAACTTTGATGATGTGGCAAAGGATACGCTTGACGAATGGATCTATTTCCTGAAACACCATGTCATCAAGGATGAATTTAAAGCCAGGGGCATGAGCATGGCGCGCGAAGTACTTCAGCGGGACAATCTCACTCCGGAAGAACAGAAAGCCTACGATTACATGATGCGTCTGCGCAGTGAAGATTTGAGCGCTATTGCTTCCTCTAAACTTGAAGGGAAGATAGAAGGCGAGGAAGCAGGTAGAGAAGAGCGTGAAAAGCTTGCAGCAGAACTCGAAAAGGAACGTAAAGAGCGTAAAGAGCGTGAAGAACTCGAAAAAGAACGGGCTGCTCTTCTTGCTGAAATTACGAGATTAAAACAAAATGGAGTGTAATGGCGTGTTATGATTTGACTTTACGAATGGATTTGAATACTAATGGAAAACCAGAATTGTGTTTATTTATATTAAAGTAATCGATATATACTGAATTGATATGAAAATATTATTATGTGGAGAACGATCTTTTGCTGCAACCGGATTATATGAAAAACTGGTGAATGCAGGGCATGATGTTGACTGCTTTTCCAGGGGAATTGAAAAATGCAATGGGTATAAGATATCTGGAGATGTTTTTTCAATGACAAACAACAAGTATTTGCATGAGGTTTATCATATAGTAATTAATTTTATCCTGATCAAAAATCAAAATATACCGGAAAACTTACGTTTTATTGAAGAACTTGATCGTTTTTGTGAAAGTAGAAACGTGGATCGCTTGATACATATATCATCCATCAGTGTATACTCGAATGATGAAGTTTATGTCAATGAAGAAACTAAAATAGAATCGATCCCGGGCCGAAAAGGAAAATACGCCTCGGTAAAAATAGCAATAGACCAGTACCTATTACAAAAAAAATCAAAATACCCGGTAACATTCATACGTCCCGGCTTTATTGTTGATGAGAAAGCAAAACCATCATTTGCTGGCATCGGTTTCCATTTATTCTCAAGAACATACATATTGTTAGGGAACAAACAAACAACCTTGCCTTTAATATCTAAGTCCAGGATGCATGACGCTATGATGAAAGTTGTCCAAGCAAGAAATCCTAACCCTGTTTATCTGATGTTGGAAAACAGGAAAGAAACCAAATATACATTCTTGCGTAATCAAAATAATGGTCTAATAATTTCGCTACCTAAATTACTGGTGTTATTTTTGGCAAAAATAGCAAAAATGGTAAGAGGTCTGACTGAAAAACAATATCTACAGATTGATGGGTTATTCAAGACAACCTATTTTGATTCCGGAAAAACCGAGTTTGATCTCGGCTATTGTTTTGCGAAAGATTCAATTTGTGTCATCGGAGCCGGGACTTATGGAAGTTATATTATTAATACTCTCTATGAAAAAAGGACGGATATTAAAATTACCCTTTGGGATGTTGGAAATGAAAAAATAAAAGATGAAAAGGAAATAGGCTATAAATCCAACCTTTTAGGTTCTGAGTATACAGGACTTTCAGATGGTCGTTTCTTTGGTTTTGGCGGAGCTTCAGCTAAATGGGGAGGGCAATTACTCATGTTTACTAATAATGATTTTAAAAATCCTAACCAATTTTTAAAAGATATCGTTAAAATAAACGAAAAGTATGCGAATAAAATATTTACAAAATTTGGAATAAATAAAAAAATTGAAGAAAAACACATTACTCCTGATCTTTTTATTAAAACCGGAATATGGCTGGGGTATTTTCGGCGTAATTTGTTTAAGTACTTTAACATAAAAAGGAAAAAAAATGTATTTATTAATAAAGATACGCGTATGGTTCGTTTTTATCATGATAAAAATCGAATTACAGGGATGGAGTATTGCCAAGGCGGACAAATAAAATATGCTGTGTTTGATCACTATTTTCTTACAGCCGGGGCATTTGAAAGCAATCGGATATTACTAAGTTCTGAAATGGCCCAAAAAGAACAGATTAATTTTTCCGACCATTTATCTCAAAAAATCTTTAAGATAAAAGGAAATACTATAATAGGTGATGATGATTATGCGTTTAGAGTAGATGGCACATCTCTTATTACAAAGCGAATTATAGGGGAAATAGATGGAGTTTCCTTTTTTGTAAATCCGATTTATAACGCAGATTTCCCATTTTTCCAAAACTTTAAACGTGTTTTATTTAAACATGAACTAAATTTTACAATAATTAAAGCCATTATTAGAGATATTCCAAGTGTTTTTACTTTTTTCTGGTCTATGTTGGTAAAAAAAAAGGTATATGTTTATAATAAAGAATGGTTTCTTTTCATTGATATAGAAAATCCTACTAATGGAAGTGTAATCTATCTTTCTCAAGATACGGATAAATATAGGGTGCCGGCGCTTGAAGTCGACTTTAGAGTCGGAGAAGTGGTATCTACTGTTTATGAAAAAGCGAAACAAATGATTAAAGAATATTTAATCAACAATAAAGTAGTTTTTGAAGAATGTGATGATAAAATTCATATTGAAAAAAGTGAAGACACATATCATCCATATTTGATGGAATTAAGTGATTCAGAATCTGTTGATGATTATTTTACCCGTTTTGAAAATTTACTTGTAGTAAATACAGGCATTCTACCACATGCGGGAGGAATTAATATTACAGCAGTTCTTTTTCCTTTAATTGAAGAATATATAAATCGTTATTTTGTTGCTCATGGTGGTGAATGAATATAAGAATCGGCTTTCTTGGCAGAATATTTTGGGACGGGCTTTATGGAATATTGTTTACTTTTTTTTGTTTCGCCCATTTGGAACAAAAATTTTTTGTCGCTGGCGTAATTTCATTTTACGTTGTTTCGGAGCACAAATTCATTCTCGTGCAGGCGTATATTCTTCTGCAAAAATTTGGTGTCCGTGGAAGTTGGAAATGAAAGAAAATGCATGGATAGGTCCCGGTGTCAATTGTTATAACGCTGATTGGATTAGATTAGGAAAAAATGTTACAATATCTCAGGGCACTTATCTTTGTACTGCATCTCATGATATTACAAATTCACAGAATCTTCTTATTACAGCTCCTATTATTGTTGAAGAGCAATCATGGATTGCTGCTGAAGCATTCATCATGATGGGCGTTACCATCGGTCAAGGAGCCGTGGTTGGCGCTCGCGCCTGTGTATTCAAAGATGTAGAACCCTGGACGGTTGTCGGAGGTAACCCTGCCAAGTTTATCAAAAAACGCGAAATAAAAGATCAATAATGAATCCGGATTTAACCATTATCATACTTACCTATAACGAGGAACGAAACATTAAAACCTGCCTCGACAGTATCCAGGGAATTACCGCTAATATTTCGGCGGTTGATTCCGGGTCGACAGATAATACTTTGAAAATTCTGCATGAGTATGGAGTCAAGGTACTATCGCATCCCTTCGAGAATTATTCGAAACAACGGAATTGGGCGCAACATAATAACCCATTCGGAACGCAATGGGTTTTTCATTTAGATGCCGGTGAGCAGTTTTCACCAGCCCTCAAAAAATGGATGCAGACTGAATTTAATCCGGATTCGGAATTTGACGGCTTCATGTTTTGTCGACGTATGGTCTTTATGGATAAATGGATCAAGCACGGTGGATTGTATCCTACTTACCACATGCGCTTATTCCGGTCGAATAAGGGAAAATGTGAAGAAAAGGTCTACGACCAGCATTTTATTTTGGATGGGAAAAAGTGTGTAGTCAATAAAAAAATAGACATCATTGATTATGTAGCCAGTGATTTACGATCCTTTACATCGGGACACAACCGGTGGGCGATCATTGAAGCTGCCGAAATATTGATGTACCAAGGTGTTACCGGTAATGTTGATGCAAGGATTCAAGGGAACCCGATTGAAAAAAGACGCTGGTTTAAGAATAATGTTTTCCAGAAAATGCCGCTATTCTTGCGAAGTTTTTTATATTTCAATTATCGGTATTTTATACGATTGGGTTTTTTAGATGGCAAAGCAGGTCTTGCATGTCATTTTTTACAGGGGTTCTGGTTCAGATTTTTAGTTGATGCAACCATTCTGGAATTAAAAACCAAGATGAAAAAAAATCAATTGTCTTTAGAAGATGCTCTCATGCAATTATATGGCTTTGATATTAAGAAGTTAGTTTATTGAGCATCGAAGATTTACGAGATCAAAAAAGCCTGCGGAAACGATAAGGAGAAAATTGTGGGGTATATCAGGGAAAAATACGGGATACAGGTATAAGTTTCGGGTTGTGCGGTCATCGGCAATTCCGGCATGCGTAGCCTGACAGTGGCGGTAGAAGTAACGTTCCAACCCTGTCAGCAGTTTTGCAGCCTGACAGGTTGCTGCCCGCAGGGCAATTTGTTAAAGATTCTTAAATACAGGAAATCTAAATAAACCATTTGGACGGGAAGCGGTCAGAGAGAAAAAGTTCAATCCACCGAATTTATTCGAACATGAGTCTTATGATCAGAGTAACCCGTCTTTTTGTTTTTATTTTTGTCTGCGTATTGTGCCGGGCTTTGTCTGCGCAAAATGTAACCACTTTTACGGTCAGGGGCGTACTGACCGACAGCATTGAGCATCAACCGCTGGATGCAGCCAATGTAGTGATTATGAGGGCTACGGACTCCGTGTATGTGGCCGGGAGCATGAGTGACGAAAAAGGCGCATTCGAAATCGGGAAGGTGCCTGCAGGCCAGTACAGGATCATGATTAGCTACCTGGGCTATCAAACCGTCATGCGCTCATTATCGCTTTCGGGAACGCCACGAACGGTTCATACGGGAGGCATCAATTTGCAGAAGCAGGATCTGCAAATCAGCGAAGTCGTGGTATCGGCCAAATTCAATCCGATCATTGTCAAGAAAGATACCATTGAGTTCAATACATCAGCTTATAAGGTGCAGGAAAGCGCCGTGGTGGAAGATCTGCTCAAGAAGCTGCCCGGCGTGGAAGTCGACCAGGATGGGGCCGTGACATCCGGCGGTCAGCAGATCACCAAGGTCTTTGTTGATGGCAAGCAGTTCTTCGGCGACGACCCGAAGGTGGCTCTGAAGAACCTGCCGGCAAATATTGTAGACAAGGTACAGGTGGTCGACCGCAAGTCGGATCAGGCACAGTTTACGGGTATTGAGGACGACGATACCGAAAAAGTGATCAACCTGACCTTGCGACCGGGTAACCGCGATGGCATGTTCGGCCGCGCCATGGTTGGTTACGGCACCGAAGACCGTTACGATGCCAACGGCATCATCAGCTATTTCAATGGCGACACGCAATTAGCCGCTTTATTGTCGACCAACAACACGAATAACCTCAATTTTACCGATTTCATGGGCGATGTGATGAGCAGCATGGGTGGTAGCGGCCGGCGGATGGGCGGCGGCGGTGGTAATCGTGGTAGCGGCGGCGGTAATCGCGGCGGTGGCGGAACAAGAACATTGAATGTGGGTGGTATCAGTCTGGCTTCCGGCGGCGGTGGCGTCAGTACATCCACTTCGGGCGGCGCCAATGTCAACTACCGTTTCGGTGAAAAGCTAAAGTTAGGCGCCAACTACTTCTTCAACGTGGTCGATCGCGAAACCGATCAGTTCAGTAACCGCGTCAATTTTCTGGCCGACAGTTCTTTCATTTATAACCAGACACAGTTGCAGGATCGCAAATCACAAAACCACCGCATCAACCTTGAACTGGATTATACCATCAACGAAAACAACTCGCTGCTGTTCCGACCGAACGTGAACATTGGCGCCGGATCCGCCACGAGCGATTACGATTATGAAACCCCGACACCGTCGGGACTCGCCCTCAATTCGGGTATGACCCAATCGTATTCCGACAATCATTCGCTATCGACCTCGGGAACGTTGTTGTGGCGTCATAAGTTTGCCAAAGCGGGACGCACTCTTTCGGTGAACCTCAATTATGGCTATTCGGACAACAAAGCCAATGGCGAAAATCTTCAGAAAAACAGCTCGTTCAATGCGGCGAACATCTGGGTAACCGATACGGTGAACCAGCTATATACCAACAATAACCATGGTTATAATTACAGCATACGTGCATCGTATATCGAGCCTGTAGGCGACAACCGGTTCCTGGAATTTTCGTACCAGTACAGCCGTAACAATACCAAATCGGAAAAACAGACGTATGACTACAACAGGGTAACCGACGCGTACGATGTCCTCGATACGGCCTATTCGAGCCGTTACGAAAACATTTATGTCAACCATCAAGCCAATATCCGTTTCAACACACGCCGCGACAAGTACAGTTATACACTGGGCGCGGGCATACAGCCATCGTCGCTCACCAGCATCACCTGGCCCAACGAAGACGCCCCCCTGACGCAAAACGTACTGAATTTCTCGCCCACAGCCAACTTTACTTACGGTGTGTCACGGCAAAACATGCTGCGTTTCGATTATCGCGGTACCACGCAGCAGCCTTCCATACAGCAGTTGCAGCCGGTGGCCGACAATACCGATCCTCTCTACGAACAAAAGGGTAACCCCAGCCTGAAACCGGCTTTCCGGCACTCCCTGACAGCGACATATAATAACTTCAACCCGGATAACTTTCGCACGTTCCTGATGTCACTGTCGTTGAACACCACCAACAACAGTATTGTCAATTCGAGCACTTACGATGAAACAGGCAAACAGATTGTGAAACCGGTGAACGTGAATGGCGTGTACAACATCAATGCCAGCGTGATGATGAACCTGCCGATACCGAAAACCAAGTTTTCGTTCAGCAATACCTTGTCGGGGAACTATGGCAACAGCGTCAACTATTCGAACGAACTGGAGAACAGTACCAGGAATACGGGCGTCAACGAAATGCTCCGACTGACCTACCGTAACGACTGGCTGGAATTAGGCGGATCGTACCGGTTAGGCTACAATCGCGCCAATTATTCGTTGCAGGACCAGGCAACCACCGATTATTTCAACCATCGCGTGGGAGGCGAACTTTTCCTCAACCTGCCGTGGAGCGTCATCCTGACCAGCAATATCAATTACAATTTCTACAGAGGTTACGGCGACAGCTACAACCGCGACATGACTCTCTGGAGCGCCGATATTTCAAAACAGCTATTCAAAAACAAGCGTGGAACCATCAAGTTGAGTATCTACGACATCCTGAAGGAGAATAAGAGCTACACGCGTACGACCACCGATAACTATGTGGAGGATGTACGTTCGAACATATTGGGACAGTTTGTGATGGTTAGCTTCATGTACCGCTTCAATTCGTTTGGCGGCAACCAGCAGCAGGACAGATCACGCGACAGGATGCCCGGCGATGGCATGCCCCGCAGGTTCGAAGGCGGCGGCCCTCCTCCCGGCGGATTTCCTGATGGCGGCATGAGGCCCGATTAGAATATATTTTTTTTGGCAGACAGGACTCCTGCTATTTTCCCGTCCAGGATAGCCTGTCCCGCCGGCTTCAAGTCTTTTCCCGTTTTACAGCTCCAGAAGCTTCATGATCATTTCTTCCGACTTGTCCGCCCATTCTTTAAAAGCATTGTGATGCACAGGTCTCGAAATCTTTTCCAGCAACGGATCCAAATCGAACGACCTGGCTGTCATCACACCGGCATGCGCGGCATAATCGGCATTCAACTGCTGTTCGCCATGCGCGGGAACCACCAATATGGGCTTGTTCAGGTATAAAGCTTCACACACAGCCTCAATCCCTGCTGTGCAGAAAAAAGCCGAACAATTACCTAACATTTCGGTGAATAGTTGATAATTCAGCCGGTGACAGGTCAAGTTGGGATGAATCGTATATGCTTCGGGAGCATCCGGCTTGTCCCAAAAGACATGCACCTCGGTTCCGGAATGTCGCGCATGCCATTGCGTGATTTCATCCGCAAAACCGTGATTGAGAATATATCCCAAAAGAAAGGGTTGCTTTTGGGGCTGCAAATGCAGCACGTCATTCCGTAACAGGGGAGGCGCCACGAAGAGTTTTTTTCCGGGAACGTCCGGCGCCTGTGCATACGAAAGCGCCAGGCATTTACCGGTACGCAAACGGCAAATCCGGGTATATAACCTGAGCAGACGGTGTGGAAAAGTTAAGCGGTGCGAAAAAGCAAACTCCGGATGTATAAACATGAACTGGTGCGCTACGCAGATCACCGGCGCCGGCATCCTGTAGCGGCAGTATGCCAACCCGGCAAGCATTTCGTAAAAATTGACTACCAGGTCCGGCTGTAACTCGTCGATACGGCGTGCAATAAAACGGATACTGTCAAAATACGCCTTTCTGCGTTTTCGTTGCAGGTTGTATACAATGCTCCGACAAATTCTGAAATGCTTGTTATCGTTTGTTTTCAAAAAATTGGGGCTTGTAAAGGCTTGTACAGGCGCCTGGATCTGCTCCTGAAAAAAATCGGGCGTCTGTCTCATTTCGCTACAGCCTATCAGCGCTTCCACAACCCGGTGGCCGTTTCTCCGCAGCATATCTGCCAAGGCTATAGCCTGGGTCATGTGGCCGCGCCCCTCTCCCTGGACGACAAATAAGACGTTCACAACAGAGCGTTTATAACGTTCTAACGTTACAGGCGCATTAACGTTTAAATGAGTCAAATATCCATTTCGTCGACTTTTCCCACTGTTCGGGATAGGTCCAGTGTCCGGTTTCTTCTATCAGGTATAATGTACGCGGCGCTTTGATTACATTGTAAGCCGAATAGATGGATGTGGGCGGGCAGGTTACATCGTTGTATCCCCACGAATAAAAGCCGGGAACCTTTACCTGGCGGGCAAAGTTAACTACATCATAATATCTGGATGCTTCTGTTTTAGCGGGCGTATTGTGTGTCGGGTCATTGAACATGTGCGGCCATCCTCCTGCACGCCCGTTCAAATAACCTGTAAGATCGCAAAGGGCAGGATAGAATGATACCAAACCTTTGATACGGCTGTCCAGTCCGGCGGTTACAATAGCCAAAGCCCCGCCCTGGCTACCTCCCGACACAACCATATTGGAACCGTCAAATTCGGGAAGGCTGAAAATAAAATCGACTGCACGCACACAACCCAGATACACACGTTTGTAGTAATAGCGGTCCTTATTGTCGAGGTTGCAGGTAAAATAGCCGTTCAGCGCCCCTCTTCCTAAATCCGTATAAACGCCGGGCTCCATAGTCACCGGGATACCGTGGATACCAATTTCAAGCGTAACGGCGCCTTTTTCGGCGCCGGCCACATCGCCATAATAAGGGCGGACACCCGCTCCCGGCACTTTCAATATGGCGGGATACCTGCCCGGAGCTTTCGGTACGCACAGGATGCCATATAACCTGACATTCTGGTAGTTTTGAATATTCACATGATATACATTCACCTTTCCGGTACAGCGTTCGGGAAGCAGGGTCATGCGTGCGTCCAGCGGAATATCGGCCAGTTCGGATTTGGCCTTTTCCCAAAACTGTACAAAATCGGCCGGCAAGGCAGTGGTCGGTTGTATGGTTTCGGGGCTAAATGCAGCTGTTGCCAGGCCCTCGTAATTTTTCCCATCGTATCTGGCATATACGCGACAACGCAGGAATCCGGCTGTTTTCATTGTACCTGCGTCAATAACGGCTTTCCCGTCCTGAAGCGTTTGCCTGTCCCTTTTCACTGGTGACAACATCTCGGGACCGGCTTCATAACTGATTTCGACATTCGGTAACAATACATCGTTCCGGGTAACCGAGACATCGAATTTGACGGGTTCGCCGGGTTTGTACACCCAGTCGGCATGTTGCGGTGCAATATTCACCTTGATAAGTTTCTCGCCCGGTTGCGCCACAGCTACCGAACAAATGGCGAGAAGCCCCGCCAATAAACCGATATATGTTCTTCCTGTCTGCATCATGATGTGATTTTAAAGCTACCCTGGCTCCCCCAACTTAGTGATCTCGCGCACGAAGCAAGTAAATGAGGAGGGAATAGCGCGGTTTGAAATTTCGCCCAAATATAATATTTTTTTTTGGTTCTATAATGTTTTGTGTGGGTGCAGCAATATCAGACAGTAGTAATTCATATTCGATTTCCTGTTTTCCCTGTCGTCATGGTCGCGGTTTAGTTGAGAAAAGTCCTGAAAAACACAATATGCTGCCATTTTGTCGCTTCGAGCGAG